>CAUJCT010000034.1 GCA_963169345.1 Bacteroidota bacterium
TTGGATGTAAAGATTAATAAAGGTATATGTTTAGATGTGTTAAATGGGGTTTTGAATTATTTTAATCCAGAATACCCTGCTAGGGTGTTGGAAATTAAAAAAAATCCAATCCTGCGAATTCCGTTAAAAAAGTATTTTACCCTATTCACATAAAAATAGGCGTGTTTTAATAAAGTACGCTTGGAAAATTGATTTAAAATGAAGAAGAGTTTTTTATTGGACAAATAACTCTTAACAGATAAACTTCTGTCCTCTAAAAATACAGTTGATTGAAATAACCCACTGCACTAAAAGTTTACTTCGAAAGCCAACTTAGTACCTGTATTAATCAATACAATTAAGTACGTAATATTAAAAAATCAAGTCGACTGGTTTAGTCTTCTTTTTTAACATCATTAGGCCTGTTGTTTGGTCTATCACCCGGTCTGTTATTCGGCCTATTGTTGTTTGGACGTCTATCGTTTGGTCTGTCGTTTGGTCTGTTGTTCTGAGGCCTGTTGTTGTTCTGAGGTTGATTGCCTCTGTTGCCCTGGTTGTCGTTGTTTCTATTTTGATTACCGGGACGGTTATTGCCCTGTTGTTCGTTGTTGCGAACTTGCCCCTGATTTCTAGGTTGTCCTTGGTCATTACGTGGACCTTGTCCTTGAGGGCGAGCGGATGATTTATTTCCAGGCTTCTTTTTCTTCTTTTTGTTCTTGTTATCCAGACGGGTGATGTCATCACTGGCTAAATCACTGGCTGCAATAGGAATATCCAGATCTTCATCTCCTTTTGGCTTCATGTCCAAAATTTCTCCAACCAATTCAGGGGCTTTTTGTCCCTTTTCATTCATCTCTATATACTCATTCACCGTATCCAAACTTATGCAAATCCAGGCATGTCTGTCTTCGTAGGCAAACCAGGTAAGACGTTTCAAAATGTCTGTTTTTTGCATATAAGCTGCTCCGGCTTCCGTCTCAATTCTAACTACTTTGGCTTTTGGAAATTCTTCCAAAGCTTCCATATAAGTATCCAGTTCGTAGTTAAGGCAACATTTCAATTTACCGCACTGACCGGATAATTTGAGCATATTGATAGAGAGATTTTGGTAACGTGCAGCAGAGGTATTGACCAGTTTATAATCTGTTAACCAGGTACTGCAACACAATTCTCTTCCGCAAGAACCAATTCCACCTAAACGAGATGCTTCTTCTCTATATCCGATTTGACGCATTTCGATTCTCAGTTTGAACTCTTCAGCAAATTTTTTAATGAGCTCCCTGAAGTCAACACGCCCCTCAGCTGTATAAAAGAAAATAACTTTTTTATTGTCACCCTGAATTTCGATGTCGCTGAGTTTCATTTCCAGCTTCATCATCAAGGCAATGGTACGAGCGCGTTCAAGCACTTTATCTTCTCTGTTCTTGGCCTCCTGATAGCGCTCCAGATCTTTTTCAGTTGCTTTTCTCTGAATATTTTTAATGTGTTCTGAGTCTTCTCTGATATTGCGTTTTTTAAGTTGCAAACGCACCAGTTCACCACTGATAGACACGTGTCCAATGTCGTAACCCATATCTGAGTCGAGCACCACTGCATCACCGGCAAAGAGTTCCAAACCATTTTTATTTCTGAAAAACTCCTTCCTGCTGCCTTTGAAACGAATTTCTACAATATCGAAAGGCTTATAATTATCTGGCATAGCTGTATCGCTCAGCCAGTTGTATACATTTAATTTATTGCAACCGCTTGTTCCGCAAGTGCCATTGCTTTTACAGCCATTTGGCGAGCAAGAACCAGTAGTTCCACAACTTCCACATCCCATGATTTATCTATAATTTTTATTAAACTTTCTGAACAGTTTTTGATTTCAGATTGTTTTTAAGTGTCAAAGATAGGTTAATTAAAATTAATTTTACACTGCCATTGCGGTCAATCTCGAAAATGGCTTTGTTAAAACCGTCGTATATTTCTTTTGCAGCATCCAATCCAATCAGATTAGAAAGCTTGCCGACAAACTCCAATTCCTGAGCAGAAAGTTTAGAAGACAGGTCCTGATGCTTGAACAACATGGCTGAACGCAACATGTGTATTCCATAGGTGAACAACATCTTTAAGCTCTCTTTGCCCTTCTCTGTGTAGTTTTCGAGCTCATCCATAATTTTATAAATTTGCCCCAGATAGCAATCCAGCATCCAGGCACGAAATAATTCGAATTGAGGATTTTCCAATTCATTGGCCAATTTAATCGCTTTGTTGAGATTGCCTTCCGACATTAAAGCGGCATTTCGAGCCAGATCTCCTCCAGCCAGTTGATTGTTTAACAGGAATTGCTCTATCTCTTCTATTGGATAAGCAGGTATTTTGATAAATTGAGTCCTGGAAATAATCGTACTTAATATCAAATCCTGATTTTCTGTTACAAGGAAAAACAAAGTGTTTGCAGGTGGTTCTTCAATCAGTTTAAGCAAAACATTGCCCTCTTTTCCTAAAAATTCAGGCAGCCACATGATGAGGACTTTGTAATCACTTTCATATGGTTTTAATGCCAGTTTTCGAATGATATTTCTACATTCTTTGATGTTGATATTGGCCCTTTTGTTCTCCGAATCGATGCTTTGCAACCAGTCTCCGAAAGACATGATAGGGTTGCTTAAAAATGCTTTTCTGAAATCCTGAATATAATCGTCGCAGGTTTCATTTGAACCAATGAAAGGAAAAGACAAATGCAAATCAGGATGTATGAGCTGATTGTACTTAACGCACGATGAGCAGGTGCCACAACTGTCGTCATCGGTTTTATTTAAACAGGCAATGTATTGCGCATAAGCCATAGCAAGTGGTAATGCACTGCTGCCTTCGCTGCCAATAACCATTTGAGCATGAGGTATTCTGCCCGAATTGGCACTGTTAATAAGTGTTTTTTTAATGCTGCTATGTCCTAGTATATCCGCGAATTTCACCTTTTGGCAAATTTATTCTTTTTATTGTATGCTTTAATCATTGTGGGCAATTTTCCTTTTCAACTTTTTTGAATGTGAAATTATCCGTTCACATGCAACTTATGTAAGGATTATAATCTGTACACATCTCATGAAAATTTAAACAGATGATTAAAGTGTTATTCAATCTACGACAGCTTATCTGAATGTGTTAAAACAAAAAAGACCGGACAATTAAGGCCCGGTCTTTTAGTGACATTTTTAGTCAATTATCTTTTAATACTTTCAAGTCTCAGACGGAAAGTCAAAACTTCATAAGGCTCAATCATCATGGCACCTGATCTGTAGTCAGACATACCTTTTTCGCCATAACCCAGTTCAGCAGGGATAACGATATCGATTTCAGAACCTTCATCCATTAAGCCCAAACCTTCCATAAAACCTTTAACAAGAAGAGAAGAGTTCATAGGAACTTTCATTGGAGATTCGCCTTCATTGGAATCGAATAGGTTACCATTGGTTTTCTTACCGGTATAGAACACCATTGCAGTATCAGTAAGAGCAGCTTTTACGCCATTACCTTTTTTAACAAATTTGTACAACAAACCTGAAGGAGATACAGAGTAGCCTTCTTTTTTCTTAGCTGCGATGAAATCAGCGCCAGCTTTTTTATTCTTACCGTATTTGTTTTCAGCAAGATAAGTGTTGATTACTCTATCAATAGCTTCTTTATCAAGAGCCAGACCGCTGTCACCGTTTACAATACTTTTCTCAACAGCTGCTTTAAAAACATCCCAGTTGATGTCTTTAATTTCGTTGGCTTTCAACATATGAGTACCAACAAAAGTACCGAAAGCATAAGAGAAGGAATCCTTAAGGGTTTTCATGGCCGGTTTGCCTTTTGACTTGTCGCCGCAAGATGCAAACACTAGAGCAGCCAGGGCAATGATGGATAATTTTTTCATTTTTAAAATTGAAGCTGCGAAATTAGTTTATTTTTTGTGATTTTTTGAGACTATGTTTTTTTTAAGATTTTGGATTAGGAGGTTCCAGAAAAATGACGAAACAAGGCAATTACACAAATAAATTCACTGTTACTTAGGACTGGTTTTAATTGACTCGATCTTAAAATACAGGTGGAATTATCGAATAGTAAAAAAAAGCGATTGAAGAATTAAATTGAGAATGTTTTTTGTGAAAGTTGATATTTGGCCAATGAAATAGTACTTTTTCACACTATTCAACCTGGAAGGTTGAATAAGTATACAATTTACATAATAGCCCAAAAGAAATTTTACTTCAAATCAGAGTCCTCTGGAAAGTTGTTTGCTGACGTAAAATATCAAGGGAAATGAAATTTTCAACTACGATTGATTGTGTGCCTTAACATCCTTTAGCACATTGGCTATAAAATCCAGTATCGGCTTTTTGCCCAGTTTTTCAGTGGCCGAAGTCACGAAAATCTGAGGTAATTCTTCCCATGTTTCCAGCAGTTTGTTTTTATACAGTTCAACATTATTCTCAACTTCTTTTGGCTTCAACTTGTCGGTTTTGGTAAAAGCAATGCAGAATGGAACGCCTGTTACTCCAAGCCATTCCATAAATTCCAGGTCTATTTTCTGAGGTTCCAGACGGCTGTCTATCAGCACAAACACACAGATCATAGTTTCCCTGGTCAGCAGATAATCCTGAATCATTTCGCCGAAAAGTTTCCTAGAATCTTTGGATACCTTGGCATAACCATAGCCCGGTAAATCTATAAGGTACCATTTGTTGTCGATTTCGAAGCGGACTATATGCTGGGTTTTGCCGGGTTTGGAGGAGGTTTTAGCTAAATCTTTATGATCGCACAACATATTGATGAGCGAGCTTTTGCCGACATTACTTCTGCCTATGAAGGCAAACTCATATAACCTGTCGTTAGGCATGAGACTGACACTGGGGTATGAACCTTTGAACTCGGCTTTCATTTTATGCTGTTTAATAGGATGAATGGATTATCTTTGCGGACAATTCTGCAAATTTAATCAAAATACGTTTTGGCCACTATAAAACCTATACAGACTTCTGATAAAAGTAAAAAACAACAAGTGGAAGAGATGTTTGACAGCATTTCCAAACGCTATGATTTTCTGAATCATTTTCTCTCACTTGGTATTGATAAACTTTGGAGAAGGAAAGCAGTAAATTATCTAAAGAAGGATAATCCGAATATGATTCTGGATGTGGCTACCGGTACGGCAGATCTGGCTATAGAGTGCCTTAAACTGAATCCGGACAAGGTAATTGGAGTCGATTTAAGTGAAGGTATGCTGAGTATGGGGCGCAAAAAACTGGCAGCTTCAGGGCAGGATGCTAAAATTGAATTAAGAAAAGGGGATAGCGAAAAGCTGTTGTTTGAAGATTCAACCTTTGATGCCTGCACTGTTGGATTTGGAGTTAGAAATTTTGAAGACCTGGATAAAGGTTTAGCCGAAATTTACAGAGTCTTGAAACCAGGAGCCAAATTAGTGGTGCTGGAATTCAGCAAGCCGCGTACATTTCCGGTTAAACAATTGTATAACTTATATTTCAATACAATTTTGCCATTGTGGGGGCGTTATATCTCAAAGAGCAATTCAGCCTACTCTTATTTACCTGAATCGGTTAAACACTTCCCCGATGGACAGGATTTTCTGAATCACCTTGAAAAAGTTGGTTTCAAACAAATGAAGATGCAGGCTTTAAGTTTTGGTATATGCAGCATTTACGTCGGAACAAAGTCATAGTTATATTGTTTATGTTTTATGCGTCCAATGTTTTGGCGCAGGGCTCAGAGCATCGTCCAAATGACGACTCCAGAAAATGGCACTTTGGAATTACAATTGCCCCTAATTTTGCAAAAGCGAAAGTTACTACTGCAGCAGATTTTTATCAGAGAGATTCAGTAAGAAGTATCTCTACACAAGGGTTTGCGGGTCTTAATTTCGGTGGAATTGCCGATTACCGCATAGGTCGCTTTTTTACTGTCAGATACTTGCCTCAAATTGAATTTTCTCAAAGAAATTTTACTTTTAGTTTTGCCGATAGGGTGCAAACAGCTAAAACTGAAACTGTCTCCATCAATCAATGTCTGTTGCTCAAACACCATTCTGTCAGACATGGCAATCACCGTTTTTATGTGATAGGTGGATTTAGATATACTCACGATTTCCAAAGCAATGAAAACACAGTGAGAAGTCCAAACCTGCCGATGGTGGCGTTTAAAGCCAATTCTTACTATTATGAGCTGGGTGTTGGTTACGATCATTTTGGACTTTGGTCACTGATTTCAACAGAAATTAAAATGAGCAACAGTTTGGGTAATATGCTGAGCCCCGACCCATATATTTACGCAAGTTCTATCAGCAGAATTCAAGCCCGTTTGTTTCAAATATCTTTTCACTTCCACAATTGAAATTCGATTTACAGCATAAAGATTCCGGTTCTAAAGCCCGAGCCGGAGAAATCAGCACCGACCACGGGATTATTCAAACGCCCATTTTTATGCCTGTTGGTACGGTTGGTACAGTTAAAGCTATTAACCAACAACAGTTAAAAACAGATATAAAGGCTCAGATTATATTGGGCAATACCTATCATTTATATCTGCGTCCTGGAACTGAAGTACTTCAGGAAGCAGGTGGTTTGCATCAATTTATTTCGTGGGACAAACCCATTTTGACTGATAGCGGTGGTTATCAGGTGTATTCTCTGGCTGAAAAACGCAAACTTACTGAAGAAGGCGCCAAATTTCAATCGCATATTGATGGTAGCAGACATTTGTTTACTCCTGAAAATGTGATGGATATTCAAAGGCAGATTGGAGCTGATATCATTATGGCTTTCGATGAATGTCCACCTTATCCAAGTACCTATCAGTATGCTGAAAAAAGCATGCACATGACACACAGATGGCTGGAGAGATGTGTTAACCGATTCAATGAAACAACGGGATTATATGGTTATTCTCAGGCATTGTTTCCAATATTGCAAGGCAGTACGTTTAGAGATTTGCGTATTCAAAGTGCTGAATTTGTAGCTAAAATGGATTGCCCCGGAAACGCCATTGGTGGTTTAAGTGTCGGAGAACCTCATGATATTATGTATGAATTGACTGAGTTGGTTTGCGGTATTTTGCCGGAAAACAAACCAAGATATTTAATGGGTGTAGGTACTCCTGAAAATATATTGGAATGCATTGCTTTGGGTGTCGATATGTTTGATTGCGTTATGCCTACCAGAAATGCCCGCAATGGAATGCTGTTCACTAAAGAGGGTATCATTAATATTCGAAATAAAAAATGGGAGAAGGAATTTAGTCCTGTTGATGAGCTGCATTTGCCTCAATATTCGAAAGCCTATTTACGACATTTGTTTATAGCTGGAGAAATGTTGGGACCTCAATTAGCAAGTTTGCATAATTTGAGTTTCTATTTGTGGCTGGTTGGTGAAGCCAGAAAGCATATACAGAATGATACTTTTTCGACCTGGAAACCTCAAATGGTACAGAAATTGAGAAACAGACTTTGATTTATGATAAAGAAGTTCGACTGGTACATCATTCGCAGGTTTATAACCACTTTTGCTGTGACGCTGAGTCTCTTCATTATTATCATCATCATCTTTGACATTTCAGAAAAACTGGATGATTTTCTCAAGAAACAAGCACCTTTAAAAGAGATAATATTCAATTATTACCTCAATTATGTGCCTTTTTTTCTCAATCTTTTCAGTCCGGTTTTCATTTTTATTTCAGTCATATTTTTTACGTCTAAACTCGCTTCCAAAAGTGAAATTGTCGCAACACTGTCTTCAGGTGTCAGTTACAATCGTTTTTTAAGACCATATATTATAACTGCATTTTTACTGGCGGTTTTGTCTTTTGCTCTCAATGGATTTGTAATTCCTCATTCTGAAAAAGTCAGACTGAAATTTGAAAATAAGTACATCAGAAACAACAGTGACAATTACATCAACAATGTACACAGCCAGATCCGTCCTAATACTTTTTTCTACATGGAGTACTTTGGATATGGAGACAGTACGGGCGGGGGAGTGCATCTCGAAGTGTATGATAATCAAAAACTAAAAACGAAACTTTTTGCCAAGCGCATATCTTTCAACCACAAATTAAAGAAATGGCATTTAGAGGATTACCTCGCTCGAGAGTACAATGAAGATGGTTCACAGACCATCAGCAGGGGGCGCTATATGGATACTTTAATTCCTTTCAACCCGGTTGACTTTTTCAGACATACCGAAGATGTGCAGTCACTGGATTTGATTGAATTGAATAAGTTTATTGAAGAAGAGAAAATGAAAGGTGCCGGCAATTTGTATTTTTATATTACAGATAAGTATCGCCGTTATTCTTTGCCCTTTTCCACTTTTATACTTACCATAATTGGCGTATGTGTATCGAGTAAAAAAAGCAGGGGAGGGGTCGGATTGAATTTAGGTATTGGAATTTTTCTGAGCTTCATTTACCTTTTTGTTATTCAATATTTCAATACTTACGGAAATTCAGGTTTGATGCATCCAATGCTTGCTGTTTGGATTCCGAATTTTATTTTTGGCATCGTCGCATTTTATCTTTACAAGAAAGCTCAGAAGTAATTTAAGTCTGAGATTTAAGTCTTGAAAAATTACAGTAGGACATTGATTTTATAAAAGTGTTTTGTGAATGGTCGTTTTTTGATGTTGAAATAGCACTTTTTTGCACTATTCAACCTTCCAGGTTGAATAAGAAAACAACAAAGACGAAGCGCAGGGAAGCCTTCCAGCAATAAAATTTAGTTCTTAAGACTTTGTTTGACAATTAAAATTCATTCCCCCAATTTTTAGTCTACTCAAGCTGGTAGGTTTTTTTAAATTTTAATGTAATTTTTTGTACTACTTACTTCGGTTTTAAGAAAGTGTTTTGTGAATGGTCGTTTTTAGGGGTTGAAATAGCACTTTTTTACACTATTCAACCTGGAAGGTTGAATTTCTTTTAAAAAATGTTTTATCCAATCAATCAGCTATTTATAAATTAATACTCCAAAATTGCAGCGAATTTTTCGGCACTTTCGTCTAATTTTATAATACCAGCCGGAAACAAAATAATCAGCTTATGAAACTACCTTTTTTAACACTACTCCTTTGCCTGTTTTCTTCCGAAAGCATGGCTCAATTGCTCAATGGAGGATTCGAAAATCTTAATAGCAACGGCACAGCTCAGTTTTGGACTGCTAAAACGTATAGTTTTAATGTTCAAATTGACTCCAATGGTCAAACTATTTCCGATTCAGTCGTCTTTGACAAAACCAACTATGCTATTACCAACACACCTTTTACAGGCAATTTTGCTCTTGAACTTAGAAATGGATTCAATTTTACAACCAATAAAGCGCTACCTGGTATAGCTTTCTCTTCATCCGACTCAAATAATTATGGTGGTTTTGGTTCCAGAATGATAGAAGTGAACTCTACCCCTGATTATCTTAGTTTCTATGGGAATTTCAAATCTGTAGGTAACGATACAGCTTATGCTTTGATTAAAGTATTTAATTCCAGTTTGGATGAAATCGGCAGTGGTATGCTTTTAATTACCTCTACCAGCAACAATTTTGCTCAGTTTAATGTGCCAGTTAATTATCTGTCTACTGATGACGCAGCATTTGTATCAATAGAGTTTGGTACTGCACAACCTGAAGCAAGCGCTCACCTTGGTTCTGTATTTAAAATAGATGATGTGCAATTAACTTATTCAACTGAAATGGATATGGTAGGAAGTGGCGAACTCATCACATTTTTCCCTAACCCGGCTTCAAGTTCTTTTAGAGTGAATACCAAAAAAGTTCCAATGGGTAAAGGCCTCATTTTAGTGGATATGAGTGGAAAGGCTGTCCATATTTTTGCGGATACTGAAGGTGTTTACCTGGTAGATAATTTCCGTGAAGGTATCTATGTTGTCATTGTTCCGGGATTAAGTACCAATTTCAGATACAAACTGGTAGTTAGAAGGTAAGTCAGCCCCCATCAGAGTCCAGCTACTTCCATCAGCCCATTCATGATATGGTCCCAGCTGAATTTTCGTTTATATAACTCAGCTTGTTTAGAGAATGTATCCTCCAGTTTTTCATCATAGAACCTTCTTAAAGCTTTAGCAATAACTTGTGTGTCTTTGGCGCAAACAAATCCGACCTCTCCATCGGGAACTGTTTCTGCCAAACCTCCCACATCTGTTACAAGCATAGGCTTATTAAAGTGATAGGCTATTTGTGTGACTCCGCTTTGAGTTGCTGAATGGTAAGTTTGTACAACCATATCTGAAGCTGAAAAATACGCTGCCACTTCGCTGTTCGGTATAAAATCATTGCGTTCCACAACAGCATTTTCTAAATTTAATTCTTTTATTAATGACTTGTATGGAGCTGAATCTTCGTAGTATTCACCAGCAATCAGCAATTTGATATTTTGATTTTGCAATCCACTTGCTGCAAATGATTTTAATAATAAATCGAGGCCTTTATACTGACGAATAAACCCAAAAAACAATAAGTAGCCGGTATCAGGATCTAACCCCAGTTGTTTTTTAGCAGATTGTTTATCTAAGCCCATCCCAAAATTATCGTACATAGGATGTGGTACGTATTTAGAAGGTTTATCAGGCACAAGAACTTGCAAATCATGTAATACTGATTGGCTCATAGTCACAAATCCGTGCATGGAATTTACAAAGTAATTGGTGCATGGTTTATCATAGAAATGTTTTTCGTGAGGATAAATATTATCCGCGATAGCAACCATGCGAGTGTGTTTATTTTTCTGAGCTAGGCGTGCAATGGTTCCTAAAGAAGGTGCCATAAAAGGCATCCAATATCGGAAAACCATTAAATCTGGAGCCAGTTTTTTGTATTTAGTACCAACCGATAACCAGTTAAGTGGATTGACTGAGTTAACTGCTGTATCTATGCTGATATTTTCCGGGGCAAGGTCTGTACTGAACTGCGTTTTTCCCGGAAAGAGAAAGTTAGGGTATTGTAAGCTAAAACTCAGTATGGAACAATTGTGGCCGGCATCGTTGAACCCTTTACACAGTCTCTCGTCATACGTACTTAAACCTCCTCTAAGAGGATATGCTGGTCCAACAATTACAATGCGTTTCCCCATTATAAATTAATTTTTTCTGATACGGAGTATTGATTGCGTTCTCCGCTCGAGCGACTGATGAGTTCGCCAAGAAAACCAGCTAAAAATAATTGTACACCAATGATCATGGTTACCAGTCCTAAATAGAACAATGGAGAATCCGCTACCAAAGGCGCAGGTTTGTGGTTCATCAGATGAATAAGTTTATCGATGATGATATAAAGAGCAATACAAACTCCAATTATGAAACTCAACAATCCATATACACCAAAAAAGTGCATTGGCTTTTTGCCGAATTTACCCATGAAAAAGATGGTGAGCAAGTCGAGAAAACCATTGACAAATCTGTCTAATCCAAATTTGGTAGTCCCGTATTTTCTGGCTCTGTGTTCTACAACCTGTTCGCCAATTTTTTTAAATCCTGCAGACTTGGCAATGACAGGTATATATCGGTGCATTTCACCATATACTTCAATGTTTTTCACCACATCATGGCTATAAGCTTTTAAACCACAATTAAAATCGTGAAGATAAATACCGCTCATTTTACGAGTGGCCCAGTTAAATAACTTGGTTGGAAGTGTTTTAGTGATTGGGTCGTAACGCTTTTTCTTCCAGCCTGAGACCATATCAAACTGACCTTCTGTTATTTTTTTATAAAGCTCAGGAATTTCATCAGGACTATCTTGCAAGTCGGCGTCCATTGTGATAATGACCTTAGCATTAGATTCAGCAAATCCAATGTTTAATGCAGCTGATTTGCCATAATTTCTTCTGAATTTGATGCCTTTGATTTGACTGTTTTTGGAGGCTAATTGTTGAATTGTTTCCCAACTGCCGTCGCTACTGCCATCATCTATAAAAATAATTTCATAGCTGTAATTGTTTTGAGTCATTACCCTCACAATCCATTCCTCTAATTCGGGAAGTGATTCTTTTTCATTTAATAGTGGTATGACAATCGATATGTCGTGCATGTTTTGGACGCCCGTATTTTTATTAATTTGAAGTTGATGGATTTCGTTTTGTGATAGCAGCTATTATCAATGCGAATATGGCATACAAAACAATAAAGGCAATACTCGAAAAGGTGAGCATACTACCGATATTACTGAATTCTTTGGTTCGTTGAATTGCAATTGTCATGTCTTTTTCACTCATTCCGCGTTCTTTCATTTGTCTCATGCTTTCATCTAACATATTGGAAACCATTAAGTCGAAATCAACCTGATAGCTTAAAAATACATACATGAAGATGGTTGTGATGAGTATGATGAATAAACCTGTTATATAAGAAACAGTAAAGCCTTTTCCAAAAGTTAAAAAGCCTCCATTTTCTTTATCTCGGTATTCCTTGTTTGCCATATAAAAAGCAACAAGAGATATGACTAAATCCAATAAACCTAAAGCCATTCCACCCTTTTGTGGATGATAGGTGGCGGGGTCAGACAAGTAGATGGCATAGGTTTTAATTATCATGTAGGCTGAAGTGATTAAAGCCCATTTGTAGGCGACATTCAAGAAACTTTTGTTGCCTGGCATTGCTTGATCTGTAATCATGTTGTCGTTCATTTTTTTGAAGATTTAATGATGATGAATATTAAAAAGACAATTTTTATTTATAAAGGTTGCCTCAATAAAATAAGGCAATGGTTTATTCAAATAATAAGTATTATCAGAAAGTGAATGATTGTTTTTTCTGGTTATAATGGTTTGTTTGTGAGGATTGATAACTGTAAAATTGGCTTCTGCTCCTTCATCAATACTATCTATTATACAGTTGAGAATTTTAGCTCCTCCGTAATTGAATTTTTCCAGTAAAGCTTCATCACTCATAGAAGGACAGAATCTGTTGCGGCCTTCAACGCCTAAACTGAAAGCTATTTGCAATGTGATAACCCCATTGGCAGCATATTCAAATTCAACTCTTTTGCGTTCTACTTCCTGTGGATGGTGATCGCTGCATATTGCGTCGATTGTGCCATCAAGCAAGCCCTGCCACAAAGCTTTAACATCATTAGCCTGACGCAAAGGTGGATTCACTTTAAGATTGCTGTCAAAGTCCATTATGGCTTCATCAGTCAAAACCAGATTCATTACAGCAACATCACTAGTCACTTGTATGCCTTGTAATTTAGCTTGACGAATGAGTTCAACAGACTTTTCGGTACTCACTTTAGAAATATGTAATCGAGTCTGATGATAATCTGCCAGTTCTATATCTCTTTGAACTCTGAGATATTCCGCCATTTGGGGAATTCCTTTCAATCCTAAACTTACAGCTACCGGGCCTTCTGCAACGTAAGCACCTTTTGTTAATTCACTTTCTTCGCAAAAAGAATAAATCAGTCCATTGAAACTCTTGGTATATTGCAGTGCACGGCTCATTGTGCCAATATTTTCCATAGGATTGTTGGCATTGGCAAATGCAACAGCACCCGATTGTTTCATATCGAACATTTCGCAAAGATCATCTCCTTGCATGTTATGTGTTATAGCACCCAAAGGTAAAAACTGGACAGGAAGTTCTTCGGTTTGGTGAATGACAAATTCGACTCCGGACTTATCATCTCTAGCAGGTTGGCAATTAGGTAGAAGAGCAATTTTGGAGAATCCACCGGCCATTGCACACTGATTAAGTGACTGAAGCGTTTCTCTGTGTTCGTATCCGGGTTCACTGCTATTGCATCTCACATCCACAAAAGCAGGACTGACGATACATTCACTAAAATCCAGTACTTTAGAGTAAGCTGATTCATCCAAATCAACACCGAAAGCACTGATTTTACCATCTATTATTCCCAGGTCGCCGGTTTGACCATTGTATTTTGAGCCCTTGTCCGCAACCGTAATATTCTTAAGCAGAAAGCTTTGCATTTGTCTTAAAAAATCTGATCAAAAGTATTTCAATAAGTAGGAAAAACAAAACAAAAGTAATACACCATTTCCACAGGCTAATTCCTCTGCGGTTTTTTGCAAATTCAGCCGACAATTTTTCAGCACTGCCTTGAAATTCCTCAATACCAAAATTGTCACATTGTTTTTCAAATTCTTCTATCGTTAATGTACGAGTATCACTCTCGTTTCTGTTGATGTTAAAGGCTATTGAACCAATTGCACTGTCTCGGTCCTTTCTCAAAATGTCATAATGACCCTGAGTTTCTATCTCTCCATTTGTGTTTAACAGCATCTCTCCATCGCTGTTAATAACTTCAGGAACCAATACAATTTTTTCATTTTTTAGAGTAATACCTGTCTCTGTTTCATAAGGCAAGCCTGTTCCAATAGCGCTAGTGGTTGCGCAGAGTTGATACAAACTCGACCTGTAAGCGCCTAACATAGCCGATTTAATTAATGTGGGCGGAAATAAGGCATGGTTCTGAAAATTCCCCCAGGTTTTATCGGTTGCAGATGCGCATAGTATAAAATTGCCTTTCCCAAAGGAATTGTTCTGTATGAAAGGTTTGCCGTTTGCCAGCCTTGCAATGGCAGTTCCACCAACTGATTGAATGTTTAAAGTTTTACTGAGTGTTGGATAATCCGGGTTCTTAGGAACTTTTTCAAATACGTTTTTATAAATAGGATGCTCAAGTTCAAGTTGACTTACTTTGAGTGGAGTATTGTCAACGAGTTCGGCTACTTGTATTCCAAAATTAGCACACAATGCATCTAAACCAGATTCTGAAATGCCTGAAGCAGCGTTGGGAAATACGAATAAAGTACCTCCGTTTTGAACAAATTTTTTCAGTTCACTTTGCAGTCCTGTATTGATTTGACTAATGCCCTGCAATACAATCAGGTCAAGGTTCTTGAAGTCGCTGTAATTGATGTTTCCGCTGTTTTCGCGTTTGTAAATAAAGCCTGGATTATCTGAAAATACTGCATCTGCATAGGGTTCAGAGTTGTCGCTGATTACACTGACCTTGTAATTTCTATTGATTGAGAAAGCAAAGAAAAGCTCATCATCGATAGCAATGTTATCTCCCGGTAATTTCAACTCGCACCGATGATAACCTCCGCTTTCGAGTGTGAAATTAATGTTTTGCCTGTCATTGGAATAAGGTTGAAGATTGAAGTTGGCAATGCCTTTTGGTTTGTTGTCAATCCATAATTCGAGCGTCATGTTTTCAACAGGATTCTCGGTGTAATTGCTCACCTGAACTACCAGTGTAATGTTTTGCCCGACTTGTAAAACAGGAGATTCCAAATAACATGTATCGATACTGATATTGTCGTGCCCAGCATTTTCAAGTTTAATCCATGTTTGTCTGATATTGCTGTCCAGTGGATTTTTAGCTAAAGTACTTTGCTTTTTCTGGAAGTCAGAAATAATAAAACTTAATTTCTCGCCACTGCGCTCTTTTAGCAAACGATTTTGAATTTCAAGAATATCAGATATTTGTCTGGTAGATACACTCAGTTTAATTTTATCAATGTTTTCGAGAGTGGCCTGTTTGCCTCTGAAATGCATAAACGAAGCGTTTAAATCAGTTGTTATGATGTTAAATTCATCGGCATTTGAAGCGGCGTTTATGATGGCTCTGGCCCGGTTTTTTGCAGCTTCAAGCAATTGACCTTCCTCTCCTGAAAGATTCATGCTGTAACTATTATCAATGTACAAACTGATGGAAGTTTTGCCATTTTCACCGGAAGATTTTTCTTTTTTTATAACCGGTTGTGCAAATGCAAAGACAAGAAATGTGAATGCCAGCAATCGGCTTGCCAGTATCAGGTATTTTTTAAGTTGATTACCTGTTTTAGTCTGTCTGTTGATTTGAGTAAGCAGTCTGACATTCGAAAATTCAATCCGTTTATAACGTCTGAAATTGAATAAGTGAATGGCGATGGGCACCAAAAGAGCCAACAGAGCCCAAAGAAATTGCGGATACAGCCAAACCATATTTGAGTTAAACGCAAACTTAATCTTTTTTTGTGATAATGATCATTTAAATTGACCGAAAGCGGACATTCCTGGTTAAATTTTGCGTCAATCAGCATCATTTCAGGCTTTATTTAAGGCAAGCAGGGTGTTTAATACCATTATAGTAGCAAACAGTATAGTTTTGAAAGGATTTGAATTGTTAAATGTATCAGGAATTAACATTTAAACATTAAATTTGCCGTCCATTTAGATTTAATATATCATGAATCAGACACAAGAATTCAGAATCGAACGCGATACTATGGGCGAAGTTAAAGTACCTGCTCATGTATACTGGGGCGCGCAAACTCAAAGATCATTGCAGAATTTCAAAATTGGCAATCAGAGAATGCCTATTGAAATAATTCGCGCTTTTGCGGTTTTGAAGAAAGCAGCAGCTATCACTAATAACAAACTTGGTGCTTTGTCACTTACTAAATGCGATCTTATTTGCAGTGTTTGTGATGAGATTCTTGAGGGTAAACTGGATGATCAGTTTCCTTTGGTAATATGGCAAACCGGTAGCGGTACCCAAAGCAATATGAATGTTAATGAAGTTATTGCCAACAGAGCACATGTTATAAATGGCGGTAAACTTTCAGATGAAGAGAAAATATTGCATCCTAATGATGATGTCAACAAATCTCAGAGCAGCAATGATACTTTTCCTACTGCTATGAGTATTGCAGCATATCAACAGGTGATTGATTACACTATTCCGGGTTTACAGGCTTTGAAAACTACTTTAAAGCACAAAGCACGTGAGTTTAAGGATATCATTAAAATTGGCAGAACCCACTTTATGGACGCTACTCCTTTGACTCTGGGTCAGGAGTTCAGTGGTTATGTTCAGCAATTGAAAAATGGAATTGAAGCCATTAATCGCGCTTTAGTTCCGGCAAGTGAAATTGCATTGGGTGGAACAGCAGTTGGTACCGGCATCAACACACCTAAAGGATATTCTGAACTTGTTGCCAAAACTATCGCTGAATTGTCTGGATTGCCAATAGTAAGTGCTGAAAATAAATTTGAAGCTTTGGCTGCTCACGATGCCATGGTTGAACTTCATGGAGCTTTGAAACGTGTTGCAGTCAGTTTGATGAAAATTGGCAATGACATCAGAATGTTAAGTTCAGGTCCTCGCAGTGGTATTGGTGAAATACTGATTCCGGATAATGAACCGGGCAGCAGTATTATGCCAGGTAAAGTGAACCCAACTCAATGTGAAGCTTTAACAATGGTTTGTGCTCAGGTAATGGGCAATGATGTAGCTGTTACTATTGGTGGTTCAAATGGTCATTTTGAGCTTAATGTATTCAAGCCTTTGATTGCTTCCAATGTTCTTCAGTCAGCCAGATTATTAGGAGAAGCATCCTTGAGTTTTGATATTAATTGCGCTCAGGGGATTGAACCAAACTTACCTGAAATTAAAAATAAACTTGAGAATTCATTAATGCTGGTGACCGCTTTAAACACGCATATTGGTTACGAAAATGCAGCTAAGATTGCAAAGAAAGCGCACAAAGAAAACACCAGTTTAAGACAAGCTGCATTAGATTTGGGTTTATTAACCAACGAGCAGTTTGATGAGTGGGTGAGACCAGAGAAAATGGTAGGTATAATAGATATAAATTAATAAGATTGTTTTTATAGAATAAGCGGATTTCGGTCCGCTTTTTTTGTGGGCAAAAACTTTAACCTGTCAGGTTGAAGTTTTTCGGAATAAAATGCAGTGATACAGTATTTTATAGAAATAAATTGGGACCTGACAGGTTGTTTTAATTTACAGCTTATCGCAAAAAAGTACCATTTCAAAAAGAAAAATGCACTTTGATTAAATATGCTCAAAACTCTGATTGACCATGCATTTAAAATGACCTTTCGGACATTTATCATATCCAATTTTACTGCATGGTCGGCAACCTAAATCTTCAACTTCTAAAATTGTGCTTAAAGCATCGTCTACATCCTGGGGATAGTAGGGTGTCATGCCAAATTCAGGTATTGTGTTTCCCCAGATAGATACAATTGGTTTTCTCAATGCAGCTGCAATGTGCATCATGCCGGTATCATGTGCATATACTTTTTGGGCGTTTTTCATAATCAATGCACTTTGGTCTATATTGAGCTGACCACATAAGTTTATTGCATTTGAACAAGCCCGACTTAATTTTTCGCCTGCTTCTTTATCTTCATTTCCACCTATTAATACCAATGGAGAATTGACTTTTTGACAAAGTTCAACCTGTTTTAAAAATGGCAGTTTTTTGGTATTGTGTTGCGCACCTAGTGCATAAACTGCATACGACTCAGGTAAGTCAAACTGACTGACATTGGTTTGTTCAGGAATGAAATAGTCAAGTCCATTTCCGTCATTTTCTATTCCAAAATGTGAAACAGTATCCATATAGCGGTCTACTATATGCATGTAGGGAAGAACATTCACTTTAAGACGCACCATCAACCATTTTTCCCAATTTAATTTGTCTAATTTATATCGCTTTACTCTTAATTGCGACCAAATATTTACAGTGCGTAAATTGTTGTGAAGGTCGATGATATAATCAAAATTTTCCTTTTTAAGATTTTGAATCAGGTCGGTCATGCTGCTTTCCAGAAAATGCAATTTGTCTATATACGGGTTGTTGATTAATAGTCCCCTATATTGCTTTTTGGTAGCATAGTGTACCTCCAACTCAGGTTTTTGAGTTTTGAGACATCTTATTACAGGCGTTGTCAGTACAATGTCTCCTATAGAGCTAAATCTTAAAATGAGTACTTTCAATTTATTTGCAAAGGTAAGTCAATGCATCGAATGCATCGTTTAACCTAATTTTTTCTTTTTAGTAGCTTCCAGCCAGGATTCGAATTCGGAGAGATTCTTGGCGTTCAGACAGTTTTCTGCAGTGAGGTATGCTTTTCTTGCTACATTAACACCATAACGCATATCGTCTAGCCCCTCTTTTTGGTGAGCATCCGGATTAATGCTGATAATGCCTCCTTTGGTAATAGCATAATCTATCCATCTCCAGTCAATGTCCAATCGATATGGGTGAGCATTGAGTTCAATAGCCACATGATTGCTTATGCATGCATCAATAATATATTTATGATCGATTGGATAACCAGGTCGCATCAGCAATAATCTACCAGTCGGGTGACCTAAAATAGTAGTATACGGATTTTCAATCGCTTTTATCAGTCGGGCATGAGCTTTTTCCATTTCCATTTTGAGATTGCTGTGAATACTGGCAACTACTATATCGAATAATTGTAAAATATCAGGTGTGTAATCCAGACTACCATCTCCAAGTATATCGCTTTCTATCCCTTTAAATATTTTTATCGGTTTGGATTCTTTAGTATAAACAGCATTTAGTTTATCAATGGCCTTCATTTGCTCGAGTACTCTTTCGGGTTTCAAACCATTGGCATAAGCTGCAGTTTGAGAGTGATCGCAAATGCCTATGTATTCGAGACCCATACTTCTGGCAAACAATGCCATTTCCTCGAGTGTATTGATACCATCGCTGTATGTTGTGTGATTATGTAATACGCCTTTCAGTTGATTGTATTGAATCAGATTGTCTTGTATACCTGTAATTTCGAGCTCTCTCAGTCCTTCTCTGAGTTCTGGAAGTATATATGGCAAACCTAGTGATGAATAGATTTCTTCTTCAGATTCAAATTCAGCAGTGACATTGGTATAAGCAATTTTATTCAAATGTTCGGGCATAGAACTTAATTCAAGTAAACGATTGCCCCAATTGTCATAACTGCATTTATACAAATGGATATGCACTGTTTCCAGATAACTGAGTTGATAATGGTCATCTGTACAATCTACCAATTGAAAATTGCCATTGCATAGCGCATCGCTGACAATTTCAAGATTATCACAAACCAACAGATAGTCAATACTGTTGACAATATCGTTTAGTCTTCTATAATCCCCGCAAACCTGGAATTGCAGGACTTCTTCCATTTCTTTAAAGAGTCCGTCTATAAATGCAACTATGCTCTCCATTTTAGCCCAATGGAATTTGCCCTCATTGCTAAATTTGAATTCTATATCCGACAAAATCTGTGATTGAGTCTTAAATCCAAATCCTTTGATCTCTACTAATCGGTTTTCTCTGCAGGCGTCCAGTAATTCAGGAATGGAAGTGATGCCGACCTGTTTCCAAAGCACTTCTACCTTTTTGGGTCCAAGTCCTTTAACTCTTAAAATATCAATCACCCCTGCAGGAGTTTCCTTTATTAAATCTTCAAGTTCCTTAAATGTGCCGGTCTTAATAATTTCGTAAACTTTAGGAGCCAGACTTTTGCCTATCTGAGGCACTTTTAAAAGGTCTTCCTCACTAAGTTCCGAAAGAGGTTCTCCAATTTTCTTAATATTATAGGCTGCACCAGCAAGCGATTTTACTTTAAAGGGATTGCCATCATGCAACTCGTAAAGCTTAGCGTATTGGGTTAAAATATCCGATATGTCGTGATTGTCAATCATGGATTATATGATTTTGGCACTCAGTTCTTTCATTACTTTTCGGGCATTGGCACTTTTGTAAATGATATCATAAACTGCATCTAAAATTGGCATTTCAGCTTGAACATTTTCATTGATTTCCTTCATGGTTTTAGTAGCATAAAAGCCTTCTGCAATCATATTCATTTCCATTTGAGCACTTTTGACCGTATATCCCTTACCCAGCATATTACCAAATGTTCGATTTCTGCTAAATTGAGAATAAGCGGTAACCAATAAATCTCCCAGATAAGCATTCTCTTTTACATCTCTGTGGATTTGATGCCCTGCTTCGAGAAACCGTTCCGTTTCACGTGAAGATGCGGATACAAGAACAGATTGAAAATTATCTCCATAACCTAAGCCATGACAAATACCACATGCTATAGCGTAAACGTTTTTCAAAACAGCGGCATACTCAATTCCATAAATATCCTCGGTTGTTTTACAATAGATATAATGACAAGATAAAATATCTGCAATTTCATTTGCTAAATTAACGCTGGTGGAGGCAATCGTCAGGTAGCTGAGTTTTTCCATTGCAACTTCTTCCGCATGACAAGGGCCGCTGATAGCGCAAATAGAATCGCTTGGAACATTCCAGCTGCCTTCAAAATAATGACTAATTATCTGATGAGTTTCAGGGTTTACGCCTTTAACTGCCGAAATAATAAGCTTACCTTCAAAAATATTTTTAGGCAAATTTTCGAGAACACTGGCCACAAAAGCTGAAGGTACAGCAATCAGAATAATATCGTTACCTTTTATGGTCGCCTCAAGTTCATGACTTAATGATACCTTTTGTAAATTGTGATTGACATCTGTTAAATACCTTGGATTGTGACCATATTCTCTGATAAAAGCAATATCGTCGGTATTTCTCCACCACCATTCAATGCTTTTTGCAGAGGCATTGTCGCTTAGAATTTTAATCAGAGCAGTTGCCCAACTACCATTTCCAATTATACCTATCTTTCTCATCCTTTGTTGCGAAATTAAAGGTTTTGTCAAAATATGATGCTTTTTTTATTTGAAAGTTTATTCTGCCCTTGTCCGTTAATATCCTTTATGTTGATTAATATTGCGTCGTAATGCTTCGTATACCAAAGTTTGTTAGAAAAAGTATTTCAGGAAAAATTACTTTGCCTGTATCCAAAAGTTTAGCCAACCGAAGTTTGGTAATTCAGGCTATTGCGGGACAAGCTTTGCCTGAATTAAATGAAAATTTATCTAATGATGTTGTGCTGCTTTACAGAGCATTAAGTGGCAAAGAATCTGTAATTAACTTTGAAGACGCAGGCACACCTCTTAGGTTTTACCTGGCATTTGCAGCATTAGAAGGTAATGGGGCTAAATGGATTAAGGGTTCTGGTAGGTTAATGGAAAGACCAATTAAGGATTTGCTTATAGCTTTGGAGCAACTTGGGGCTAATTTCGAATTTGAGTCGGTGCCTTATCAGCTTCCGCTTAGAATTACACAAACAGTCGATTTGGCAAAAGATTCTGTTGAAATTAATGCAGAATTAAGTTCGCAATTTGTAAGTGCTTTACTGCTGATTGCTCCAAAATTCAGAAATGGATTAAACATTTGTTTAACAGGTGAAATTACCTCTGAACCCTACATTGAAATGACCATTCATTTAATGCAGAAAAGTGGTATTAATGTGCATAAAACTTCTGTAGGTTTTAATGTTCCTAATGGTCTATATAAACCTGTCAACATGCCTTTGGAAGGTGATTGGAGTTCAGCTTCTTTTGTTTATGCTTTGCTAAGTCAAGCTGAAGAAGCTGATGTATTAATCAATAACATCAGTTTAGATTCTGTGCAGGGAGATAAGATTGTTGCTCAGATTTTTGAATCATTTGGAATCCATTCGACTAAAGAAGAGAATGGTATAAGATTAAAGAAAGTGCCGACAATTATTCATGATTTTAAGATGGATTTCAAACATTGTCCGGATTTGTTTCCTCCTGTTCTGGCAGTATGTGCAGCCTGCGGTATCACTGCAAGATTTACAGGTATTGAAAGTTTGAAATTAAAGGAAAGTGATAGGGTAGAGGCTATGAAAACAAATCTCGAAAATTTTGGGTTTGTACTTAAAATAGGTGAGGATTTTATAGAATTGCCTGCATCAGAACAGACATTAAATTCGGATATTGAAAAAATAATCAGATCATATAATGACCATAGAATTACTATGGCAATGACATTGATGGCCTATCAAGTTCCAATCCTTGTTGATGAACCAGATACAGTCCGGAAATCATTTCCGGGTTATTGGCAGTTATTGGAAGAGTTATTCGGCATCATAACCGAGAAAGTCGCGAAATAATGGCATCATGACAGTAGGATCATCCAGTTTATCTTCAAGTTTGTGTTCGGTTATATAACCAATGAGAGCTTCATTTTTAAAACCTTGAGCAAGGGCTTCACTGTAAGGTGCAGTTGAAAAGCTCACAAGAGAATATTGACTTTTATAGATATTCGGATATTTTTCGGTCAATTCTTGTTCAATTTTTTTGAAATGGATAAATGATGATTTACCGACAAGGTCGCGCATTTCAACAAAATTTTTGCAAGCTAAATCTGCAATGGCATTAGCGTTGACGATTCTCGCTTCCTGGTATTTAGTGAAGATTTTATTCCAGTCGGGATAATAGGTTTCAATTATTTCATCAATTTCACTCACATCTTCAAAGCTGCAGTTCATACCCTGACCATAGAAAGGGATAATAGCATGAGCCGCATCACCTATGAGGGCGAAGTTGTTATAAACCCATGGATTGCTTCTAATTGTAACCAGATTACCAGTAGGGTTATTGAAGAAATCTTCGAGGTATCCGGGCATCAAAGCCATTGCATCCGGGAAATGAGTTTCGAAGAAAGCGGTCACATCGACTTTAGTTTTAAGATTTTCGAAGCTGTGTTTGCCTTCATAAGCAAGGAAAAGTGTGCAGGTAAAACTACCATTCGGATTAGGTAATGCGATCATCATAAATTCGCCTCTTGGCCAAATATGTAGAGCATTTTTGTCTATCAGGAAAGAACCGTTTGGTCCCGGTGGAATTTCAAGTTCTTTGTATCCGTAATTTTCGTATACCTGAGAGTAATTAAATCGATTGGTTTTTTGCATTTCGCTTCTTACAGCAGAGAAAGCGCCGTCAGAGCCGAAAATGATATCAGCAGCGATATTGATTTTTTGTCCATCTTTAGTTTCTAGTGTAGCAGTGTTGATGTTGAGGTCGATATCAATACAGCGGTGATTAAAGAACAATTCAACATTTTCAAATTCGTCGGCCAGTTCGAGCAGCTTAATATTGAGTCCTGAACGAGAAACGGAATTAATAAACTGACCTGACTTTCCGTATGCCTGGTAGGTAAGTTCACCTTTAACACTGTGCATCATACGCCCATTCATTGGTATAGCGTCACTCAGAACTTTTTCGGCCAGATCAACTTTTTTAAGAGCTTCAATTCCGCGGGTTGAAAGAGCCAGATTGATAGATCTACCGGCTTCAGCCTGACCTTTTCTGATATCGCCACGTCTTTCAAAAAGTTGCACTTTGAATCCTCTTTTAGCGAGACAAATTGCGAGCAGAGATCCGCTAAGTCCACCTCCAATAATTGCGATTTTTTCTTTAGACTGCATGAGATGCAATATTAAGGAATTTTATTGAACTGATTTTTAAATCAACCTTCCAGGTTGAATAGTGCAAAAAAGCACTATTTCAACCCCAAAAAACGACCATTCACAAAAGGTGTCTTGTAAATCAGCGTATTAGTTTGGAGTGAAGACATTTCTAAATTATTAAATCAACCTTTAAATCAACCTTCCAGGTTGAATAGTGTAAAAAAGCACTATTTCAACCCCTAAAAACAACAATTCACAAAAAGGACATTATATACCTGCTTTTTTATCCTTTTAAAACTTTTAAAACTGTACAGTCGATTTCGTCGAGTCAGTTGCATCTTAACTATAAATTCAACCATATACATTTAATACTTAAATTTGCGCAATGTCTCAAATTTCTATTATAGGTTCAGGAAGATCTGCCACATTTTTAATTGAATATCTTTTCAATTACTGCAGTTCAAATCAGTTAAACTTAAAAGTATACGACAGGGACTTACAATTTGCTCAACAAGCATTACCTAATCTTGATAAAAGCATTTTCGAAGTAATGGATGTTTCTGACAATGAGTTATTAGAACAAGTAGTCCTAAAATCCAATATAGTTGTCTCAATGTTGCCTGCATTTATGCATCCGGTAATTGCTGAACTTTGCATTCAACATTCAGTTCATTTTGCCACAGCTTCTTATGTTTCAGATATGATGATTCAAAATTCTGAACTCATTAAAAACAAAGGATTAATTTTTTTAAATGAAATGGGACTAGATCCTGGAATTGATCATATGAGTGCAATGAAAATATTGGATGAAATCAGAAGCAATGGTGGTAAGATAACTGGTTTTAAGAGCTTTACAGGTGGTTTGGTTGCTGATGAAGATGATGGTGATAATCCCTGGAAATATAAATTTTCATGGAATCCCCGTAATGTTGTATTGGCGGCTCAAGGTGCACCAGCATTGTATCTTGAAAATGGGAAAATTAAAATAAGTTCATATTTAAACATATTTTCAAATGCTGAAACTATTCATGTTGATGGTTATGGCGTCCTGGATGCATATCCCAATAGAGATTCCCTAAAATATCTTGATATATATCAACTTAAAAATTTAAATACTATGCTCAGAGGAACATTTCGCAAATCAGGATTTTGTAAGTCCTGGCATGTGTTTGTGGCATTGGGAATGACCGATGATAATCTGGTTTTAGAACTTGACAAGGAATGCAGTATATCTGATTGGTTGCGGATGTATTTACCCGGAGATTCTGAACTTAAAAGTGATTTTGAAAAATATGTTAATAATGATTCAACAATTTTTAAAAACTTTGAATGGCTTGGTTTTTTTGCGGATGAAAAATTGCCTTTAAGTAAGGGTACTTCTGCGCAAATTTTAGAAGAATTATTAAAATCAAAGTGGTTCCTTTACCCTGAAGATAAAGATTTGGTAGTTATGCAACACATATTTGAATTTGAATATAACGGGAAAGCTTCAACTTTGAGGTCTAATTTGGTATTGAAGGGTGAAACTAATATTCGCACTGCCATGGCTAAAACAGTTGGATTGCCGTTAGCTATAGGTTGTAAATTGATTATTGAAAATAAAATACAATCTAAAGGGGTTTTAACACCGGTTTCTAAAGAAATATATGAACCTGTATTAAAAGAATTAAGGGAGTATGGAATTGTTTTTAACGATACATTGAATTAGTGTATGTCTTCAACCTGCCAGGTTGAATAATAAAAAAAAGTGCTGTTTCATATTTGAAAATTGACCTTTCAAAGAATCACTTAATTAATTTTGAAGTTGCAACTTTATCTAAGGTTTAAGATTTGTGTTTTTTTATTTTTTATTCAAACTTCAAGGTTGAATGTACTACGAAATACAATCAAGTTTGAACTTAGCTTCGGTTTAATAAATTTAAGGGTAATTTTATCCATATTGACTTTTTTCAAAATCAAATGAAAATGAAGTGAAGCTGAAAAATAGAGAGATAATTTCTTTAGTTCAAATACAATTAGAATCTTACACTAAAAGATTTGAAATTACTGGGTAAATCATCGATATCTATCTCTGGATATTTACCTGTTTGCCGATTAAATAAACTTGTTCTGAAATCTTCAATATCTTTAAAAACTTGAAAGAGGTATTGAAAGCTCAGAAAATCACTAGATTTATTGATTATATTATTAAGCGAACTATATCGCCAATTTTCAGGTTTTCTTCTATATTTATGTTTGATAGGATTGAGATGAATATAGAAATATAATTCTTTCAAATACAATTCATCCTCTACTTTTTTTCTTTTAAAATTTTTTAAAAATAAGGAGCCCTTTCTATCATTTTTAATATTGAAATATTTGGCATAAGCGTTGAAACAATTTGAGAAACTTTTAATTATGAATTTCTCAGCATCTCTTTTTACAAGTGGTTTGAGTCTTACATTTGGATGACCTCTTTTTCTTTGAGCGTTTTTAATGTTAAGATTGTCAATATGATCGAGGATTTCGCTTTCACTTCGAGTTCTAATCAACAAATGGAAGTGGTTTGGCATTAAACAATAGGAGAGTATCTCTGCAACTGGTAAAATATGTACTCTACAATACTTTAAAAATCTTTCATAACTGGAGTCGTCGTCAAATAGGTTGTCTTTAGCATTTGCATGATTAAAAACATGGTAGATCGAATTAAATTCCATAGCACTATATCAATTTCACAGACTCGAAATTATAACTAAAAAATATAACTAGATAACAATTTGTAAAGTTTTTTGTGAATGGTTGTTTTTGGGTAATGAAATGGTCGATTTTTTTATTATTCAACCTGCCAGGTTGAATTAGGATATTCGCTCAAAAAATCTACTTTATTGAAACTGCAATTTTAGACAAAGAAATAGTACTTTTTTATACTATTCAACCTGGAAGGTTGAATAGTAGATTGCGTATTATTAAATACGGAAAATCGATTAAAAAAATCTACTTTATTGAAACTGCAATTTTAGACAATGAAATAGTACTTTTTCACACTATTCAACCTGGAAGGTTGATTTAGTGTAGCGGTTGATTTAGTTTAACTATTGTTTTTTGTAAAGAAGTTCAATCCAGTTTTGTTATTAATTCATCCCCCTATGTTTAAGCCATCTCTGCCATTCATTTAACACACCCCCCTCAACCCAAACTACCCCAATCCTACATCCAATGCCATCATCGTGATAAAACCTACCACAAATCCCATTGTCGCAAAATCTGCATACTTGTCTCTCTGTGTTTCCGGTATCACCTCTTCCACAACCACATACAACATCGCTCCGGCCGCAAACGATAAGGCATAAGGCAATATGGGCTGCGCATACATCACCGCTACTGCACCTATTACTCCCGCTACTGGTTCGACAATTGCACTTAATTGCCCCCACCAAAAACTCTTAAATGGACTCACGCCTTGTCGTCTCAATGGCATCGAAACCGCCAAACCTTCCGGAAAATTCTGAATGCCTATTCCAATAGTCAGTGCAACTGCCGAAGCTATCGTGAAATGTGGATCTCCCATCGCTACTGCTCCAAATGACACTCCTATTGCCAGTCCTTCAGGTATGTTGTGTAAGGTTATTGCCAATACCAACAATATAGTCCTGTCCCAGGTGGTTTTTAAACCTTCACTCTCTGACATGTTTGCATTCAAATGTAAATGAGGAATAATTTTGTCTATCAGATAAATAAAGCCTGCTCCCATTATGAAGCCTACCGCTGCTGGTATCCAGGCCAATGCTTTTCCATAAGATTCTTCTGACATTTCAATTGCAGGTGTCAACAAACTCCAAAAACTGGCCGCTACCATTACACCTCCCGTAAATCCCAAAAGAAAATCCAGCCATCTGCGCCCCATGTTTTTGAAAAACAAAACCAATGAAGCCCCGGCTGCCGTCAGCAACCACGTGAATGTCGTGGCCAATAAGGCTTGCATTACCGGACTGAGTCCCAGAAAATAGTCAACCAATTGTTTATACATGCTGTGTGGCAAATATATGGAATCCTATATATTATATTCTACAGTGTCGATGATAATCGCTTTTTAATCTTTTAGTTGCTTGAGCGGAAATTGGGGATTACATTCATTTATTGTACTCGTGCCGTTTAATCCTGCATAAAATTTTTTCAATTATTTAGATTGTAAATGAGATAAATCTATATTTGTCAAATGAAACTAAAATTTGCCCTTATTATTTTGCTTTTGTCCAATGCCTGGATGTCGCTTTCGGCACAACAAATGGAGTCCAGTTATTATTTCACAACCGAGCCTCTGCGTTATCTTTCCAGAACAGTCAATTTTCAATATGGTTCTAAAAGTCATGGCGATCGTCTGGCATATTGGCAGATTGGTGCTGCTTCAACATTAGGAAAATATGGCAATGATTTCTTTACCGGACTTTTTAACATTATAGATTTCTCCGAAATTAAAGTCGAGAAACGTTTGAACCTCGCTATAGACATTCAATATAGAATAGTTGTTCGAAACCGGAATTTTTGGGCACCATTTGTTACAGGCTATGTTGACCATTTTGTTTTCAGAAACACGAATACACAAGAGAGATTTAATAACACGACTTTAGGGGCTGGTGTAGGTGTTGTAAATGGTCGTTTTTATAACCGAAATGATATGGGCTTTCTCGGTGTTTTATATTGGGGCGTAGGTGCTGCCTATTTAAAGGATTATATGTATTTTCCGAAACCTGATGGTGGTTATAATACTTTTTCGCCAATTATTATGTTAGGATGGCAATTTGGTCTTAAGCGTTAATGGTTCAATGCCTCAACAATCTTAATGCATTCCTTTGCTTGCCTTACATCGTGAACTCTCAATATATGTGCGCCTTTCAACAAAGCAATCGTATTCAGTGCGCTGGTGCCGTTTAAAGCATGCTTTGGTTCGGTTTCCAATAATTTCCATACCATGGATTTTCGGGAGATGCCTACTAGAATTGGTTTTCCAAACTCTTTAAATTCCTCCAGCCTGTTCATGATTTCGTAATTGTTCTTCAGTGTTTTGCCAAATCCAAAGCCCGGATCCACTATGATATCTCTATGCCCTAAGCTTTCAATTTCACTGATTTTATTTTGAAAATATGATTTAACTTCACCAACTACATCGCTGTATTCAGGGTTGTCCTGCATGGTTTTTGGCCGACCTTTTTTATGCATGGCAATATAGGATACACCTGATTTAGCAATGAATGGCAGCATATCCTTATCATCGTCTCCTGCACTTACATCATTCACAATCTGTGCACCATTGTCAACGCATCTTCGGGCTACCTCTGCTCTGTACGTGTCAATACTAATGATACACTCCGGCCAGCGTTCAGAAATGGCTTTAATTACCGGAACAGTCCTGTTTAATTCAGTTTCCAAATCAATGATATCAGCTCCGGGACGGGTGCTTTGTCCGCCTAAGTCAATTATTTCTGCACCTTCCAGCAACATTTTTTCACATTGCCTTAAAGCCAAATCGATGGTATGATATTTGCCTCCATCAAAGAACGAATCATTGGTGGTGTTGAGGATGCCCATCACCATTGGTCTTTGGAAGGTTTTTATGCCCTGTCTCAATTTTATTTGGTAGGGTTTGAATTCTGACAACATTGGATATATTTGCAAAGGTAATCCGCAACAGACAAATAGTGAACAATACCTTACAACAATATAATACTGAAATTGCCAAATGCAGGCAATTGTTTGAAAATAAAAACCGAGATTACGGCACAGCCTGGCGTATATTGCGTCCAAAGAGCATCACTGATCAGATTCTGATTAAAGCCCTCCGCATCAGAAGTATTGAAGAAAAAGGTGAAACCAAAGTAGGGGAGAGCATCGAAGACGAATTTATTGGCATTTATAATTATTGTATCATCGGTCTTATTCAGTTGAAAAACTGGGATACAAACAAAGAATTCAGTGCATCTGAAATAATGGCTTTCTATGATCATGAACTGGAAGCTACCAGAGAACTGATGCTCAAAAAGAACCATGACTATGGAGAGGCCTGGAGAGAAATGAGGGTGAGCAGCTTTACTGATTTGATTTTAATGAAGCTCAACCGTACAAAGCAAATTGAAGACAATGCCGGCATAACTATTGTCAGTGAAGGTATTGACGCTAATTACAGAGATATGATGAATTACTCTATCTTCGCACTTATTACTATAAATAACAACGCATAAACCATGAATATAGCTAAAATATTGACATCCGTTTCCAGAGTACTGGTTGGATGCCTTTTTATTTTTTCGGGATTGATTAAAAGCAATGACCCTAAAGGAACCGGAATAAAATTTAATGAATATTTTGACGTATTCGCCGCCAGTCAGAAACAAGTTCAGGATACCATTCATGTTATGGTGAAAGGTATCGACCTCGATATAAATGATTTTGTAAGCTTTAATCTGAGTCCTAATGATACTGCTTTTAAACTTGAATTTAATCAGGCAACACCCGGTAAAATGTACTTCGAGGACGAAGCTGATTCTTTATATGGCAGTATGCTGTATGTATTAAAGAACAATGAGGAGATTTTCTCTTATTTTATTCCATTTTCGGATTCAACTGTCCTCGATAGAATTATTTTTCAAGCACGTGTAGCTGGTTCAAATAATCAAAAACTGGTTGATACAACTTTATTTATCAATCAAAATAGTAAATATGAAATTGCAGAGAATATTCCGGTCAATCAATTTATTAAAAAGGAGAATTTTCTGGTCGGATTTTTTACAGGTATGAAGGATTATTCTTTATCCTTGTCCATCATCATGTGTATTCTGGAGGTCATTTTAGGATTCGCTATTCTAATTGGATGGCAACCAAAATTGATGAGTTGGCTGATCTTGTTAATGATTGTCTTTTTTACATTCCTGACCTGGTACAGCGCTTATTACAATAAAGTAACAGATTGCGGATGTTTTGGTGATTTTATTAAACTCAAACCATGGACCTCCTTCTTTAAAGATGTTGTATTGCTCTTTTTTATCCTCATTATATTCTTTAGAAGAAGCAAAATCATTCCTTTGTTCTCGCCATTGTTCAGTATTAATGCAATGATAGTGGTTACTTTGGCATCTACAGTTTTTGCAATTTACAGCAATATGTTTTTGCCGGCATGGGATTTCCTGCCATTTAAGGAAGGTGCCAATATAAGAGCTGCCATGACTGCTCCTAAGGGTGTAAGAGAAGTCGATTCTTTTGTCAATGTACTGGTTTACAAAAAGGGGGATAAAATAGATTCTTTTGTTTTCCCTAAAATGCCACCTGATAATTCCTGGACATTCGTCAATAGAGTTGACAAACTGGTGGCTGAAGGATGGAAATCTCCAATTCACGGTTTCTCATTCGATAAAAGAGATGAACTGGATATAGATTTGAAAGATACTCTGCTTTACAGCAAGGGATTCCATTTGTTAATTGTCAGTGCTCACCTTGAAGATGCCAATGATGCTGCCTGGGAAAAAGTCAGACAGTTGGCTCAGGGCTTGGCAAATACCGGAATTCAGGTTCATGCTGTAACTTCATCTTCTTTAGAACTGGCCGATAAATTCTGTAGTGATAAGCAATTGCCTTTCCGATTCAGAAATGCTGATGAAACATTGCTGAAAACCGTTATCAGAAGTAATCCGGGTATAATGCTCTGGCACGATGGTTTTGTTCTCGAGAAATGGAGCTGCCGAAGCGTACCTAGTGCCGAAAAAATTGTAAAAGTCTCCAAAAAAAGGAAATGAAATTCCTACTGAGTAAACTTGTCTCAGCCTTTTTGGTTTTATCAGGCGTAGTATTACTCATTTTCGCCCTTTTCATACTTTTTCCTTCAGCCGAAGAAATTGCAGCCGGTCAACGTTCGGATGCTTCAACTCTTCAGGCTATGAAAACTGAGATGGGACTGGATAAATCTAAACCGGAACAACTCTTACTTTACTTAAGGGATTTATCGCCAATTGTCATTTGCAAAGACAATCCCAACTATAAAGGCTTGACATTTTCTATAATGGATGATGTGTCTCTTTATTTTAAATTGCCGTATCTGCGAAAAAGTTATTTAAGTAAAAAGCCCGTTTCCGATATATTATCCGAAGCATTTGTTGGGTCGCTGGTCCTTGCCACATTCGCTATGTTGATAGCCTTGGTGCTGGGAATTGGAACAGGCATACTATCTGCTTTGAAACCCGGAAGTATTTTGGATAGATTCAATCTGGCTTTTGCAACCATAGGTGTTTCATTGCCCTCTTTTTTTCTGGCGGTTTTGTTTGCATGGATATTCGGTTATCTGCTGAAATCATTTACAGGGTTATCTATGACAGGCAGTTTATACAGCATCAATCCTTCCAATGGCGAACACTATATAGATATTAAACATATTATTTTACCTTCCATTGCTTTGGGTATCAGACCGTTTGCCATTATTATGCAGTTGACAAGAAGCAGTCTGATCGATGTGATGAAGCAGGATTATATCAGAACAGCAAGAGCTAAAGGTTTAAGTGAATTTAAGATCATTTATAAACATGCTTTGCGAAATGCTTTAAATCCTGTCGTTACTGCAGCAAGTGGTTGGTTTGCAAGTTTGTTGACTGGTGCATTTTTTATTGAATATATATTCAGTTGGAAGGGTTTAGGGAAAGTGACCATCGATGCACTGCAGCAAAGTGACTTACCGGTAGTAATGGGTTCGGTTCTTTTGGTTGCGTTGATTTTTATTATCGTTAATTTAATTGTAGACCTCTTATATGTTCGATTAGATCCGCGTGTAAGGCTATCATGAAACTGAAACTATATATAATAGGTATGCCTGGTACCGGGAAAACTCATTTTGGGAGAACTTTGGCCCAAAGTATGAAAATGCAGTTTTTTGATTTGGATGAAATGATTGAGAAGAGGGAAGGATGCACCATACGAAAACTGGTTCAGGATAAGGGAGAAAAATATTTCAGGGAAACCGAGCACGATGTCTTGCTCAGTACAATCAACTATAATAATTGTGTAATAGCCTGCGGAGGTGGTACTCCACTCCACTATAATAATATGGAATGGATGAAATCGAGAGGAATTGTTGTTTGGTTAAATACCGATTTGCGCATAATTACAACCCGAATAGCGAATAACATCACGAGAAGACCGATGTTTTTGGGTTTAAATGATGCTGAATTGTACCAAAAACTTAAAGATTTGTATGAAAAAAGACGCAAAGTATATGTAAAAGCTGATGTTTCCATCGAACAAAACTCTGGAGGCGGTATTTCGTTAAGCGCTGTAATTCAGAAAGTTATGAAATTTTCCAGGAGCTTTCGAACATAGTTGTGAATTCTATGTTAATATTTTTCATGAAAAAACTTATCGCACCCCTTGATTTTACTAATCCTTGCTTTACTTTTGACCTCAATAATTCACAAAAAAAACATTAACTTAATTATTTTTAATTATGAACAAATCAGATCTAATCAGCAAAATGGCAAATGATGCCAAAGTAACCAAAGCTCAAGCTCAAGCTGCTTTGAACTCCTTTATCTCCGCTACAACTGGCGCTTTGAAAAAAGGTGACAAATTGATCCTAGTAGGTTTCGGTACTTTCTCAGTAACTAAGAGAGCCGCTAGAACCGGTCGTAACCCACGTACTGGTAAAGAAATCAAAATCGCAGCTAAGAAAGTTGTGAAATTCAAAGCAGGTGCTGACCTGTCTAGCAAAGTAAAATAATCTTATTTAGATTACTATTAACTTTTAAGAAACCTCTTGCTTTTAGCAGGAGGTTTTTTTTTAGCTTTGTATCATGCATTTAAGCACTAACCGCTCTGCCTTTTTTAATCATGTTGCTCAAACTTCTGATGCTCCTTTGGCTATTGAAATTACTCATGCCAGTGGTGTTTATATGTATGCAAATGACAAGCAATATATAGATTGCATCAGCGGTATTTCAGTCAGTAACCTTGGTCATGCCAATGCTAAAATAAATGAAGCAATTAAGCATCAACTCGACAAACATACTCATTTAATGGTGTATGGCGAATTGATACAATCACCTCAAGCCCTGTTGGCTGAAAGACTCTCTCAACTTCTGCCTCCTACTCTTAATAATGTATACTTTGTCAATAGTGGAAGTGAAGCTATTGAAGGTGCCATGAAACTGGCCAAACGTTATACAAAAAGACAAAGATTCGTTGCTTTAAAAAATGCTTATCACGGCAGTACTCAAGGTGCTTTGAGTTTAATGAGCGATGCTTATTTCAGTCAGGCTTTTACGCCTTTATTACCCGGTATTTCATTTATAGATCAAAATAATTTAGAGCAAATTGACTGTATCGACCAAACTGTTGCAGCTGTATTTGTTGAACCGGTTATGGGTGAAAAAGGATATGAACCCTGCACCCTCGAATTTTTAAGAGCGCTTAGAAACAAGTGCAATGAAACCGGATCCTTGTTAATTTTTGATGAAATTCAGTCGGGATATGGTCGTACCGGTAAATTGTTTGCCTTCGAACATTATGATGTGTTGCCGGATGTTCTGGTCTTGGCAAAAGGATTCGGTGGAGGGATGCCTTTAGGTGCATTTATAGCTTCTGATTCAATTATGTCAGTATTGAAGGACAATCCTGTATTGGGACATATCACCACTTTTGGGGGACATCCTGTATCTTGTGCTGCCAGTCTTGCTGCTTTAAATTGCATCATAGATGACCATCTTTTATCCAACATAGAGGGGAAGGAAACCTTGTTCAGGTCCTTGTTAAAACATGAAAAAATAAAATTCATTAGTGGTAAAGGTTTAATGTTAGCGATTCATTTTGAGGATGAAGTTTTTTGCAGAAAAGTTATAGATGCTTGTGTATCATCCGGTTTGCTCATCGATTGGTTTCTTTATGCTCCAAACAAGATACGTTTAGCCCCACCTTTAATCATCGAAGAACGGCATATTCAGGACATTTGTGGCATAATTCTTGAAAATATTTCGAAGGCTATGCAACCTTAATACAATTGCTTAGTCTATACACACACATAACAAATCAAATTACAAAATGAAAAAGTTGAATCTTTCAGTTGCCTTTATGTTTTTAGCCGTAGCATCAGTTTCTCTGACCAGCTGCCGCAAAGACAAAAACGAAACAGCCGAAACCATTGTATCTGCCGAAGACAATGCGACTGCTGAAAACGAATTTACATCTCTGTTTGATGTTGCTGATGACTTCTCCAGTAACGATGCCCGTACCAGAGCAGGTAATACCATTCTGCCGAGTGGTGCTGTTGTCACATTCCAGGATAGTTCTTTTATGGATGGTGACGGTGTTGAATGCACCATCGATTTTGGTCCTTTAAAAACATCTGTGCCTAAAGGTACTCTTTGTCAGGATGGTCGTTTCAGAGCAGGTAAAATTCATTTAAGTATTACCAAACGTTACTTCATGGATAGTGCTCAAGTAACTATTACCGCTGATGAAAATGATAATTTCTTTGGAGGTTCAGACGGTGTTAATATGACCAAATTAACAGGTTCTATCGTTTTAACCCGTATGTCTGAAACTTCAATCAAAATTGATGTAAGCAATGCCAGAGCTATTAACGACAAAGGTACTGTTAGCTGGCAGAGTACCCGTACGATTACCAAGTTGCTGGATAACGGTCCTGGTATATTGGGCGACCAGTTTCAGGTAACCGGAAGTGCAAGTGGTATCAATCGCAATAACGAAAACTTTACTGTTAATATTGATGAACCTTTGCTTAAAAAAGTAGAAATGGGTTGTGCAAGAACATTCGTAAAAGGTAAAATCACATTAACTAATACAAGTTCAGGTAAAACTTTGAAAATTGATTACGACCCTTTCAACAATCAGGCTTGTGATTTAAGTGCCAAAGTGACAATTAATAACAAAGAGTACTTCTTTACAGTTAGATAATTATAGTTTAGCATAAATAATTTTTCATAATGAATGTCCGTCTTTTATTGGCGGACATTTTTTTTGCTTAGGACTCTTAGCGGAAAAGTTAAAATTGTTATGAATGCTCTGATTTTTGCAGTGTTGCCATACATTCTTTTTGTAATTAATATTAACCATCGCTTCAACTGTATTAGAGTCATTTAAAAGGGCTTTAAATTTTTTGATAATTTGACTCAATACAAAAGTCTTTCATCTTTTTTTTCATCTGTATAGGTATTATTTTCACGACTTCAAGATGGGGGTTATCAAGCACAGTATTTACTGCATATTTATTTTATTTTTCATTGTAAGCGCATGTAACAATGGCGTAAAGAAAAAACAGCTTATCAAAAATCAGGATAAGGATAGTTTTTATGTTGAAAAGCGAAAATTTAAATCTTTTGATAAACGCTTCATTGATAGTTTGGAATCTTTTTTTGAACCTGGATTTTCCGGAACAGTTCTGGTTTACAAAAAGGGAAAATTATATAAAAGGGCCTTTGGATACAGGGATTTGGGTCGAAAGGACAGCATGTGTATGGATGATATTTTTCAGTTGGCTTCGGTGTCTAAAACAGTGACTGCAACTGCTATTATGATACTAAAAGAAAAAGGCAGGATTGGATTAGATGTTCCGGTGATTCAATACCTGAACGATTTTCCGTATCCAAAAGTCACCGTCAGACAATTGCTCAATCACAGAAGTGGATTAGCCAATTATATTTATTATACGGATACCTTCTGGAAAGATACTTCTAAACACATGGATAATGGAGCATTTTATGATTTTATGATAAAACATAAACCGACACCTTATCTCGACCCTGATGTCAGTTTTAGTTATTGCAATACCAATTATGCATTTCTCGCTGTCTTGATTGAGAAAGTAAGTGGTATGAAGTTTACAAAATTTGTTGAAGAGCATATTTTTAAACCCGCCGGCATGAGGAATTCCTTTTATAAAGGATATAAGCCTGCCCGAATAAAATCGAGGGTATTGACTGGTCGGTATGACCGATATGAATACACAGGTACCTATTATCTGGATGGGGTTTTGGGTGATAAAAGTCTGTACAGTTCTGCAGAGGATTTATGGATGTTTCATTTGGCCCTCTCAGAAGGACGATTGGTCAACAAAAAATCATTAGCAGAAATGGAGCGTCCATCTTATGATTACAATGTGTATGGTGGAAGTTATGGATTGGGTTTCAGGCTGATGAATACACCAAATGGTCAATGGACTTATCACAATGGCTGGTGGAGAGGCTTTTGGACTTCATTTTGGAACAAGTTCGATCAACGCAGCTGTTTCATCATTTTAACCAATAATAAACACAGCAGTCATGTCAACAAATTGTCATTTGCGAATTATATTCTCAGAAATAACAAATGATTTACAAATTAGACTTGACAATTTAAATTCTTTCAACTTATCTTTGTACCATTAGGGAAGACGTCCCATAAATTGCGACATGACGCAGTATCAATCTTACATATCGAATATGGCATAATTCAATCTAAGGAAAAGTAAACGACGACTTTCTAATCAATTATATACTCTGAATTTTATTCTATTAATTAATGAGCGAAACTAACAAGCATTTGAACGAAACGCATGTGGATGCCCACGATGAGGCACTTGAAAATGCAATTAGCCATCTGGAAAAAAAAGGCGATTCTGAAGACCACGATGAATTTGCCGAGGCGGAAGATGACAAGCGCGATCAAACAGATTACTCGGGCTTTGGAAAAGCTGAATTTTTGGCTAAAGCAGAACAACTGGTCTATCATCCTAACATCAAAGAAGCTCATGATATTTTTAAGAAAATACGCATTCTCTTTGATGACGCCATTAAAGCTGAACGAATTGTTCAGGTAAAAGAATGGGCAGATGCAGGTCATGATGTCAGAGAATTTAAACCTCCTTACGACGAATTAAAAGAGAAGTTTTATAAAGTTTACACCAGTTTCCTGGAAAAACGTGCTGAAGAAAAACGACTGGCAGAAGAAGAAAAACAGAAAAATCTTCAGGCTAAACGCAAAATCATTGAAAAACTCAAGGAGCTTTCTTCAATGGATGAAACTGAAACGATTTTCAAAGAAGTACTCGATCTTCAGAGACAATGGAAGCAAATCAGAACCGTGCCTCGTGAGCACATGCAGGAGCTTTGGGAAAGCTATAGATTTTATCTGGATAAATTCTATGATAACCACGCTATCAATAATGAACTCAAAGAAAAAGACAGACAAAAAAATCTGGAAACTAAAATTGAGCTGATTAAAAAAGTGACGTTATTACATGAAGAGAAGTCTATAAAAAAAGCACATATCCTCTTAAATAAATACCATGAGGAATTTAAAAATGCCGGTCCTGTTCCGGGAAAGGATGTTGCAGAGGATATCTGGAAACGTTTTAAAGAAGCTTCTGATAAAGTGTTGTCTGAGAAACGCGGTCAACTGGAGCAGATTAAAGCCAAGCGCAATGAAAATCTCGAATTAAAGAAAGTGCTTTGCGAAAAAGTGGAGCATATCAATCAGTTGCCTTTAAGTTCACCTAAAGTTTGGAAGGAAAAAACGGAAGAAATTACCGCCATTTTTAATGAATGGAAAACCATCGGTCCAGTGCCTGAAAGTGTTAACGATCAGATTTGGAAAAGATTCAGAGAAGCTCAAAACATTTTCAATCACAATAAACGTCACTTCTTTGATCATTTAAACAGTGGTAAGGAGAAAAACCTTGAATTGAAAACAGCACTTTGCGAAGAAGCTGAGAAACTTTCTGAAAGCACTCAGTTCGACTCAACAGCCAAAATGCTGATTTCTTTGCAGGAGAAATGGAAATCTATTGGCCCTGTTCCGGATAGTAAAAATGACCTTATCTGGTCGAGATTCAGAGCTGCTTGTGATAAATTCTTTAAACGCAAGGAAGAATTTTATAAAGAGAAAAGTTCCAGTGAAAAAGAAAATCTGGCAGCTAAAGAGCAAATTATAGTAAGTGTAAGTAAATTGATTGACTCTGAAGATTCAGGTCATGTTTTTGCCGAATTGAAAAAACTGCAACAGGAATGGATGAGTATAGGTTTTGTGCCAATTAAAGTGAAGGCAGATTTACAAAACAGATATGGGAAAGCAGTTGATGCAGTGTATAAGAAATTTAAGCAGTCTGCCGAAGAATCGAAGAGCATGAGAATGAAAGAACATTACGAAATGCTGGCCACTGCTCCTAATGGCGACGATAAAATGCGTCATGAGGAAAGAATTTTGAATGACAAACTCAGAATGCTGCGTGAAGATGTTGCAACCCTGAATAACAATATTGAGTTTTTTGCTAAGTCTAAAAATGCAGATGCATTGAAAAGACAAATTGAACAGAAAATTGAAGCAGCAACTCATCAAATCAGTAAACTGCAGGAAGAGCTTAAAGTATTGAGATCATACAGAAACAATTCAGGTAGATAACTGAATTTAGAGTCTCTATGCTGGATGCCATTCAATACGCTTTTAACTACCTTATTTATTTCCTGACATCAGGGAACAAACATTCTGTACATTCACCTTTTGTTTACGATTTCGTCTGCAAGGTTTTAAATGTAAGAAAGAATAAACCCATTTATCACGATTTTGAGTTGGTGCGTTCTAAAATGCTTAAAAGTGATGCAGAGATTAAATTATTACCTTTGGGTGCAGCAGCTGCTAAGGATGTAAAAGTTGAGAAACTTAAAAAAGTAGCAGCCCGTACTTCTAAATCGGCTAAGTACGCCGAACTTCTCGAAAGAATTTGTGATGCTTTTCAGCCTGAAATAGCCTTAGAAATCGGAACAAGTTTGGGCATGAGTACCTTGTATCAGGCCAGTGCCATTCCCAATGGATATCTGTTTACGCTGGAAGGCAATCCGGATAGTGCGAAAGTTGCCAGGCATAATTTTGAAAAACTTGGTTTTAATAATATTCAATTGGTTGAAGGGGAGTTTGACCGTACAATTCCAATGGTATTGGAACAGTTGCCACGACTCGATTACGTTTTCTTTGACGGCAATCACAGTTACGATGCAACCATGAGATATTTTGAATGGTGCAAAGCTAAAGCACATAATAATACAGTCTTTGTTTTTGATGATATCAGATGGAGTCATGAAATGGAAGTGGCATGGAATAAAATAATTGATGATCCAAAAGTTACAGTGAGCATTGATTTATTTGCTATGGGAATTGTATTTTTCAGGCAGGAACAAGTGAAGGAAAATTTTGTTATTCGTTATTAATGGATAAAAAGGAGAAGCTAACATTCGAACAAAGGTTCATGAGATTAAAGCCTGTCAGAAAAATAGTGCTTTTTCTGGATGGTATATTCCCGCCCGGTTTCGAAGGAGCGTCTTTGTACAATGTGTTCCAATTCTTTTTTAAAGGTATTTTTAACTCCAGATTCAATTTATATGCAGGGTCATTATCCTGGAATTTCTTTTTGGCAATATTCCCTTCCATGATTTTTCTATTTACGTTGATAGCCTATTTCCCGGGGTATAATTTCGAAAGGGCTATTTTTAAATGGATGAATGCTTTCTTGCCAAAAGATACCTACAAATTGATAAAAGATACCATTGCAGATATAGTACACAATCAAAGATCGGGACTATTATCAGTTGGTTTCTTTGCAGCTTTGTTTTTTGCAAGCAATGGCGTGTTTTCTATGATGCTGGCGTTTGACAGCAATTTTAATGAAAGTGAAAAAAAGAAACGCAATTTTTTCCAAAAGCGATTCAAGTCAATATTGCTGACCATTGGTATTACCACTTTAATTCTCTTATTGCTAACAGTGTTGATTGGAGGTAACCAGATGTCGAGTTATATAATCAAACACGAGATTTTAAACCGCACAGCCATGTTGTTTTTTATCAAAGCCCTGCAGTTTCTTTGTTTGATAACACTTGTGTTTTTTATCATGAGCAGCTTGTATTACTTTGGTCATTCGGCCAAACTGAAGTTCAGGTTTTTTTCGCCGGGTGCAATAGTTGCTACGATATTGTCATTGGCAGCCACGTATGGATTTTCGCATTATGTAGAGAGTTTCGACAGTTATAACAAACTATATGGAAGTATTGGAGCAATCATCGTTTTAATGTTGCTGATCTACTTTAATACCTTATGTGTTTTGGTCGGATTTGAGTTAAACAAGAGCATTAAGACTGTTGTAAAATTAGCTCAGGAGAAGCGAAAACTGGAGAACAGATTCATGAATTAGTCAATGAATTAGCGGGCTAGAGCGTAACAATAACACAAACTTCATATAAATTTCAAAAATGGCGCAAGCATGTATTGTGTTATCAATTTATTTTCTTTATTTTTGCCCACCTTTTTAGGGAGAGATGGCAGAGCGGTCGAATGCGGCGGTCTTGAAAACCGTTGACTGTAACAGGTCCGGGGGTTCGAATCCCTCTCTCTCCGCCAATCGAGGCAGTAACCCCAAAACTTTGTTTTGGGGTTTTTTGTTTGATAAGGAATCCCGCCAAGTGGCTCTGCACTTGAGTGGGATGACGAATCAAACAAAATGACCCTGACGGAGTCAGGGTTACTGATGAGATTGTAGCCACCTCTTAAGGGATCACATTGTAATCCCTCTCTCTCCGCAAATCGAGTTCAAGCCTACACATTGTGTAGGCTTGAACTTTGTCCAGAATAGCAAGCTAAGCGCCCGGTTTCGCGCTTAAGCTTGACAAGCTGGACAAAGAAAAGAAGATCGCCCAAGCGATCTTGAACTTGATTTGCAAGGCCACCCCATTCGGGATGGGCACAGCCAACAAAAATGATTAAAAAATATACCTTGGCTTGTCCCTTAATTTGTTGCTTCAAACTTTTCCCATCATCCTACAACTAATTTCATGATTTGGGTCAGCCACATCAATAAACAATCTAAAGCACTATTAATGAAAGTGTTTTATTTTTTTTAGATTGAAAATAGTAAGCTAATTAAGGAGAATTGAGACTGAATAGTGTGTAATTTTATTATCTGAATGATGTAAGTCATATTAAATCAATACTATATATTTTTAATTTGTGTAATGCACAAACAAACATTTGGTGAAATTTTATCTGGAAATCACCGAGTTCACACCATCATTTCCCCCTTTAAAATTGTACTTCCATATCTTGCCCTGGGTCTGGGTTACATATTTTTTTCCGATTTTGTTATCTCTTTACTGATAAAGGATCCACATAATTTGCAGGTGATTCAGTCGCTGAAGGGCGCCGGATTCATCATAACCACTTCTGTGCTCTTGTACTTTCTTGTTAAGAAACATTCGGATATACTGATTGCCAATTATGAAACTCTAATTGCTAAAATACGAAATTCTGAGAAAGAGCTAAGACTTTCTGAGGAAAAATACATCACCTTGTTTGAGGAAAGTCCAATTCCTATGTGGATTTACGACAAGGAATCACTGCGCTTTTCTCTGGTTAATAAGGCTGCTGTTTTAAAATATGGTTACTCCAAAGACGAATTTTATTCGATGACCATTAAAGATATCCGCCCATCTGATGATTTAGGTTTACTATACTCTGCCTTAAATGATAGAGGAAATGAAAAACATAAAGTCTGGCCAAGCGTCTTCAGACATATTGATAAGTATGGTCGACTTTTATATGTCAGAATCGAAAGCGTTATTGTACCTTTTGATGATAGTTTATCCATTATGGTTATAGCAACCGACATAACACAGGATTTAGTCAATCAGGAAAATCTTCTAATCGCTAATTCAAGATTGGTATCTGCAAGTGAAATGGCCAGATTGGGTTATTGGAATCTGGAGATATCTAATAAAAAATTATATTGCTCAGAAATACTTTGTATGATTTTGGGTGTGTCTGGAACCCATCATACTGAATTTAGAACATTGCTTCATCTTATACATCCTGGGGATTTAAATATGATGCTCTCCAAATTTAAACAGCTTTTTAAAAATGGGCAGGTCGACGATTTTGAACACAGAATATATACCCCGAGTGGAGAATTAAAGTGGGTTCAGCAAAAGATAAAAATAGTTAAAAACCGTATTGGCAACTGGAAAAGTATTGAAGGTATTGTCTATGATATCAATGAAAGAAAAATTGCTGAAGAAGCTGCTCATAAAAGCCTGGAGAGATACAATATGTTGTCGAAGACTGTTTTTGAAGCAATCATTGACTGGGATTACACAAAGAATGAAGTGTACATTGGGGATGGATTTTCAAAATTATTTGGTTTTGATTTAAGCAATGTTTCTAAAGACGTTTGGTTGGATAATATTTATTTTGAGGATAAGGAAAGAGTGCTTCAAAACTTCAAAGCCTCACTTTCTGATGTGCATCAATTGGAGTTCTTTGATGAATATCGATTTGTCAAATCAGATGGAGAAATTGCTTTTGTACAACATAAAGGGGTATTCGACAGAAACAGCGAAGGCAAAGTAATACGTGCTCTGGGCGCTATAATTGACATCACTGAATCCATTAAAAAAGCGGATAAGATAAAGAGTCAGAATCTCAAAATTTCAAATATGATCTGGACTCAGTCGCATATACTTCGTTCTCCTGTTGCATCGATATTAGGGTTGGTTGATATTCTTAAAAATAAAGCCAAATATAAGGTGGATGATGAGGAAGAAGTGATAAAAATGTTGGGTATCAGTGCTGAAAAACTGGATGAAGTCATTCATTCAATTACCAGTGAAGCTAATGATGAAATACATGAATTAAATTAATAGATATTAACCATTATTTGTTCTCAGTTCTTGATTATCTTTTGTAGGGACTTTTCAAATAAATAATGAATATTCCATTCAAATTATCTGCTTATTCTTTTTTGTTACCTTTCAATATCAACCTCAGGGATGTATCCTTAGTCATATAAGCCCAGGCCCAGTTAATGAATATAATCAGTTTGTTCCTTGTGCTTAATATCAACATTAAATGCAAAGACATCCAGATGAACCAGGCTATGTAGCCCTTTAAATGCAGTTTTCCAAAATCAACAACCGCCTTGTTTCTGCCTATGGTTGCCATAGTGCCGAGATCCTTGTATTCATAGTCTTTTAAGGTTTGTCCTTTGAGTTGAAGACCGAGGTTTTGAGACAAATTTTTAGCCTGATTGATGGCTACATTGGCCAACTGTGGATGTCCTTTGGGGTAAAGGGGTGTTTCCATATAGGCAATATCTCCTATGGCGTAAATGTTCTCGTATCCTTGAATCAAATTTTGTCTGTTTACCTTGATGCGATTACCAGGTGCAATACTATCGTTGCTTAAACCTTTAATGCCATTGGCTACAACTCCGGCCGCCCAAATAACGGTGTAGGTTTCTATCGTTTGCCCGTCATTGAGAGTTAATGTCCGGCCATCGTATTGCTTTACAAATTTGGAAGTTAAGATACTGACACCCATTTTACGCAGGTAATTTTCCGAATCTCTTTTCGACTTTTCGCTCATATTGTTGAGGGTATGAGCGCTGCCCTCAATCAGGTAAATATTGAATTTCGAAAAATCAATACCGGGATAATCTTTAGGCAAAACGTGGTGTTTGATTTCTGCAAATGACCCGGCCAGCTCCACACCTGTTGGTCCTGCGCCTACAATCACCAGATTTTGTAAGGCGGCTTTGTCGTAGTCGTTGCTGGAGATGATGCTTTCGAAAGTTTCAAGCACATGATTACGGATATTAATAGCCTCTGCTGTTGATTTCAATGTCAAAGCATGTTTTTCAATTTCACTGTTGCCAAAGAAGTTGGTTTTGCAACCCATGGCGAGCACCAGATGGTCGTATTGAAAATTACCTATGCTCGTAACAAGTGTCTTTTGTTCAGCTTGAATTTCCAAAGCTTCGGCCATTCTTATCTGAATATTTTTCTTTCTTTTGAAAATATTTCGGATAGGGAAGGAGATGCTGGAAGGCTCAATCTGAGAGGTGGCGACCTGATAAAACAGAGGTTGAAACTGATGGTGATTTATCTTGTCAATCAGAAGTATGTCGAAGACATCTGAATCGAGATTTTGAGCCAATTGAATACCGGCAAAACCGGCACCAATAATGACAATTTTTTGTTTCATAAAATGCTTGCTTAAAGAAGCGCCGCAAAGGTAATGAGAAAATTTTAAGTTGTTAAGTTGTTTAGTCGTTAAGTTGTTAAGTCGTGGGGCTTTTTTATAAAATTGAAGCTTTCGTTCAATAGGCAGATATATGCACGAAGCTCCTTTGTCTTGAAAACTTAAAATTTTTCGAAATCTATCTGCGTTAATCCCTCCGCTTAAGGCGGATAGTTCGCTCAACATTTTGGAATCAGATTATATAGATTTCCTGAAACCAAATTTATCATAATGCCATTATTCTGTGCAGTTCTGCGTTAAAAAGAACGAAACTGTTAAGTCGTAAAGTCGTTAAGTCGTGGGGTGATTGGTTGGGATTGAGATTGGTGGAATGGGGAGTTGAGGGCATGTAGAACACAGAACGAAGAAAGAACCCGCTAATCACACAGAAAATTTATCCCGTAGGTACGGGATTGACACGGCAATTGGTTTGCTTGCGCAAACGGGAACGCACGGAATGATTAAGATAAGCTAAAAGATATTTACAAGCCCAAGAACTTAACGTTTGAAGAGCGTCGCGATCAGCCTAAGGCTGACAGGTAACGACGACGCCTACGGAAGCGACAAAAATGATTCAGGACTTTAATTTCAGTTTGTTTAAAGTCTATCCACAAGCAATACGACTTAACGACTTTACGACTTAACGACTTAACAGCGAAGCCCTCTACCGCGACACAATTCAGCTATTCAGCAATTCAGCTATTCAGCAATTCAGCAATTCAGCAATTCAGCAATTCAGCTCTTCAGCTATTCAGCTCTTCAGCTATTCAGCTCTTCAGCCTTTCTTCCTTTCTTCCTTAAACCTTCTTATCTTTGCTTGGTCTAACGAATAATGTCTTTTCTAAAACGAATCTCCGCACTGTGTGTTTTTTCGCTTGCCCTTATTGGTAATAGCTTCTCTCAAACAATTGTTGGTCGAGTTATCAATGCCAAACAAGCTCCCGTCGCCTATTCTTCTGTTTATCTTTATCACCTGCCAGATTCAGCTCTGGTGGCTTCAAGTGATGCCGATTCTACAGGTCGGTTTCGACTTAAAGGCTTTGGAATTGGTAACTATTTTATAAAAGCTGAAAACATGAATTATTTGCCTGGGTATGCTTCTATAAATGTTGACAGTGCTAAACTATACAGAAAGCAAATTGAACTTGGACCGGAAGTGACGCAGTTTGCAGGTGGTGGTGTTAAAATTACTCGTACCATGAATCAGAAAAATGATACGGTCGAATTCAATGCCAGTAGTTATAAAGTCAATCCCGATGCCAGTGCCGAAAATTTAGTTACTAAAATGCCCGGGGTGACCAATGAAAATGGTACAATTAAAGCCCAGGGTGAAGAAATTAAAAAAGTGACAGTAGATGGTCAGGACTTTTATGGTGATGATGCAGCAGCAGCGCTTAAAAATTTGCCGGCTGAAATAGTCGATAAAATACAGATTTACGACAGGGCTTCCGATCAGTCACAATTTACCGGCATGGACGATGGTAATTCTCAGAAAACATTGAATATTGTTACTAAAAATGGGAAAAACAACGGACAGTTCGGAAAGATTTATGGTGGATATGGTACCGACAATCGTTGGGCTGCCGGGGGGAACATCAATTTTTTTAAAGGGAAAAACAGATTATCCGTAGTTGGGATGAGTAACAATATCAACCAGCAAAACTTTACCTCTCAGGACATAACCGGATTGACTGGTAGCACAGGTGGAGGTGGTATGATGGGTGGTCCGGGTGGAGGCAATTTCAGACGTCCTGGTGGTGGCGGAGATATGAATAATTTTCTAGTTGGTCAGCAAAGTGGTATCAATACAACGAATTCACTAGGCTTAAACTTTTCATCTTTTGGAATGAAGAATCTGAAGCTGACAGCCAGTTACTTTTTTAACAATGGCATTAATAACTCATCTTCATTTTTAAACAGAACCTACTTTCTCACAGCTCTTGCCAATCAATTGTATTCACAAGGCGACACCAGTAAAAATACGTCTTACAACCATCGCTTTAATATGCGTTTGGAATATACCATAGACTCTGCAAATTCAATCATTTATACGCCTTCATTCCGATACCAAACCAATCAGTTGTATTCGGTGTTTGATGCGCGTACCAAAACTCAGGAAATGGATACCCTGAACAGCAGCGGCAGCAAAAGCAACAGCAAAGCCAATGGTTATACCATCTCCAATAATCTGTTGCTCCGTCACAGATTTAAATTGCCGGGTCATACGCTTTCACTCAACTTGTCGCATACTTTAAACTCTAATATTGGCAACAGCGATTTAAATTCAAATAATCAGTTTTACGAACCTGTTTACAGTATTTCAGCTTTTAAACAAATAGCGGATAACAACACCAACTCGAGTAATTTTTCACCTAATATTTCTTATACTTTTCCTATAAAGAAGAAGTCGACAATCGAGTTGAATTACAACCCTACATTTAATTACAGTAAGTCGTATAAATACACCCAGAGATTTGATTCTTTAACCAACGAATATTCTGCTGTCGATTCTTTGTTGAGCAGTACATTTAACAACGTTTCAAACACACATAGAATCGGTGGTACTTACCGATACAAATCTGATAAATTTTCATTCAATATAGGTGCCACAGCACAAAGACTTACCCTGAGAAGCGAACAGACTTTCCCAAGAAATTACACGATTTCGAAACCATTCGACAATCTCTTGCCCAATGCCATGATTACATATCAGCCGGCTAAAAATAAAAATCTGCGGGTTTATTTCAGAGGAAGTACCAATATCCCAAGTGTGAGTCAATTGCAAAATGTCATCAACAACTCCAACCCACTTATTTTATCCAGTGGAAATTCCAGTTTAAGGCAGGAAGTCAGTTACAGAGCATTTTTCAGATACAGTTCTACCAATGTTTCTAAAGGACGTTCATTTTTCTTGTTTGGGAATGCATCAACAACAGCTGACTATATAGCCAATAACAACGTACTGGCTCAATCGGATACTACAGTGCAGTTGAGTGAAACCAAAGTGAACCTGAAAAAAGGAGCACAAATTAATTTACCAGTCAATTTAGATGGATATCGCAATTTCAGAACCTTTATCACGTATGGTATCCCAGTCAAAAAAATAAAGTCTACTTTGAATTTTAATGCAGGTCAAACCATTACCCGTTCACCTGCCATGATCAATGATAAGATTAATTTCAGCAATACATATAATTCAAATGCCGGTTTAGTGGTAGCCAGTAATGTCAGTGAGAGACTCGATTTTACCATTTCATACGGAGCCAATTATAACATTGTGAGAAACTCTATTCAGAGCTCAGCCAATTCCAATTATCTGATTCAGAATTTCAATTTTAAACTGAACTATATGCCGACAAAGCATATTGTTTTCAATACAGACATTACCAATTCGTCTTATTCAGGTCTTGGCAGTGCGTATAATTTAAGCATCTGGCTCGTGAATGGCGGCATAGGTTATAAGTTTTTAAAAGACAACAGAGGTGAATTGAAATTATCTGTTTTCGATGCATTAAAAAAGAACAACAGCATTTCAAGAACTGTGACTGAAAACTATATTGAGGATAAAACAACTCAGATTCTGACACGTTTCTACATGCTGACCTTTACATATTCGATAAGAAACTTCAACGCGAATGCAAAAAAGACAACTACAAAATAATCAACTCTATTTAAATAAATTAGTTATCAAAACTAATTATTAAATTGAATTTAGTGTCAATTTTGATGAATGTATAAAAACCAAATATCTTATCAGAAATAATTCTCTTATTAAAATAAACTTGATTTTTGTTTCATTAGAGTTTTAAGCGTTTAAAGCAAGTGTATCTTACGAATTATCTTTAACGAATCTTTAGTGGAAACGGATGTGCGGGTTGAGTCCACGAACTTAGCGGAGCGATCTCACGACCGGAGGGAGTAACTTAGCGGAGCGATCTCACGACCGGAGGGAGTAACTAACGCGTAGAATTTAAATCATGGCAGCCACGAGCAGGTTGGATATGCAGCGGCAAAGCCATGATTGAAATTTTGGTTCGTGGTGGCCTTTTTTTGTTTACTTTTTTTTGCCATAAAAAAAAGTAAATGCCAAACCTGCGGCATGAGCAGGGAAAAATAAATGTTATAAAACAACTTATTAAGGTGTTTTTTCACCACTGATTTTAATAAACTCCCCCCTTACCAGCTTATAAGATTTATCTTCTATTTTTATCACCTGGCCTTCCGTTACTTTAGATAAATCATACAGGTCTTGTGTCATTGTATGGATACTGCCTTTATTGGCTCGTATCATGTTTAAATAAGCCGGATTTATGCCCTTTGAAGTATGAATACCACATAATATCAAATGTATTGGAACTTTGACCAGCTTAAGCAAGTCAAGGTCGCGGGGTGTGGCGAAATTATCAGCAATCATTATCACTTCTTTGATATTGGGATTCTTTTTTAAACCTTCGATTACCGCTTCAATATTGTTCTCAGGTCTGTCGCCTCCATTGCCTCTCAGCATAGCTTTTTTCATGGTAATGGAAAGCACTTCGAAGCTGGTAGTATTGATGTAATAAAGTCCACCAACTTGACCATTTATTTTTATCAGATCGGGTTTGTTGTCGCCGTCGTTAAAGAATATAAAATCGTGATTGCCGTTGTTTTGTTCCAGGTTGAGTTTGTGCCACATCTGGAATTGAGCCAGGTAAGGGTACATGCTGGCTGTAACATCTGTTGCCACCAAACAGTTTTTCCAGTTTTTGTTTCTGTCCAGTACTTTAATAACCAGGTCAGGAGTAGATGAAAATAAACCTTTACCGACTTTGATAATACTGGTGTCAAGATAATCGCAAACAGTTTCAACTCTTGTTATAAATAAAAAGCGATCGAGGTCAGTTTGTACCTCACCATCAACAATAGGATAGGCAATAAATTGGAGCTTATAGCCATGTTTACTTTTGTATAATCTGGCCGTTATTTTACTGGCTACTTTCTTTTTCTCATATTTTCCGCTGGTAACAGTTAAATCGTTTTTAAACAAGCGAATTAATTTTTTGTATTTGATGAAAGATTCAGCGTTTTCCAATGATTCAAATTCACCTTTTTCATTGGTGTAAATGGTCATTTCAACTGTATCATCGCGCTCAAGTTCTGTTTTTAGTACCCTGGCGAGTTGCTCTGTTTTATCGGCGTCCCATGAACGTGTTTTAGGTAATTTGTTGTCTTTGATTTTGGTTCTCAAAGTCATTGTATCACATTTCTTGATAAAATTGGTTTTACCGGTAGCAATGAGAGAATCCATTTTCCTACTGTCTCTCAAACCTTCATATATGCTGCTGTAGTAGTCAAGTAGGGCGAGTTCGGCTTCTTTATAAAGGGCGAGTTCAGGAGATTTAAGTTGAATAATGAAGCCATGGAAATAACCCTTACATGTTTCAGGGTCTTTGCAGCCTGTTTGTTCGGCCCAATACCAATCGATGTTTTTATTGTTTTTTAAACCCGGAACCTGAGCAAACAGCATATCCATTCTGCGCATGTTCAAATCAAACTGGTCGAAGGTTTCGCTTAATCTGTATCTTGAATAGGCTAAAGTAACGGAAGCAATTCTGTCAATTGGAATTTTTTCTAATCTTGATTTGGGAATAGAGCCATTGAAAGACATTTCAAGCAGAAGAAGATTGGTGTCCCAGTCGGCAATTTCGAGTTGTTTGGTGGTAATTTTAACGACATAGGAGGGCAGTTCCTTACTAGTGGCTGCCGGACTTTGAGCGTATAAGCCCAATTGCCCTATAAAGCACAATATAATGAAAACCCCTTTTTTCATCCCCTGAATTATGAACGCAAAATTCAATTAAATGTTACGTTAAACAAAATAAATTAGTCACTTCGGTTTAACTTTATTTATTTTGAATAAAAAAAGATAAATAAATTGATTTTGAATTTTTCTGATGTGATTTTGCCTGAATTAATGAAGTCTATATAAATTTATGACTCTTTTATTTCAAAATAAAGTTTAAGCGAATGCCGATTGATCTGTTAGTTTAGATATTCCAAACTTAGAAATTTAACAAAACATTAATGGAAGCGGATGTGCGGGTTGAGTCCACGAACGCGTAGAATTTAAATCATGGCAGCCACGAGCAGGTTGGATATGCAGCGACAAAGCCATGATTGAAATTTTGGTTCGTGGTGGCCTTTTTTTGCTTACTTTTATTTGCCATAAAAAAAAGTAAGTGCCACGCCTGCGGCATGAGCAGGCAAATTAGATAATAAGTATTTTTTAAATCATAATTGATGGAATTGGTTTTCTTCACGCATGTTTCGCAGAAACATTTATAAGTATAAAATTATATGCTCAGTGAAAATTTCATAAATTCGCAGCTATGAAGAAGTTCATCGCAATTTTATCTCTGTTTGTCATCCATTCAGCTTTTGCTCAGTTGTCCCTCGAAAATATATGGAACAGCAGAGAGTTTACGCCTAAGTTTATACCAGGTTACAGCTCTTTGAACGATGGGCAATCCTACTGTCAGCTCGACCTTAATCCGGATAAATCCAGAGCCTGCAACCGCTACGACTTCAAAACGGGAAACAAACTCAGTACCATCTTCAGTACAGATAAAATATTGGTTGATTCAGCTCCGATTGTTATCGAATCGTATACTCTAAGTCAGGATGAATCAAAAGTGCTTATCACCAATGGTTTCGAATCTGTTTACAGACACAGTGGTAAAAGTAATGTGTATGTTTACGATATTAAAGCGGGTACTCTGACCAGAATTTCCAATAAAAAAATCATGTATGCGACTCTAAGCCCTGATGCGTCGAAAGTGGCTTATGTCAGTGATAACAATTTGTTTTACTATGACCTGAAGAAAAAGAAAGATGTTCAGATTACTAAAGACGGTTTGAAAAATCAGATCATCAATGGTGCTGTCGATTGGGTGTATGAAGAAGAGTTCTCCATGAGCAGAGGATTCGAATGGAGCCCGGATGGTCAGTTTATCGCTTATTATAAATTTGATGAAACAGCTGTTCCATTCTTTAGTATGGATATTTATGGCAAATTGTATCCGAATCAAGAGGTATGGAAATACCCTAAAGCTGGAGAGCCCAACAGTAAAGTGGATGTTTATATTCATAAACTGGGCTCTAAAAAGAATGTTTTGTGCGAAACCGGTTCTCAAAACGATCAGTATTTGCCACGTATCAAATGGATGAGTGAAAACTATCTGAGTGTACAAAGATTAAACAGATTGCAAAATACACTGGAGGTACTCAGATTCAGTTATTATTACAACAAACCACAGGTCATCTACACAGAAACCAATAAGTGGTACTTAGAAATTGAAGACTGGAATTTTTTCACTGAAGCAGGTATGCCAATGGCTTTGTTTATCTCCGAGAAAGATGGATACAAGCATCTGTATAGCTTGAATGATAAGTTTGAAGTGAAACAAGTTACCAGTGGTAATTGGGAAGTTGATGTTTATTACGGTTCAAATGGTAAGCTTGCCTATTTCTCTTCCGGAAAAGACAAGCCTTCAGAAAGACAGATTTTCTCTGTTGATTTAGCAAGTGGTCAGGTAGTACAGTTAACCAGGGAAACAGGTTGGCACAGTGCAAGTTTTTCGAGTACTTTCGAGTATTTTTTAGATAATGTCAGTACATTTTACAGTCCGGCAGTCTACACGCTTAAAAATGCTTCGGGAGATGTGGTCAGAACACTCGAAGACAATTCTGCATTAAAACAAAAGCTGTCAGCATTGAATCTTACCCAGCCTGAATTTGGCAGCTTTAAATCTGAAGCAGGGCATGTATTGGACTACTGGAAAATCAATCCACCCAATTTTGATTCCGGCAAACACTATCCGATTTTGTTTTTTGTATATGGTGGTCCGGGATATCAAACTGTGAAAAACCAGTGGGGAGGCGCCAATTATCTCTGGTATCAGTATATGGCAACAAAAGGTTATGTTGTGATTTCCATTGATAACAGAGGCAGCGGTGGGAGAGGTGAGCAATTCAAAAAAATGACCTACCTGCAACTTGGGAAATACGAAACAGAAGATTATATATTTGGTGCTAAATATTTTGGAGCACAATCCTGGGCAGACAAATCCAGAATTGGTATTTTTGGCTGGAGTTACGGCGGTTTTATGGCAAGCAATTGTATCACTAAAGGTGCCGACTATTTTAAAACCGCTGTTGCAGTAGCACCTGTTACCAACTGGAGATTTTATGATAACATTTACACTGAGCGGTACATGCGTACACCTCAGGAAAATCCGGCTGGTTACGACGATAATTCACCTTTGCGTCATGTTTCCAAAATCAAAGGCCATTACCTCATTATTCACGGAACAGCTGATGATAATGTTCATTTTCAGAATGCAGCCGAAATGGTGAAGGCTATGAATGACCAGAATATTCCTTATGATGCGGAATATTATCCCAACAAAAATCACGGAATCGCCGGAGGCAAAACGAGATTGCATCTCTTTACCAAGATTTCAGGGTTTTTGCTTGAAAATTTATAATTAGAGCTTACTGATAAACCATTACAAACTGAAGTTCTTTCATCAGTTTGCCGTAGTAGTTTTTCATGTGTTTTTCGATGATGTGCATTTGTTTGTAATACTGGCACATCTCGAAGTACAGCACGTCAAACAGCGTTGAACTGACAAATGGCACTTCCTTTTTGAATCCTGAAACACAGATTGCACCGGTTTTATTCAGAAATTTTTTAATCTGACGTCTGTCGATATTCAGCGTTTCACAACTACCCAGGTGTAAGATTTTATTGTGCAGTTTATTCTCAGCCATTTCGGCTAATTCGTCCAGAGAAAGGATATTTTTAGGGCTCAGTTTAAGTCCGTTAGGCACACCGTGAAAGGCTAAATAAAAAATACTGAACTGGTTGTAACGGCGTTTTGAATACTCTTCAATGCGATTTCTCAGTTCTTCGGAAGTGCTGCAGTGGCGGTGTATGTATTGAATTTTAGTGCCGCTTGCAGTTTCCATAAATCTCAGGGCATTTTCAATAGTGTCCTTCTGACGCAGATCCGGATGCCAATCTCCTTCTATACAGAATATTTGTTTGGCATAAGAACTGGCTGTTTTCATTTGTCGATTTTGTTAAATTAATTTGCTGTTTTTAAGTGTTTTTACTTATATTTGACAAAAATAGCGCTTTTTTAAGAGAAATCCACAATAAACCCACATTTTGAATGATTAGAAAATTACTGTTTGTCGTCATTTTAATTTTGATAAATCCTTGTAAATCAGACGCTCAAGGTACTGCAGGGAAGGATTTTTGGGTGGCATTTATGGCTCAGGACTGGGGTTGTTATTACAACCAGTATTATTATAATAACGATACTGCCGAGTTGTTTTTATCTTCACAATATGCTGCAAATGTTAAAATTAAGGCTCCGGGACAGAACTATCAGACTACAATCACTTTAGTGCCTAATATTACCACTATGGTGCGTTTACCTCGTGAGGTTGTTTGTCGTTATTCGGATTCCGTAACTACCAATGGGGTAAATATTACTGCCGATACCATCATCAATGTATATGCAGTTAACCGATACTGGTGGTCGAAAGGCGCTACTGTTGTCATTCCTACTACTTCGATAGTCAACTCACCTGAGTATTTTATCACTACCCAGGCTGATGCCGCCAACTGGAACTGGGGATGGTATTGCAATGGTAAAAATATTCAGTCACCTGAGTTTACCATAGTTGGTATTGCCGATTCTTCAGTCATAGAAATAGTGCCCACGGGGGCCTCGTCGCGGAACAGTCCTGCCGGAGTACCTTTCCAGATTACTCTCAAAAAAGGCCAGACTTTCCAGTATATGACAACGGATTTGGACTTAACCGGAAGTATAGTCAGATCAAAATACCCACAATCCAAATTTTCTGTTTTTGCCGGAAACAGGCAAGCATATACAAACAGACAAGTCAATAATCAAACCTGTTACAGCAGTTGGGATCACATATACGAACAGATGATGCCAACTGTCAACTGGGGACAGAACTATACAGCCTTACCATTTAAAAATAACACAAGGGGATATACACTTAAAGTCGTAGCAGCCGAAAATCAAACAAATATTTACATCAATGGATTGTATACAACTCAATTGAGTCAAGGTGAATATTATACCCATCAGGTATACACCGATACATTGATTAGAGTGACTTCCAATAACAGAATATCTGTAGCTCAGTTTACTCTGGGAGGTGGTTATAGTGGAGGGGCTTGTCAAAATCACCCTACTAAAAACTGGATAGGTGACCCGGCCATGGTGATGTTGTTCCCTGATGAGCAATTTGGTACTTCTGCAACCGTTAACACAGTTTCTCAAACTCCATGGTGGTGGTGGTGGAACAATTGGTGGTGGCAACAGAATTCGCCTGAGCACTACATCAATGTAATGACTAAGTCGGTTGACACAAGCTATTTCTACTGGAATAATAAAAAGTTACCTGTTAATGCCTGGAAAACAGCCCCGAACTTCACCAATTACCACTTCGCACAAATTCAAATTGACACCGGAAGTCACCATATTCGCAGTACCAAAGGCTTCTTGTCTTATGTCTATGGATACGGCTGGTTCGAAGGTTATGCTTATGCGGCTGCCGCAAATTTTAAACCTATTCAGAATAATTTTCTAATTGTCAATGCTCAATGTAAGCGTGATACAGTTAGGTTTCAGGCTATACAAAATGACAGTTTCCGAAACTATTCCTGGGATTTTGGGGATGGCTATACCGATACTGGTGCAAAAGTCAAACATAAATACAGAGATACGGGATGGTACGACGTTAAGATGGTGGCACGGCATATTAGAACCAATGCCTATGATACCGTAAAGAAAACGCTGTATGTTGCAGATACTAAAATAAAATCGCTCTTTGGTGCCGATACCGCTATTTGTGGTAAGGTAGATATGGTTGTCATTTCAAAAGGTTTTTATATAGATAACGAGTATTCCTGGAATGACGGACACCCCGTTTATTATCGGGCTATTAAGCAACCCGGCATATACTGGCTGGATGTTAAGGAAAGAAATGGTTGCGTTTTCAGAGATTCATTAATCGTTACCAACTCCACTATTCCGTTTGCTAATTTTACTCAATCTCACGAACAGTTCTGTCTGAACAGAAATGTGGATGTGCAATTTAACAATCACTCCACTTATAAAGACAGTATCAAACAATTTCGCTGGGATTTAGGCGATACAGTTATCTATACCACCGATACCAATACGACAGTTACCCATAGGTTTAAAAAGGCTAATATGTTCCCTATCGTCCTTACAGCAGAAACTAAATTTGGCTGCAAGCATGATACATTTATGGTGGTAGATGTTTTGCCTTCTCCTAAATCTAAATTTATTTTCACTAAGAAAGATACCTGTTTCAATACAAACGGCATTCAGGTTAAAAACAATACAGTGCCTCTTAAAAACGAACTGAAACGCTACAAGTGGTATTTCACGGAAGGCTTTGTACAAAGTAACAGCGACCCGGGACCTCGTTCTTATACAGCTACAGGTAAGTATAAAGTGATGCTCATTTACGAGTATAATAATGGCTGTATAGATACCTCGGTTCAAAATGTGAACATATTGGCTAATCCTAAAGCCGGATTTACTTTCCCTAATGCTACATACTGCTCTTTAGATTCTATTCCTTTCCAAAGTACAACAACAGGTAATGGCCGTCCTTTTAATTTTACATGGAATTGGGGTGATAATACAACATCTGTTGATTCAAGCGCTAAAAAAGCATTTACGAAAATAGGCAATACCTCTGTAAAACTTCAGGTAATCGATAAATTTGGATGCAAAGACAGTATCATTAAATCCTTATTTGTAAATGAAACACCAATAGTAGATTTTACTATTGATAATGATACGCAATGTTTCAATGGACATAACTTCAATTTTGTCAATAGTACCAAATTTGGAGGTGGTTCTCTCAATTATATATGGACTCTTGGAGATGGCAATACGAGTACCGATAGCAATGTTTTGAATAAAACTTATGCTAAAGACTCAAGCTATACAATTAAACTGGCCACTACAACCAGTGTCGGCTGTAATGCCTCCAGAACGCGTTCTGTTTATCTTGGCGGTTATCCAAATGTTCAATTTGCGGTCAATAAAGATACTCAGTGTTTCAAAAGCAATGCCTTCACTTTTACCAATTCTTCTACTATTAAAAGAGGTTCATTGCAGTCTTATGTATGGAGTTTTGGCAACAGCGATACCAGCCACAAAATATCCATTAACAATTACAGATACAGCAGTGAAGATACATTTAATGTTCAACTGATAGGCATATCCAATCTAGGTTGTTCAGATACATTCTCTAAGTCGGTTGTGACTTTTGCTCAGGGAAAATCTGTTTTCAGTACTGCCTCTTCAGCTCAGTGTAAAGACCAGAACGGTTTTGCATTTACCAATTCTTCCAGTATTAAATATGGTAATATCACCTATCAATGGAGCTTTGGAGATAATACCAGTTCCGGCGTCCAAAATCCTTTTAAAACTTATAACAGTCCCGGTGTCTATCAGGTTCGTCTCATATCCACCAGCAACCACAATTGCAAGGATACTATGACTCTTCCTGTAACCGTTTACGCTAGTCCTGTTGCTTCTTTTAATATCAATAACGACAAACAGTGTTTTAGAAATAACAGATTTGTTTTCAGCTCTAGTTCCACCATTTCTCAGGGAAGTATTTCCAGATTCGACTGGAACCTGGGTGATAATTCGATAGATTCCGGTTCTAATATCGTAAAGCAATATTCAATTGAAGATTCTCTTCAGGTCAGGTTAATTGTTACATCCGATAATGGATGTAAAGATACCATTCTTAAAAATGTGGTGATTCATCCACAACCAAAAGCTGCCTTTAATGTTAACAATGATATTCAGTGTTTCAAACAACAGAAATTTGTTCTTACCAATAAAACCAGTATTAAAGAAGGCGCCCTGACTTATAATTGGTCTTTTGGAGACGCAAGCAGCTCTAACGATACCAATATTGTTAAAACTTATCTTAAAGATTCTGTTTACAATGTGCGTTTAATCAGCAGCAGTTCAAATAACTGCAGAGACACCGTTTATAAAACACTTACATTGAATCCTAGTCCGAATGCCAAATTCATTATCGACAAGGATACACAGTGTTTCAGGGGTAATGTTTTCAATTTTACCAACCAAAGCAATACTCCAAGGTCTGTCATTACTTCATACGAGTGGAATATGGATGATGGCAAAACATTCTTTACTCCGGGCGTTTCTAATTACACATTCTTATTGGAGGATACATTTAAGGTTTCACTGGTAGTTACTAATAACAAGGCTTGTACTGATACTCTAATAAAACCTGCAGTTACATTTGCCCAACCTGTAGTAAGCTTTACTGTTCCGAATGACAGTCAGTGCTGGCAAAAGAACTACTTTGTTATCAATAACAAAACAAAACTTAAGTACGGCACACTTAAGAATTCATGGGACTTTGGAGATAATACCAAATCAACAGAATTTGTACCAAGTACTAAAAAATATCCGAATAAATCTGCTTCCTATACTATAAAGTACAAAGCTGTGAGTGATCATGGTTGCTCAGATTCGGCCAGTCACCGTATCGTATTGCTCGAACGTCCTGTATCCGACTTCAGTATCAACGATTCTATTCAGTGTTTCAGAAGTCACCAGTTCAGTTTTGCCAACACAACCAACTTTAGTGCCATGAGTACTTTAAGTTACTGGTGGGAATATGGCAATGGTAACAAACACACTGGATTTGCCCCGCAGAACGCTACTTATAGTACACCAGACAAATACAATGTTCAACTGGTGTCCTATTCATCATTGACCAACTGTTACGATACAGCCATTAAGATAGTCATTCCGGCACCTCATGCCAATGTGAATTTTGCAATGAACAATGACTCTCAGTGTTTCAGATACAACAAGTTCGTTATGAATAATAGTTCAAATCTGCAGTTTGGAACTATGAAATACAACTGGCAATTTGGAGATAACACATCTGATACTGCCCGCAACCCGATTAAGTCATATAAGAATGAGGGTTCGTATACAATTAAACTGGTTATAACAACCAATTACGATTGTGCAGACTCAAGTACAAAAGGCATTGGCTTCTTTGCTACTCCTAAAGCTGCCTTTGCAATTAATGACAGTTTGCAATGTCTCAATGCACAGTCATTTAATTTTACCGATCAGACACAACTTAACAGAGGTACATATACAGCTTCATGGGCATTTGATGATAACACAAGCGCCGGTGGATTGACAGTCAGCAATAAGCAATTCAACACCGCTGACTGGCATATAGCACAGTTGTCTGTAATAACCGATAAGCTTTGTGTAGACACCGTTCAAAGACGAGTTTACCTTGAAAATAACAAGAATTCTACTATAGTCTTCAACGAGGATGATTCTCAATGTCTGAGAGGCAATGTCTTTAGTTTCAAAAATCAAAACAACAATTCTAAAGTAAGCTTCGTAAGCAGTCAGTGGGTTTATGGTGATGGTCAGCAATCCAATCTGGCATTACCTGCTACAATGAGTTTCGTTAAAGATGGTAAATTCAAAGTAATGCTGGCTACAGTTTCAGCTTTAGGATGTAATGATACTGCATACGCTGATATTATAGTACATCCGCACCCTGTTACCCAGTTCAGCGCTGATGTGGTTTGTTATCCTGAGCCTGTTGTATTTAAAAATACTTCTTCTATTAGTTCAGGTACTATCGACCAGTTTATTTGGGATTTGAGTGATGGAGCACAATACCTCAACCAGTACCCTTCTCATAAGTTTAGTTCTTCCGGTTCGTATAATGTGCGCCTGCAAACTGTTTCCAATTATGGTTGTCGCGATACTTTATTTATCAATTCAGCTGCAGTTGTAAGGGAAAAACCAAAAGCTTTCTTTACGTTTGATGTTCTGCCGGCTTTACAGCAAGACCAAACCAGATTGCAAATGAACAATCAGTCTTCTTCCAGTTCTACGCGATTTAACTGGGATTTCGGCAATGCAAGCAGCAGTACAGACAGAGACCCAATAGCGTACTATCAGGATACCGGACGCTGGGGCATTACTTTGGTAGCTTTCTCAAGTGAAGGTTGTTCGGATACATTCACAGTCAATACCGGTCGTATAGTGCCAGATTTTGTATACTATCTGCCGTCCGCTTTCAGTCCTAATGGTGATATACACAATCCGCTATACAAAGGTTATGGTACTTTGTTTGCTTTCAAATTCAAAATGGAAATTTTCAATCGCTGGGGTGAGAAACTTTGGGAAACCGAAGACATCAATCAGGGTTGGGATGGTTACTATGAAGGCGAATTATGTATGGAAGGTGCCTACTTGTGCCGCGTTCAGATTGTGCCGTTTAAAGGACCAATGCAGTATTTCGAACAAATGTTTGTACTGTTGAGATAACAAACAACAAGAAATCATTCAATCATGGCGATTTCTTATTGTATTTATCTAACGTCACCGCTTTAAATAATTTAATTGTTGTATTAACGCAATTGAGTCGTGATTCTTTGCTGAGTTGAAATTCTTTTGTACTTTTGATTGGAATTTAAAGCTCTAAGAAAGATTGGCTTTAAATACGAAATCATTTATGAAGTCACTTTTAAGAGTTTTAAAACAAGTTTGGATACTTAATTTTATCAGAAGGATTTATCAGGCATCTAAATATTATAATTATAAATATCTGCAGATTTTAAAATGGGGAATTGCCTCAAGAGAAGATACCAATTACACCTATCATCTGACTTCTGATAATCTGATTTGCCTGGCTCAAACAATTGCTTTGGTAACCAATAAAGATTATCAAACTATTATTCAATACATCAATGAGCTTGAAAACAATAAGGAATTAGAGAAGTATTTATTAGAGGCTACTCAAAATTCAGATGAGCGAAAATTTGCAGATAAGGAAGCCAGATATGGTCGAAGAGTTGGATGGTATGCACTTGCCCGTGCCATAAAGCCTAAAACTATCATTGAAACTGGTGTCGATAAAGGATTGGGTTCGGTTGTATTGTGTGCAGCCCTCGAAAAAAACGCCTTGGAAGGTTATCAGGGCAGATATTATGGTACTGATATTAATCCAAAAGCAGGTTATTTATTAAATGGAAAATACAAAGCTTTTGGTGAAATTTTATATGGAGACTCTATCGCCAGCTTATCTCAATTTAAAGATACCATCGACCTCTTTATAAACGATAGCGACCATTCTGTGAATTACGAATTCAACGAATATAAAACTATCCAACATTTATTAAATCCACAATCTATCATATTGGGGGACAATTCACATTTTTCAAATAGTTTATCTCGATTCTCACTTGAAAACAACAGGCACTTTTTGTTTTTTCAGGAGAAACCAAAAAACCACTGGTATCCCGGTTGTGGAATTGGTATTTCTTTTCTTAAATAACTTCAACAACGGATTGGTTTTAAGAAGAAATTAATACCAGATTCATCTAAAGAACAAGGGTTGCTTTAGCACAAGCCATACCATCCAGTGCGGCGCTCACTATACCGCCTGCATAACCTGCTCCTTCACCGCATGGAAATAAATTGCTTATTTGCGTATGTCTCAGCGTTTCTTTGTCTCTGGGTATGCGAACAGGGGAGGAGGTCCTGCTCTCAACACCAACTAAAATGGCCTCATTGGTTCTGTAACCCTTCATACTTTTTCCAAAATGCGCCAGTCCTTCACTCAATGAGCGCGAAATAAAACCTGGTAATACCGTTCGCAAATCATAAGTGCCTATTCCCGGTAAATACGAACAGGATGGCAAATCTCCGGAGACTTTGTTTTCAATGAAATCGTTGACTCTCTGAGCAGGTGCTTTAATGCTGTTGAATGCACGGTAAGCTTTATGCTCTATGTCTTTTTGAAATTGAAGTGCTGATAAAGGTGTATCTCCGTATTGTTTTATCCAGTGTTCAGGGTTGACAGTAACAACCATGCCGCTGTTGGCAAATTGACCGTTTCTTTTACTTGGACTCCAGCCGTTGACTACTACTTCTTCTATATCAGTTGCAGCCGGAGCAATGATTCCACCCGGACACATACAAAATGAAAATACCCCGTTTCCTGCAGCCTGTGTTACTAATGAATAGGCGGCCGGAGGTAAATTTTCAACCCTTTCAGGCATTCCGTATTGTATAGTGTCAATAAGCGATTGACTGTGTTCTATTCTTACTCCTAAAGCAAATGGTTTGGCCTCAATGTGCAAATGTTTATTATTGAACAATTCAAAAATATCTCTGGCACTATGACCTGTTGCCAGTATCATGGCGTCCACTTCTATTTTTGTTTGATGATTGATTTCAATAGCGGAAATTCTGTTGTTCGAAATATCAAAATCTGTCAGCTTGCTTTCGAAACGAATTTCACCTCCTGAGCGGATAATAGTTTCCCTTAAATTTTCAATGATTCCCGGCAGTTTGTTTGTGCCAATATGCGGATGGGCATTCACCAATATATCTGAATCGGCTCCATGGTCAACAAACGTTTTTAATACCTTTCTGACATCACCTCTTTTTTTGCTTCGGGTATATAATTTGCCATCGCTGTAGGTTCCGGCACCACCTTCTCCAAAACAATAATTGCTTTCAGGATTCACCAGCAACTCTTTATTCAGTCGGGCTAAATCGCGCCTTCTTTCCTTTACCTTCTTGCCTCTTTCAATAACAAGTGGCTTGTACCCAAGTTCAATTAATTGCAATGCTGCAAAAATACCTGCCGGTCCAAATCCAACAACTGCAATGGTTTTATTCAGTTTTTGTGGGGTAAGTTCAAATCCTTTCTCTTCTTCATCCTGTACTTCCCCAATTTTAAATACCTTTATTTTTAATACATAGTGTACAGGTTTTTTGCGAGCATCAATAGAGCGCTTGAGATAACGCAGTGCCTGTATTTCATTTACCGGAATGCGGCAAGTTTGTGCGCATACCTGACGAATATAATCTTCATCAAATAGTTTTTCAGGAGATAACTTTATTTCAATTTCCATGAACCTACTGTTTATTCATCAGTAGCACCGGTTTCTTCTTTTTTGCCCTCAAGAATGGCCAGCTTTTCTCTGGCTATTGCCAGTATTTCAGGATTGTCAAAGTTTTCGAGCACACTGTTCAATGTTGCCTTGGCCTGAAATATATCGCCTTTCTTAACATAGTAATCTGAGAAAAGTATGAAAGTCTTGCCAAGCCAGTAATCGTAATTGGAAAACTGGTGATTGAACTCCATGATGCTTTTGCGGCATTTATCCAGACTGTCCTGACTATAGCGTATGTATGCTTCAAAATATTTGGCTTCTGCTGCGTACTCGTCCTGTTGGTTCTTAAGCGTGCGACTGAAATAAATCTTGGCTGAATTGTAGAAACCGCTGTCTAATAAACTTCTGCCAATGGTGTTGTTGCATAAGCCTTTCTCAGTATTGCTCAGCTGATCATAACGCAATAATTGTTTTGATTTTTCAGCTGCTAACCCTGTATTTCCGGCTTTATTGTAGCACTGAATCTGATAAAATAAAGCTTTACGAATGGATAAGGTGTTATTGGCGTATTTCTCCAACATTTGATAATAAGGCAATCCACTGTCGCAATCTTTTTTGAGAATATAGATGTTGCAAAGCTTTAAAATAGCATCTTCTTTAAATTCTGAATTCTGATTATCTGCAACATATTTTAAATGAGTTATGGCAGCTTCATCATTTTTCTCTTTTAAATAACACTGAGCAACGTAGTAATTGGCTTCAATCAAAAAGAATCCATTTGCGAAATTATTGATGTACTCTTTAAAGTCTTTTATAGCTCCCGGACAATCGTTTAAAGTATATTTTCTGTAGGCTGCATCATAATAAAGCGAGTCTTCTTTACTGCTGGTAATATTGGTGTTTGGGACAGTTTTAGCCCAGTCGAGGTATTCTTTTACCTGTCCTTGCTTTTTGTATGCCAGTTCGGCATTGCGCATCGCTTTTTGAGCTTCAGGTGTTCCGGGATATGTACTAACAATAAACTTATATTCTTCAATTGCTTTGTTGTAATCACCTTGTCTGTAGTACAGGGATGCCAGTTTAACATGACTTTCTTTTACCCATTTGCTGTTTGGATAATCTTCAATCAGGTATTTCAGCTGACGTTCTGCTTCGATGTAGTTTTCTAAATTCAGGTAAACATCTGCTGTCTGGAAAATTGCGTCAGGTATGTAAGGTGAATTCGGAAAGTCTCTTGAAATCTTTTTTAGGATGTTGATTTTATTGGTTTGTTTGCCTTGCAATCCGTAAATCATACCTTGCTGATACATGGCATAATCGGCCCCGCTTTTTTTGTTGCTGATGATGTAAGTGTAAGCATCTAACGCTGAATTGTAATTGGATAGTGCAAAATAACAATCACCCAAACGCAATGTGGCATCGTGAAACATATTTTCAGGTAAGGTATAGCCAACACTGGTTTTGTATCGGTTGAAATAATTGGCAGCCTCAGCGTATTTCTGTTGATTGTAGTATGTATAAGCTATGCCATACAAAGCTTCCGGATAATACTTGGTCTTCTTAGAATCCGCATTATCCATGAATCTCTGGTAGTTGTAACGGGCAGTTTCATTGTTGCCTTTGTTGTAATAAATTTCGCCTAACCAGTAATAACATTGACCCGCTATGCCATTGTCCACTTTGTTGTTGAGAGATTTCTGGAACATTGCCTCAGAGTTGGTGTAGTCTTTCTGAAGATAAAGCTCCTGCGCTCTAAGAAATAAGATTTTCTGATACAATTCTTTTGTGGCATCGTCTGTGATGTTCATGCCTTCCAGTATTGTTAGTGCTGAGCGGTAATCGCTGCTTGAATATAGTAAGGTTGCCAGATTTTTACTTGCTTCGTTTTTGTATTGAGATTTTGGAAAATACTCAATAAATTTCTGATAAGCAGCAATGGCTTTGCTTGTATATTCTAACTCATGCGCCAGACGGGCATAAGCAAACATGGCTTCTTCCTGAATGTCTTTGTTAAATTCAGTTCTTTGTGCTTCGTAAAAAGCATTGAAGGCATTTTGTTTTTTACCAACTTTTAAGAAACAATCACCCAGATGGTAACTGGCACTTTGAGCCATGGCATCGCCTGTATTGGCTATTTTTTCGAATAAAAGAGAGCTTTTGATACAATTGCTGTTGGAGTAGTAAGTGTAACCAATTTCATAAGCTTCAGAATTGGAAAGTTCTTCAATTTTGTATTTGCTTTTATCAAAATACTCTTCTGCTTTGGTATAATCTCCGAGACGGTAATAGCATTTACCAAGCAGCAAATCACGTTTGTTGTTGAGTTCGCCAAAATCTTTACCCTGAGCATAATCAATAGATTTCTGATGTTCGCCCATCAGGTAATATATTTCTGCGATGTAAAGTTTAACGGCACCAATGTTGTCGTCGTCTATTTGTTTAAATGCTCTGAGAGCTTCTTTGTAGTCTTTGTTTAGATAACACACATAACCATAATAGTAGGTGGCGTCTTTTCTGTAGGGATTGTCTGAAGTGGTAAGAATATAGAGTGTTTCAATAGCTTCTTTAATTTTTCCGGCTTTAAAATAGCAGTATCCCAGGCGGAAGGAGAGCTGTTGTCGTTCTGCAGCGGTCAGATTGTTTTTATCTACTTTTTTGTAATAGCCGAGTGCAGTTTTGTGTTTAGCAATGTTAAAATAATAATCACCGACTTCGAGATTGGCGTGATTCAGTTTGCGACTGTTTGGGTAGCGCTCCATGAAATCGAGCATGTTAGAAAGCGCATTGTTGTGAAGGAGTTTCAGTTTACAACTGGCGATGTAATATTCGACATCGCTGATATTGACAGGGTCAGTTGCAAAAGGCAGATATTCCATAAAATTGGAGATAGCGGCATTGTATAACTGTTTGTCATAAAGTTCGAGTGCTGTGTTGTAAATTTTGATTTTATCGTCGAAAGCTGCCGTTTTTTGGGCGTTTAACTTAAAAGTCAACACAATCAAAACCACTGATATACTTAGAAAACGCTTCATTTCTTTAATATAACGCAAAATAAAGCTTAAAGGTGTATGCGAACAAAAGTAGTTTTTAACAAAATGTGAAGTTAAAGATTGTTTCTGATTAAGATAATGTGTGGGAAGCCGTTGAGTTTTTAAGTCGTGGAGTCGTTAATTCGTGGGCAATATCGTTGAGATGAAGAAAGTTAGATCGCAGAACGGGGAAATAACACGCTGAAAACACAGAAAATTTATTCCTGTTTGACGCGGCAATGGATTGCTTGCGCAATCGGAATACGCAGATACTGGATAGCGGATAAACTTTTAGAGTATCGATAAACTCTACGACTTAACGAATTAACATTTCTAATGCTTTAGCACCAACTGTTATTAGCAGTATCGGCGCCGTTCATACTGCCGGTATACAAGGTTTGAGAAAAACAGGGGTACCCAATGTGGCAGCTCGATAGAGATCGCCACAATAGGGTCTGTTTTTCCAAATCTTGTATACAGTGCCAACTGAAAACCAGAAATTGTAATTTAGCAGTTGGCTCCCTTTCAGTTGCACGAAGGCAGGATGGGGCGCTTTCGACAGTTTCTTTTGCTGACTTTTCTTTATGAAAGAAAAGTTAGAGCCTCCGCGGCTTGAGCGGGCCAAAGCATAAATATTTGTGCAGTTGCGTGGTAGAGCACAATTTCATTTCATCCAAAAAAATTGGTATTAAAACACAAAAAGAAATAAGATATGAAACCGTCGCCCCTCTGGGACTTGGATTGCGGTAGTCATTATTTCTATGAAACCGCCGCCCCTCTGGGGCTTTGATTGTGGATATACTTAAAGCTCATCGACAAGCTATACGACTTAACGACTTAACAACTCAACGACTTAACAGCGCAGCTCAACGACTTAACAGCGCAGCTATTCCACCGCGACACAATTCAGCAATTCAGCCCTTCAGCTTTTCAGCTTTTCAGCAATTTAGCTTTTCAGCAATTCAGCCTTTCAGCCTTTCAGCTCTTCATCTTTTTTTTCTATCTTTGTTCCATGAGATTACTCAAATTACTCATATTGTTTTTTTGCCTGCCTGATGCCTTCGCTCAGAATGGTGTTCAACTTACTCAAGGCTCTGTACCACTTAGTAATGTGTTCGAACCGGATAGTTTGCATAGATTCCAAAGCGGTATTTTTACTATCGCTAAAGCTATGCCTGCTCCTGTAGGAATTGATCCTAAAATCAAACAACAAGCTGAAGCCTTGCGCCGTCAACTGATTGGGAACCCTTATCCTTCAACACATAATGGGTCGAAACGCGCAGCAAATCAACCTCAAATAATAACCGGTTTTTCAGGTGCTCATATTGCAGGAACTCCTAATGACAACAATCTGGCAGTTAATAACGACAGTATGGTAATCAGTGTATGGAATACCTACATTCGTGTCTATAATACCAGTGGTGTTCTATTGAAAAACTGGGGTCTTGAATTTTTTCCCGTCGACCCAAAAGCAACCAAACCCGGCAATGGTGTGGGAACTTTAAACAGAAGTTATGACCCTAAAGTGGTTTTTGATCCAAAGTCAAACCGGTTTATCATCGTTTTTCTGGAAGGTTCCGAAAGCTCTGATACCCGAATAATAGTCAGCTTCAGCAAAACTTCCAATCCTTTGGATGGCTGGAATGTTTACCAGCTAAATGGCAATCCTTTCGGTGGTACTCTATGGACAGATTACCCAATGATTGCCATCAATGGGGAGGATTTATTTGTAACCGTAAACATTCTTAAAGACAATACCGACTGGAAAGACGGATTTACACAATCAGTCATTTGGCAAGTGCCTAAAATAGATGGATACTCAGGCGACACCTTGAGATACAATTTGTGGAGCAACATTAAACACAACAACAAATCCATCTGGAGTATTTGTCCTGTGCAGGAAGCCTATCAACCTGGCGATCCTGGTATGTATTTCCTTTCAGTAAGACCCGGTGATATCAGTAACGATACCGTCTTTTTACATAGAATCAGTGCGAATTATGGCAACAATCCCAGCTATTCTTATAAAATTCTAAAAGCAGATAAAAAATACGGAATGCCTCCATCTGCTGATCAAAAACAAGCCGGTTTTAAATTGCAAACCAATGATGCCCGTGTACTCGGTGCTTTTTATGTGAATAATAAAATTCAGTATGTGCAAACCAGTAATAATTCTGTTAATGGAAGGTCTTCAGTTTTTCATGGTGTGATACAGTTTCCGGCATCTGCCAATCCGACCATTACAGCTAATATCATTTCCTATGACAGTCTGGATATAGCTTATCCAACCATAGTTCACGCTGGAAATAATGTGTTTGGCAGACAATCTATTATCACCTTTTCGCATTCCAGTGAGTACACATTGCCTGGTACTTCAGTCGTGTATTTCGATAACAATGGCGAGTACTCCAAACTTCTGATGACAAAGCCTGGTGAAGGCTATATCAACAGCTTTATCCCGGATACTTCCGAAAGATGGGGCGATTATACAGCTATTCAAAGAAGTTATGTCGACTACAATGAGTTTTGGGTAATTGGGTCTTATGGTAAAAGCAATAACACTGCGGGTACCTGGATTTCTAAGATCAGAATTAATGACCCTAGTGTTGGGATTGACAATACGACTATTTCCCAGTCTCCGGACGCTTATCCAAATCCGGTTATTGATTTTATTCATATACCTTTTCAGACTGAATCAACAAATGAAGTAACAGTTTGTATCTACGATGCAACTGGAAAATTAGTTGAATCGTTTGTCCAGACACTGGAAGAAGGCAAGCAAAAAGCCATTATCAATACATCGGGCTATACACAAGGCATCTATCATTATACCGTAACCGTAGGAGGAAATCAAATCAGCAATGGAAGTTTTAGCAAACAATGAGGAGATTGATTTAAGAGATTATGTTGTCACCAGAGACAATTTTGACAAAGAAAAGCTAAAAACCGGTTCCATACTGCTTTTTGATAAACCTGAACACTGGTCGTCATTTAAGCTGGTAAAGAAAGTAAAGTATTATACAAAAGCTGCGCGTGTTGGTCATGCAGGCACTTTGGACCCTCTGGCAACAGGATTGCTGATTATTTGTACAGGGAAATGCACTAAAATGATTGAGAAAATTCAGGATATGCCTAAAATTTATACCGGGGTTTTTAATTTTGGTAAGACTACTCCTTCGTTTGATCTCGAAACAGAGTTTGATGCTGAGTACGATTATCAGCATATCACTGAAAATAGTATAACCGAACTGGTTACAAAAATGACGGGTGAAATCGATCAGGTACCACCTGTCTATTCTGCAATAAAAGTGAATGGAACCAGAGCCTATAAATTTGCCAGACAAGGTCAGGAACTCGAACTGAAAAGCAGAAAAATTAATATTTATAATTTCAAAGTAGGAGGGACTTTACCTCACTTGAATTTTGAAGTGCTTTGCAGCAAAGGGACTTATATCCGAACTCTGGCCCACGATTTTGGTCAGGCTTTAAACAGTGGCTGCTATTTAACAGAATTGAGACGAACGGCTATTGGTGAATTTAAAATTGAAGACGCTTTTCAAATTGAAGAATTTCAAGAACTTTGTGGTTTCTAACATGAGGGTTTTTCATTCTATCGATCAGCTTCCCGAATTTAAACAAACGGTCTTTACTCAAGGCACCTTTGATGGTGTACACCTTGGGCATCAGCAAATATTAAAGCGACTCACAGATGAAGCATTAAAATGCAACGGAGAATCCCTGGTACTAACTTTCTGGCCGCACCCGCGTCTATTTTTGTTTCCTGATGATAATAATTTGAAATTGCTTCAGACTCTCGACGAAAAGTTGGAGATGTTTGCGCTTTGTCAGGTGGATAATGTGGTTGTTTTACCTTTTACTAAGGAGTTGAGCAATGTGATGCCTGAAGATTATATTAAAGAGTTCCTGGTTAATCGACTCAATGTAAAATTAGCAATTGTGGGTTACGATCACCGTTTTGGAAGAAACAGGGAAGGAGATATTTCAGTTTTAAGACAGTATGCAGGACAGTTGGCTTATGAAGTTGAGGAGATTGCAGCAGAAGATATAGATGAAATCACCATCAGCAGTACTAAAATCAGAAATGCCCTCTTGGAGGGTGATGCCGACACTGCTCGTAAATATCTTGGTCGACCATATAGCTTTAAGGGTAAGGTAGTTGAAGGAATGAAATTAGGCAGAAAACTGGGCTATCCTACTGCTAATCTTTTAATTGAAGATAATTTCAAATTGATACCTGCCATAGGCGTATACGCTGTAAAATGCAGAGTAAGAGGATTGGAATACGGTGGAATGATGAATATAGGCAATAATCCAACAATTCCAGGCAAAGCTTTTAGTATTGAGGTCCATCTCTTTGATTTTAATGAAGATATATACGGTGATTATGTAGAAGTACTTGTTTTGACAAGACTAAGAGATGAAAAAAAATTTCAAAATTTAGAAGAATTGGCACTAAATTTGCAGCTCGACAAAGAAAATGCGCTTAACAAGATCCAGAATATATAAGATCCTGTTTGTCTTAGGTTTGTTCTTAATAGGAACAGGTCATATTGATGCGCATAATCTCCACGGCATTTTCAATTTCAATTTAAACGATCTTAAAGAAGGTGGCGAAGCTTCAGGTGAATCTTTGAACATTGGCACCAACTTCGATTCCACTTTTAGTACTGCCTGGGATGTTTATTTAAACACATGGAATACTGAGGTGTTAAATCCTTATGTATACGATTTTAACAGTTTTAAGCAACCGGTGAGTTTGTGTCTTACAAATGGCGATTCACTTGGTTTTGTTATGCCTGTAGCCAATATCATTACTTCCAATTACGGTCCAAGACACGGCAGAGCGCATCAGGGCGTTGACATCGATTTGGAAACCGGAGATACTGTGGTATCGGCGTTTGATGGGGTTGTGAGGATGTCGAGATATTATTATGGATACGGCAACATGGTGGTTGTAAGACATCACAACGGACTGGAAACTTTGTATGGCCATTTGTCTAAAGTACTGGTTGAGCCGGGTGCAACAGTTAAAGCTGGTCAGTCTATTGGTTTAGGTGGAAATACCGGTCATAGTTTCGGCTCGCATTTGCATTTTGAGATTCGTTTCATGGGGCAGCCAATCGATCCGGCTAAATTCATTGCTTTTGAATCTTTCTCTTTATTAAACAATGAGGTATTGATTGACAGTACTTCGTTTGATAATCATAAATTGGTAAAACGTCAGAAAACAGATGATCACGCTTTTTCGGAAGACCATTACAAAACTGTCAAGAAGACAACCAAATACCATATTGTTAAGAAGGGCGATACATTAAGTGCCATTGCCCGCAAGCACAAAACAACAGTTGCAAAACTCTGCAAACTCAACAAAATCAAACCGACCACCATCTTAAAACTCGGTCGAAAGTTGAGGGTTAATTAGAAGTTAAGTCGTTAAGTTGTTAAGTCGTTAAGTCGTAATGCTTCGCTGTTAAGTTGTTGAGTTGTTAAGTCGTTAAGTCGTAAAGTTTATCGATACTCTAAAAGTTTATCCGCTATCCAGTATCTGCGTATTCCGTTTGCGCAAGCAAACTCTGGCCGTGTCAAATGCTAATAAGTTTCTGCGTTATCAGCGTGTTCTGTCCCCATTCTGCGATCTACCAAACGATACTTCGATCTACCAAACGATACTGTATTCTACCTCCCAATCCACCGCGACACAATTCAGCTATTCAGCTATTCAGCTATTCAGCTATTCAGCTTTTCAGCTTCCCCTTACTTCTTCACCCTCTCTTCATTATTCTTCACAAACTGCTCCCAGGAACCGGATTTGCCTTTTTTAGCTTTTGCCTTAGCTGAACCGCTCTTTGAACCAAAACTTCTCGGTGTAAATTGAAATATATGACACATCGCCGCCGCTAATCCATCCGTAGCATCCAAATGCTTTGGCATCTCCTCAAATTTCAAAAGCTTCTGAAGCATATCCGCTACTTGCTCTTTGCTGGCATTGCCTGTGCCTGTTATACTTAATTTAATCTTTCTCGGCTGGTACTCGTAAATGGGAATTTCTCGTATTAATGCAGCTGCTATTGCAACACCCTGCGCTCTTCCTAATTTTAACATCGACTGTACATTCTTCCCATAAAATGGTGCCTCTACAGCCAATTCATCGGGCTTATAACTGTCGATTAAACCCGTTACTCTTTCAAAAATATGCTTGAGCTTGATAGCATGGTCTTCTAACTTGTCGAGTTTAATAATACCAATACTGACTAAATAATATTCCTTACCAATGAGGCCTACAACACCATAACCCATTATATTTGTGCCCGGGTCTATGCCCAAAACAATACGGTCAAAATCCTCAGGTAATAGTCGTTGCAAAACAAAACAAAAATACTAAAAAATGTCGATTGGCAATCGGTATTCAGAGTCATTAAATGGCTGGTCCCGGCTTTTATGGCACTGGTGCTTTATAAGAAATTTTTAAAAGACCCCAATTTCACGCCTCAGGTTTTATTAGAAGCTCTTCAATCTCTTGATGTATATTGGATACCTTTGCTCATTATTCTCTCTGTACTCAACTGGAGCATCGAAACACGCAAATGGCAATATCTCATCTGTAAACTCGAATTGCAATCTTTTAAGATAGCTTTTAAATCTGTCTTATGCGGCGTCACTGTCGCTCAGATGTTGCCTTATAGAACCGGTGAATACCTCGGTCGTTTGGCTTATGTCAAAGATGACAATAAAATTAGCGCAGGCGTATTGAGTATTGCCGGAAGTTTTACTCAGCTTTTGATTACTCTTTTGTTCGGGTCTGTCGCTTTTTTGGTCATTCAACCCTTAGAAGTTCCAGTTTCATTTTTAATTTCACTGGCTGCTCTGATGGGGCTTCTGGTACTTGGATATTTCCATTTACCTCATTTTGGTTTTCTTCGCAAACATCCAATCATGCTGGCAGTTATTGAAGCGCTTGCAGTTTTGAAAAAAAGTGATTTGCTGCGTCTCATTGGTTTTTCTTTGCTCAGGTATTGTGTGTTTCTTATTCCTTACGCAGGACTGTTAATGGTGTTTGGTCTCGATAAATCACAGGGATTTGCTTACGCTTGTTTATCGGTCTCTTGTATTTATCTCTTGCAAACTGTGTCACCAAATTTTATTCTCACAGACTTAGCCGTGCGTATCAGTGTGCCAGCTCTGGTGTTGAGTGGCTCTTTTGTGTCTGGCAGCGGTATCGAATACATTCCGGGTATGATTATTTATATCTTCAATGTTTTACTCCCAATGCTTATCGGAGCATTTATACTGGTTACACTTAGACTGAAACGATAATGTGGGAAGGACTGGGTATATTGTTTTTTCTTTTTATGCCTTTTGTCTATTTGTTTGTGCTGAGTTATGCATTGCTGGCCTTGTATGTTTCAAGTACTTTTAAATTGCTCTCATTGCCATCTCTCATTGAGTTTCCCACTCAAGTCAGTGTGATAGTACCCTTTAGGAACGAAGCTTTAAATATTAAGAAATGTTTGGATGCGCTAAAGCAACAGACTGGAGTCGATATGGAACTGATATTGGTAGACGACCATTCAGATGATTTGAGTTTTGATATCGCTGTAGTGGAGTCTGCTAATTTAAATGCCAGGGTATTAAAATCTCAGGGAAGCGGGAAAAAAGCCGCTTTGCTTACAGGGATATCTAATGCTAAAAATAACATCATTTGGACCACCGATGCCGATTGCTTTTTAAGTCCGGGTACTTTAGAGTCCATGCTAAGACATTTTCATTTTAAGCAGCTGAATATGCTCTGTGGTTTGGTGCAGCTCGAAAGCAACGGACATTTGTTCGGCGATTTTCAACAGGCAGAATCTGCTGCTTTGGTGGGTTTAAGTGCAGTCTTTCTCAATAATGAGCGACCAACAACCTGCAATGGTGCTAATCTGATGTTCAGAAAAGATGTGTTTTACAAAATTGGTGGCTACGGTGATGATGCTAAAACCAGTTCAGGCGATGATGATCTTTTGATGCATCGTTTTGCAGAATTGGAATTATCCAAAGTGTGTTATCATTTCTCTCCGGGGTATATGGTTTCAACCCAACCCGAATCCAACTGGAAAGCCTTTATAAGTCAAAGAGCCAGATGGGCCAGTAAACACAAACGATATAAATATCCGTATAATCAGATTTTATTGGTGATGATGGCATCCCGGATTTTTTTCTATTTCTTTTTACTGCTCTTGAGTGTGGTTTTTGTTAGTCCCTGGTTGTATGTACCTTTTTTGATTCTAGTACTTTCAGATTTGGTAATGGCTTTAAAGATCAGACAAATACTTGATTTTCGAATTTATATCGTACCATTTCTGCCTTTTTATCAGTTGTATATTCCTTTCGCCTGGCTTAAAGGTTTGTTTGGAAAAACGACATGGAAGGGCAGAGAAATTACCATTTCGAACGAAAAGATTTGACACTTGATATTTAAACCTTTCTTTTGCATTTCGATTTCAACACATGGATTCACTTACTCAAATTGTTTTAGGTGCTGCAGTAGGGGAGATGACTATGGGCAGAAAAATTGGCAACAAAGCTCAGTTGTTTGGCGCTATTGCTGGTACAATTCCAGATTTGGACATCATTCTTAATTTCATTTTTCCCGACGACCTTTCTAAAATTCTCATCCACAGAAGCTATTCACATGCTTTGTTAACGCATGTTTTGTTGGCTATACCCCTTGCCTGGTGGTGTTTCATAAAATACAAGCGTCAGTTCGCTTTTAATAACTGGTACAAACTCTGGTTTCTGGGTTTAAGCACCCATGCTTTACTGGATGCCTGTACAACTTATGGCACTCGACTTTTCCTGCCGTTTACCGATTATCAGGTTGGCTTAAACAACATTTCCGTTATCGACCCTATGTATACTTTTCCATTTATGGGCCTTTTAATGGTTTGTCTTTTCAAGCGCAGGGATGACCCAAACAGAAGGAAATGGGCAAAACTAAGTATATATGTCAGCAGTGCTTATATGTTGCTGACATTTGGAGTCAAATGGTATGTACATGAAAAATTTAATACTGCCTGGGTTAAAAATCAGAATGAAAAAATTGACTATTTGTACACTTCACCAACCTTTTTTAACAATGCTTTATGGGCCGGAATAGCCACCAATGATTCGTTCCTGATGATAGGAGAGTATTCTGTTTTTGAAGAAGAGAATTCTTCAGGTTCTATAGAAATGGTGAAATACAAACGCAATTTACATCTTGAAAAAGGGTTTGAGGGTAAAGGCATCGAAACACTAAAGTGGTTCAGTCAGGGTAAATATATTCTGGAAATGAAAGACTCCAATAAACTGATGGTTTATATAACAAAGTGGGGTAGGAGCGACTTCAGTCAAACTGCTCCTGAAAAAGCATTTGTGTTTTATTACGAAATAGATAAATCACATCCGGATGAGATTAAGGCCATTCAACCTGAATTCAATGGAGATTTAATGAAACAAGCTTTAAGTCAGTTGTGGCGACGAATCTGGTCAAAAGAAATTTAACAAGCAGCTATAGGCGTAGATTAATCTTTATTGCCTAATCGGTTTCTACGACCTTTGAAATACATGTACCAGCTGAATGCAAAAATGGCAAACAGTAAATAAACCAAGGGGTTTTTGAAACCACCTATGCTGTATTGTTTCAACATTTCTATTGCAGATATGGCAGCAAACATCAGCCACAACACAATCATAATTTGTCTGCTTATCAGGGTCTTTTTTTCAGTCATTGCTAGTAGAGTCTTTTTGAATTTTTATTTTACCTCTTGGTTTTAAGATATGCCAGTTGCTGAAGTCTTGCTTGCTCTCCATGCCTTCACCGGTTAATACTTCGTCTTTTGTCGTAATCCTGACAAACTTATCTGTGTAAATCAATTGTCTTTTTTGATCCCATATTAACTTTTCAGTATTCAAACGTTCGCCTTTTGTGTTCATCACTTGCACATTTCTGCTGACTTCAGTAATTTTTTTTGTTTGATAGGAAATGCCATATTCAGCCGTCAGATAACTTTCAACCTGTCCACTGTCGTTGTAAAAATTGCCAATTATACCCTTGGGCATTTTGATAATGTCGTTGCCATCTGCCTTGTATCCTATCAGTTTTGGCGCAGTAATCCTGGCCTTTAACATACCCGAATCCGTATAGTTGATGGTAACATCCTTGGCTTCCTGCGTATAAATAAGCGTGTCAGCCTTCATCATTTTGGCCACATTGTTCTTAGCATAATCACTACAGGATTCATTAAAAACACTAATGGACAATAACAGAATAGCTATAGTTCTTAAAGAGGGTTTCAATGGCAAACTGACTGACATAAAGAGTGTAGGTCTATTCGAACTTTCTCTTTCTGAACCAAACATCAGGAAGGGTAAATCCGAGCGTTACTCTGAACATATTCTCAGCAATCATGCCATTTTGTAAATTGCCTCGTTTAATATACTCTGCAGTTATATTGAACATGGATTTTACCTGAAAATATTTGGTATCCCATTCTGTTCTTAACTTTGGAATGCCCAGGCCAAAACTAAATCCATATTCTTTGAGTGGTTGGATATTGCCTGCATTGTCAAGGAAATTGTATCCTGTATTTCGACTGCGGAATCCAAAGCGGTATTCGATGGTAGGCATGAACCTTTTATTCCCCTCTGTTTTCTTAAAATTGCTTGCACTGTAGTCGGGGCGATAGGCCAAACCAATACTGATTTGAGAACTGTTGCTGAAAGAATCTGTGAATAGTGTCTTTTTCATTGTACCCCATTGCTCAGCTCTGTAGTCAGCTGTCAACATCCAGTTGTTGTTGTATGTTACACTAAATCCTGCCGAATAGCCAAGTGGAATGGAAGTTTTGCCTTTTTTGTTTTCCTGAAGCAGAACTGTGTCAACCGGTGCAGTGATGTAGTAATTGCTCTTGTTTAATATCTGTCTGTAAATAGAATAGTTCAACTGAGCACCATTGTCGAGAGTCGCTCCAAATACGAAACGTATAGGTTGTTTTTTTACTTGCAAAACTTTCTGTCCGTTCACAACAATAGAATCTCTGACATAAATAGTGTCTTTATTTCTCTCTGCCTGAATACCAAAATCAAATTTGAATCCACGCATTGAAATGTTGTTTTCGTGAATGGTAGCTCTGGCTACACCGGTATCAAAAAGATAATACCCATCATAAGCCCGTGTTTGTCCGAAAATGAAACTGGTATTTAATCCAACTGTTATATTTGGATTGATATTGACAGAGTTCATAAAGAACAAGCGGGTCAATCCACCGGTGCGCGAATAATAATTGCCGATTAAACCATAACTTGTATCTTTAAGTTTTGAATAAGTTGAATTGATGCTGGAATAAGGCATAAAACCAAATGCAGCATTCCAAATAGAGCGATACTCAGTATAAAGTTTGGTTGTTTTGGATTTTATAGCCGAACTGCTGGTGTCTTTTTTAATGATAGGCTTTCTGTAAACTGGAAAAGACAAGGAAAAATAGTTGATGTTACCATTGTATCTGGTCTTGCTGGCACTGTCAGAGTATACATGACTGTAGTCGACTCTGAAACCAAAATCCAAAAGCACCAGTTTTGTAGCACCTAAAGAAGCAGGATTTGAAAATGAGAAATAATGCTCTGTGCGTATACCGTTGCTGGCTCCTCCCAAAGCTCTGCAAAATGCATTGTTGAAACCTTCCATCTCTCCATAGCCTCTAATGGAATAGGGCGAACTGGTATTGTTCTGCGCATTTAATCCAAATACACCGCAAATAATCAGTGTCAACAGTATCTTAATCTTTTTTCTCATTGAGTAATAACAAGTGGTACAGACCTTTCAAAACAAAGTCGGGTGCCGCAAATATCTTGTATTTATATGGTTTATCAAAATGAGCCAAATCGCCACCACATAACACAATTTTTAATTCAGGATACATTTGTGCAAAATGATTCATGTAACCTTCTATCTCGAACCGCATTCCATCCAGTACACCAGATGCCAAAGCTGCTGCAGTATTCGAACCCATCAATCCATCGTAATCTTCTTTGCTGCCCTGTGGCAATCGCTGCGTCATCACATGCATAGATTTCCAGCGCATCTCTATTCCAGGAGAAATGTTTCCGCCGTAATACCTGCCATCCGGATGCAGGAAATCTATCGTCATACAAGTGCCAATATCAAATACTAAAACTGCTTCATTGGGAAAAGCAAAGGCAGCTTCCGCCATTGCGGCTATTCGGTCTACACCCAGTGTTTCCGGCGTCTGATATAAATTCTGAAATGGCAGTTGGCTTTTGTAAGTAAGTGAGTAAGTATCGATGTTCTGAATAGGAGGCAACTCAGCTTGCGCAACAGAGGCAGATAAAATGGAGATTACCTGATGTGATTTTAACCATTCTATGGCATTGACCAATGTGAGGAAATAGGCATGTTCGGTCAGGTGACCATGTTGGTTGAAGACTGCTGCTTTAATGCGTGTATTGCCAATATCGAGTACCCCTTTGTTCATGAAATTAGTTGTTTGATGCTGCCATGAATGAACGATTTTTCCCTGCCATCCATTTCTATAATTAATCGACCATCGTTATCGCATCCTTTGATAATACCTGGAGAAATGCCGTTTTCTGTTTCGAATAAACAATTGGTTTCGTAACCTAAAAGTGATTTATCGAATTGATGGTTGATGGCATCGCTTAATCCATCCAGATACAAATCGTAGGTATTTTCGAATGATTCTAATATTTGATTCAGTAAAGTTTCCCGGTTTAAAGTATTTTGAAGGAAATGCCCCAGAGAAGTTGCATGAATATGTTTAAAATGTTCGTATTGCTGATTGATGTTCAGACCGATTCCGATGATGCTGTAATTGAGTTTATGGCCAGTGAAATTGTTTTCAACCAGAATGCCGCATACTTTGCGATTATTGATTAAGATGTCGTTGGGCCATTTGATTTTTACCTGTTCATGAGGCAATAAATCAAAAACAAAATTATGTATAGCCAGAGTCGCCATTTTATTGACTATAAACGGATCGGACGGCGAATTAGTTACATGTTTGAGGATAATGGAAAACAGGAGGTTTTCGAAAGGTTCACTGATCCAGGATTTACCGCCCTGTCCGCGCCCCATGGTTTGGTATTCGGCGACAATCACTGTGCCGTTTTCGGCTAAATTTTGTTTGATAAGTTCGGTGGCAAATTGATTGGTAGAATCTACCTGGTTAAAATAAATGATATTTTGACCAATAATTTGGGTATTTGGCTTTACTTTTGCAAACACTATTTAAACCGAAATAAGTTACAAGGTTAATGCCAAAAAAGAAGATTGCCAAAATTGATTTGAAGGACGCCATCATTGATGGAATGTTGGAAAAGAAAGCGCACAAAGTGACGGTTCTTGATTTACGAAAACTGAAAACCTCTATGGCCGATTATTTCATCATCTGTCATGCACCGAGTGACAAACAGGTGAATGCGATAGCTGACAGTGTAGAGGACACAGTAAGAAAGAAGACCGGAGAGAAGCCTTGGCACGTAGAAGGCAGGGAATTAGGCGAATGGATTTTGCTGGACTATTTCGATGTAGTGGTGCACGTCTTCAAAGAAGAGAAGAGAGATTTCTACGGAATCGAGGAGTTGTGGAGCGATGCAGAGATAACGGAGTTGGGGTAAACAACTATAGTAAATAAAGGTGTTCACACACTTTTTTAAAATTCTTTTAAAAATTATTTGCGAAAGTCTGAATAATATCTATTTTTGCAGTCCTCAAAAAGGGAGCTTAGCTCAGCTGGTTCAGAGCATCTGCCTTACAAGCAGAGGGTCACTGGTTCGAACCCAGTAGCTCCCACTTAGAAAACAAAGGGTTTCAGACGATTTAAGTTTGAAGCCCTTTTTTCATTTGCATACAATTTGCATACAAATACGAATTTATTCACATGATTTGAAAGTTATGACAAACTGGAAAATTGAAAAGAAATGTAATTAAAATTTATAGAGCAAAAAAAAGGTCCGATTGTGAATCGAACCCTTTCTATAAGTTTTATTAATTTGCTTACCAAGGTTGGTCTTTGAATAGAACTCCATCGGAAACTGTTCCTGCCATTTTGCATGACATTTCATGGTCATCACTCCAATAGAATTTCCATTCAACAGGTGGATCTACACTACCAGAGCCATCTAAGTCAATTATCATAGTATCTGAATTATTTTTCCATTCCCATGTGCCACCAGAATAATATTGCCCACCTGCTCTAAAGTCATGAACTGTTGTACCTGATTGATTATACCATTTCTTCCCAACCAGTTTGGCTTTGTCTAATGATTTGGTGGTGTTTTGGTTGTTGTTTGAGTCGTCGTCCTTCTTACATGCTGTGAATACGGACAAGGATGCTGTAATTAGCATCGTAAATAGAATTGTTTTAGATTGTTTCATATTGATAATAATGATTTTCCAGTTTTAAATGATTGTTATACTGTTCTGATTTCAAATATATTATTTGATATTTAATTTACAAAATGTTATTCCAAATTACTATTTATTGGATTACTTAAAAGAATACTCAATTGCTCATCAATTCTTAATTGAGTAAGTTTTTCGTTATTGTCAGAATTATTAACCCAATCACTCATAGATACGTCAAATTTCCACTGCTCTATTTTTGTATCGTTAGCTTCTGCAATAAGGCTTGGGCTTCCCTTTAAATTGTTCTTTACTAATTTGAATCCAAAATGTTCGTATTGTCTTTTACCGGTCATAGAATAAATGATATTCTCAATTGCAGATGCATAAATGACTAAATTGGTTTGTTTGCCTTTTGCTTTCTTCATTGTAGGGTCGGTAAATATCTTGGTGCCGTATTTAATAACCTCTATCATGTCTTTTTCGGAATTTTTCACTTTTCGCATTTTTTGACTATATGGTCCTGCTTTGCCTTTCCAAAGTGTTAGCCACTCTTTAATTATATAATCAGCCATTGCCTTGTTTTCTACTATTAAATGAAAATGGGGGTTGTAGGTCCTTTTAATAGGGTTGAAATTGCACTCTAGCGACCTAATGCCAACTAATTTTAAACCATTACCTTGTTGAGCTTTCTTGTATGCTTTTCTAACTATTTTTTGAAATCCTCTGGTCATGCCATTTTGCATATAGTTGAATAGACTCTTTACACCTATTGAACGGACCGTCAAAGTTATAAAATGTGGGTCACTCCATTGGTTAACAATTGGCAAGTATTTATTTATAATTTCTGCTTTTTTAATACCATTGCATATTAAGCAAGTCCTGCGTTTACAATACTTTCCATGTATTTTTTCATTTTGTGTACTTATTTTATTAAGACAATGATAAGTATTCCATAGAGATTTTATATACTTATCAGAACGACCTTTATTTTCTGCAATCTTAATCATTTCTAGTATTAATGTTACTGTGATGACTTTTCGTTTTGCCCAGTTTTGGAGCTTATCTGATTTGATATTTGCACCTTTTTGATTCTTCATAATTTATTGAATTTACAAATAGTTTCATGTTGTTAAAGGTCAAATTGACCTAATGTATTAAAACACCTTTCCTAAAGTTATTGAATTATTGAATAGACTTTACTCTTCCAGTACTAATCCATTCAATCAAAGCTCTCTTTGAAAAATACAAACGGTTTGATTTTTTATAGAATGGTATAAGACACTTACTGACTTTCCTATATATGGTAGTTTGGGAAAGGTTTAAGAATATTGCAGCTTCTTTTATGCTAAGAATTTGGTCAATTTCATTATTAGAAAGTTCTTTGTTTTCTAACAGTTGTTCGATACGTTCTACTTTTTTGTAGAGTTGAGCAATAGTCATTGGTAATTGCTCAAAGGTTAAATCTGTGGTCATTTCTATGAATTATTTCACGAAATTGACCTATATTAATTACCAATAATTGCCAAAGGTAATTAAGGTAATTGAGGTAATTAATTCCTCAGTATTTTGGTAAGTATTTCTTTGTAGTTTTTTCGGTACTCTTTAGAATCATTATCGAAGCTTTTTCCATCTTCACCCAGTTCTATACCAATTATTTCAGAGTTAACTAATTTAGCAAGTGTTTTTCTTGTAAGTTGTTTTTGAATAATATTTTTATCTCTTAATTCAGTAATCCAATTGCACAATACACCTTTATGTTTTCTTGCTGAACCAATAAAATTCCATTCCTTGTCTATGATGGGATTTTCTACAGTTGCCAAAATGTCTATATATTTTCGCCAATCTTGCACTGTAAATGCTTCTTTAAATGTCCTTGGGACCGTTTTATTTTGCTCGATAGGTGTTTTAGGTCCTTCGTTGGCTTCAATATAGCACAGAAAAATATCTTTGTTATGCGGGGCAAATCGGTAATAGTTGACATTTTTAAGTTCTTTTATAAATTCATCCATTGTACCGCCTTGCCTTCTATAATGTCGCCAATGAAATTCGATTAATTCCTTTGCCTTATCTTTAATTATATTCAAATATTCTTTTTCAAATCTGATTCTTAAAAGGTTTTGAATAAATGCAAAGTGCTTGTCCATTGCTTCTTCTGTATCTATAGGTATGCCACTGGATACATTTATGGGATAATTAAAAAATGTTGGGTATTTCTTCATTTGATGAATCGACGACTGGCACGTATAAAATTATAAATCATATATGAAGACCATATTCGCATAATTAAATCTATAATTATAAACTTTAAATCTATTGAAAAATGATTTTCAAATTTTCTAAATGGGTTGAGATAAAACAAGAATTGTTCAAATCCCAATTTTAGTCCTTCAAAATTTGCATTTGAAAAAGATATTACTAAAGTATCTTTAAAAAATCCATAATCTATCATAAGATAAAACATAACTAATTGGACAATTAATAATGATATAATCGGTTTTGAGATGCTTTGGCCGAAGTTGCTAGTTAAATAGCTAAGAATAATTATAAGTTTGACTGTGAAATTACTCCAATTTAAGCTTTTATTATAGGCAAGTAATTCTAATGAATGATATTTGCTGAAATTTACTGAATCATTGATGTAAATTGTCTTTATTTGAGCTAATTTTTCTTTTAATTCGGTATAGAATTTTCTTTTTTTAGGATTATAAATGAATAAACCAATAAATTCTAATATTTTATTAGAATTTATTTCATTGAAAAGTATCTTCTTCAAATTTTCAGGGGTCTTTATATTTGAAATTTGGGTTTGACTAAATTGTGAATTTCTTACTTGAAAGTGTCTAATTTTACAAAAGTCAATATTGAATACTTCAGATTTCCCTATGTTTGAATTTGTTATTTTAAGTATCCATCCTTTTTTAAACAACGGCTGAATATTAATTAACTTAATTCCATTTTTACAAAAGTAGTTATGAATGAATAGTTTATTTAAATAAATGTTTTGAAATGCAACAATAGAATCATTAATGTAGTTTGATATTGTAATTTCATTAATTTTAACTATTGTTTGTTTTTTATTATCATATCCACCTTTAAATAAAATATTCCCATTTGCTTCGATTAATACTTTATCAATGCATACCTCTTTTTGTTTTTCGCTCGAAATTACAAGTTCTTTAAAGTAACCTTTAAATATTATTAATTGTTTGCATCGATAAATGTTCCAATAACATGAAATAAAATTGCCTTCATAGAAGTAAATATTTTCAAATGTGCAATCTTGAATTGTAAAATTTGATATTATATTTTCTGAACTGCATGAAAATGAAGAATTGAATGAACAAAACTCTAAATATAAGTTTGAATCAAAAAATTTTGAAATTTGAAAATGTTCTTTGAAAATGCAATTTTGAAAGCTAATGTTCTTAGCTGTAATTTTATCTAAATGTATGTATTTTTCAAAAGTTTTATTTTTTACAAAAATGTATTCAGTTTGATTTTCTTCTAACTGTGTAATAAAGTTGAAGGAATTAGTAATAGTTTCTATTTTGTCATCGAAAAACATAGTTAATTCAAAGATTAATTAATTCCTCTGTTATAGCCTTTTTATAAGATTCTTCAAACCCAGCAAAATATCCTTGCGTTGTCTTAATATTGCTATGGCTTAAAGATTCACTTACCATTTCTATACTTGCACCCAATCTGATAGCATTTGTAGCAAAGCTATGTCTAGCCCAATATGTTGAAATGTCTCCAGTTATTCCATTTTCCTTTGCTAGTTTTTTCATGTGTTGGTTGATGAACTTAGTGAAATTTTTAACCTTGTTAAATCGTTCCAGTTCATTTTTGCCTTTAGCAATAAATGGAAATATCAATTGGTCCTTTCCTTTGTTTGGGTTGCTATAAAGCTCTATAATGCCTTTAGAATATTCAGTTAGATGGATTGTAACTGGCTTTAAATTGCTAACACTAGTTCTTTTTGTCTTTTCTCTGATAAACTCTATCGTTTCACCCTTGAGATTTTCCCACTTAAGCTGAGCAATGTCTTTAATGTTCATACCATTGCAGATGTAACTAAAAAACCAAAAATCTTTTGCCTTTTCTTGCTCTATAGTCTTTGGGACCGATTTAAACAATATTCCTAGTTCTTCTCGGTTCAATGCCTTTTTAACATTGCTTTTACTTGGGATGCTATACTTACCTTTCCCAAATGGATAAATATCTTTGGTAATATCTCCATTTTGAATGGCTTTATTAAAAAGAGTCCTCAAAGCTCTTATATACATTGATACAGATGTATAGCTTCTACCAATCTCATTAACCATATAGTTTTCATAGGATTTTAGCCAATTTGAGCTTATTTCATTAAACAACAAGGTTTTGGGCTCTTTGCCTTTACTTGCTTTAATAAATGCTAATATGGATTTCTTACTCAATCTGTAATTACTAGCAGTCCCTAATTGATTGAATTTGACAAGTTCATCAACATATTGGTCATAATGATGCAAGATGTTGGTCCCGTCGGACTTTTTTCTTAGAAATTTCTTTTCAAATTGTTCAAATGTGAATGTTCCCAGACTATCTACAATATCATTAGCATTCTTTTCAATTTCCTGCAATTCAAATTTTATTGATTTGTATTCAGACCTAGTTTTTTTAGTCATCCAAATAGATTCAAATTCAGCCATACTGAAATCAAATTTTGTAGGATATAACATTTGTTTTCTTGGGTATGATGTAAACAAACGCAATTTGACTGGATATTTTCCATTAGCCTTGGTTCTTCTTGTATCTAAGTAAATAGAAATAAAAGCATCTTTACTCATACTATCAAAGATAACCATTTGCATACAATTTGCATACGATGTTGATAAATTGAGGGATAATATTAGACAAACTAAATGCTAGTTCTATGTATAATAGTTTGATAATGATAGGAGTTAGACTAACTAAGCAATAATTGAGTTTTATAGTATATTATGCCTTACAAGCAGAGGGTCACTGGTTCGAACCCAGTAGCTCCCACCCTGTAGCAGAAAAAACCCTGAAAACAATATTCAGGGTTTTTTTATGTAAATTATTCAGGGTTTTTACCCTATGCTAAAATAAATACATCACAGGGCTAGCGCTACAGGGTGAGACTCGTAGCGTGATGTAACGAAGTGGAATCTCTGCTACGAGGACACCATCAAATCACTCTTGAAAACATTTTAACTAAGTTCCACACTTTGCTAATTGCTCTCACTAGAAAACAAAAGGGTTTCGGTCGATTAAGATTGAATCCCTTATTTCATTTGCATACAATTTTCATATAATTAAAGAAATCGAGTCCAATATATATATTTACTAATTTTATATAACCTTGCTTTCAATAATAATTTAAAACTTTAGCTTTTTGATTTAGTTGTTTTGAGTATTAGTCATAATCCCGATGGTACCAATAACTGTTGGGTAGTTGTTGTCGGCAATGTCATCGTATCTCGGGTCTCTAGCCACTTTGTTAATTTTAGGATTCTGTATCTTTTCAATATCGTCAACATGTTCTATTGAATCTATCTTTTCGAGACTATGTCCAATTTTGGTAATATGATTGTTTTCATCAAAATAATTAAAAACCTTATCTCCGTCTTCCATTTTAAAACCATTGTCAGAGAATGTCAGTATGTTCACCGTGTCACCTGTTTCCTGAGATACAGCAACAATATGTATGTAATACTTCAGGTCTTTGTTGTAATCAGGTCCTCGACTTGTATATAAGATCTTAATTTCTTCACCATCTTTCAGGGCATTTTTATCCAACCTGAATTTAGATAATTCCCAATATTTGTATACGTCGCCGTTACAGCTAAACAGTAAAACGCTTAGAGTATAAATTATAGACTTATATCCATTGGAGAGTGATTTGATGCTTTCCATACTTGTGATTTTATTTTATTGAAATATAATGGAATTAATTCAATCTAATTAGTTAATCTTGTCTGACAAAAGGATAATCAAGTTTTTCAATTGCAGTGTTTCTTCTTCAATTTTCGCTATTTCAGCATTTAATTTCCTTAGTTCAGCTTCTTTTATTGGGTCCATAGTTATATATACTTTAGTTATTGTTATTTGATGTGAATGATGTTCAAAAATAAGAACTTTTCAGATTTGTTAACCGAAATAATATAAAAACTATATTTGTAGATGGGTCATAGAATTTTGACAATATTTTGCATTTTAATGATAGCAGAAAGTTATGGTCAGAATGACAAAATTTTTAATTCGAATTACATTTCTATTAAACCCATAAATTACTTAGTAGCATGTCCAAATATTCAATTTGGAATAAAAAGAGCGTTAAAAGAATCTGACTCTAGAAGAAAGTTCTCTGAACTAAGTTTTACTTATCCGTATGGGAAGAGTTATTACGAAAATCTTATTTCTACAGCAGTTATAAAGAAATTTCAACTTGTTGGATTGCAATCTCAATGGTTCACAAGAATTATGAACAAAAGAAGACAGGAGAAAAATAAATTCTGGGGTCCTGTAATAGAATTTGTTTACATAAATTCTAGAAAAGAGTCTTTAAACAATTACACGGGCTATAATATTTACAAGGAAAACTATCTATTGTTTTGTTTAGGTTTTCACAATGGACGATATTTTAATTCAAAATCCGGAAAGATTATGCAGGCTTTGCATTGGGGAGCTGCTTTCAGGTTTGTAAAGGATTTTGCACATCCTGGTCAAAAGTTAAGAATTGGCTATAGAGATGAAAATGTAATTGGAATAAAAGTTTATCTCAGTTTGCAATTAGGTAGGCAGGTTGGTAAATAATAATAGACATCTACGCAATTATAAAATTTTAATAAATTCTGATACATTCTATCAATTTAAAATAACATCACAAGTACAATAGAAACTCTGTCACCAGATCTTCGGCGAAAAACAATTGTATATTAAAAAAAGGGATTCAGTGTAAACCAAATCCCTTTTGAAATTAAAGTGATTCTATATTACCAAGGCTGGTCTTTAAATAAGATTTCAGATGTGCCTGTTCCAACTTGCCTGCATGCCATTTCATGGTCAGAACTCCAGAAAAACTTCCATTCTATTGAAGGATGAACTGAACCTGAACCATCTAAGTCTACAATCATTGTATCAGAATTATTTTTCCACTGCCATGTTCCGCCTGAACTGTAAACATTATTTGCTCTAATATCATGAGTGTAAGTTCCTGATTCATTATACCACTTTTTTCCAACCAGTTTGGCTTTATCCAATGTTTTAGTCGTGTTGTTGTTGTCACCAGAGTTGTCATCTTTCTTGCAAGAGTAAAGGCAGGTCATAGCAGATGCTAAAAAAAGAATCAGAGTTGTTAATTTTTGTTGTTTCATATTATTAAATTGATGTTTAGTAAAGTTTTATATTCAATATTAGTATAAATATTAATTAATGCCAAATTTTTGACATTCAATGTCTGTGATAATACGCTTGTGTTGGAAATGACTCCTTTAAACTGACCTTCTTTTGTATACCTATTCTCATCCCGTTTTCTCAAGACTTTGCTCATCTGTTTAGACATTTTAAATATCATTTAATTTGTATTTCCACTCATTTGGATAATATTTGTAATGTGAAGGCTAAAACTAAATACTTTTTATGGATTGTGTGCAGTGTCTGTTGCACTGAGCATTCAATGGCCCAGTCACCAACTATATCGCATGATTTATACTGGAGTGTACGTCCTCTAAGCATTCTAACTTTTAATCCCAATTTTCAAATAGGTAAAAGACTGCCTTGTAAAGATTCTGCCAACAGGATATATGGTGAATTGAGTTTTACATACCCGTACGGTAAAACGTTCATGAGTGAATTAGGTGATATAAGTTTCCCATTTGTCGCTCTTCAAGTTGAAAACCGTCTCAGATTTGTTAATAGAAATAATACTTTTATAGGTCCGGTTTTTGAAATGGATTACAGGAGATATAGTTATTATGACGATCCTCAATATGTCAATTATCAAAAATATGGCCCCGACGTCGATATACTTGATCTCCGTTTGGGTTTTGAACATGGTAAGTATTTTGTCAAACATAAACGAAACGTGAAAGCCTTATACTGGGGCTTAGCTCTTCGTTATTCAATAGATTTCCAACAATCTTATAAAAATTTTGGATTCGGAACTAAAGACAGTAGTTATCTAGGGCTAAAATTGTATTTGAACTGGCAAATTGGAGGTGGATTCAAAGCAGCTTATCCTAAAAATTATACCTGGAAAAAATCTCCCAAAAAATAAGCTATGCGAAAATTTTCTTATCGGATTTTAATCGCCGTTTGGCTTATATTTTGTTTCTTTCAACTGGATGCGCAGAACACTGCTTTTTCCCACGATCATTACTGGTCAGTGCGTCCTGTTAGTTGGCTGACCTTTAATCCAAATTTTCAGCTGGGCTCAAGATTGCCATGCAGAGATACCAGCAGGCGCTTGTATTCGGAAATTAGTTTCACCTACCCTTTGGGAAAAACATATCTCGACAGAACCTTCTATTTCAGTGACATTTCTGCTAATGTGCTGGCTCTACAGGTCGAGCAAAGATTTCGATTTACAAGCAGATTCAACAGATTTTGGGGTCCGGTACTGGAGGCCGACTACAGACGCTACAATTACATTCATTTTCGGCAAATTCCTTCTGAGCCGGATATGAACCATCTCGATATTCGTCTGGGTTTCGAAAACGGAAGCTTTAAACTCAACAGAAAAAAGCAAGTAACAGCTATTTACTGGGGTTTAGCAGCTCGTTACACCATCGACTTTACCAATCACCATCTTCACCATAGTATTGGAGATAAAGAGTATAATTACTGGGGCATTAAATTGTATTTTAACTGGCAGATAGGGCAGGGGTATAAAGCCGCTTACCCCAGAAATTACAAACTTTGATAAAATTGTAAATTTGGCTTTGAAACAGGCAGTTTTTGCAATAAGCTGTAAATTGAAACAACCTGTCAGGTCCCCGAATTTTAACGTAATTGTTTGTTAGCGAATTGGTTGCAATGTCAAATTGCAACCTGACAGGTTAAAGAAAATAAAGTCAAAATCTCAAAAGAGAATTCCCTGTTCAGGCAACCCACTTTGTCAGCTCTTCGTCTTCAAATTAAAATGAACTTGAAAACACTGGGTTGTAAATTCATTATCGCAAGTTTTTTCCTGCTTTGTTCAGAGCATATAATAGCACAATGTCTTTCGTGTGATACTTGTTCTGAAGAATTAGTCTACAATGGTGATTTCAGCTTAGGGAATGTGGGTTTCTCAACCGATTATCAATTCAGTCAATACGGTGGATCCGGTAAATATGGCGTAGCAAAGAATGGTAACAACGCTAACCCAAATGGTTGGGCTCACACAAAAGATAAATCAGGTACAGGTAATTTAATTTGGTTTGATCAATCTAATGCATTTAAGGATTTAATGTGGGGTCAAAAAATTTCGTCAATTCAACCCAATACTAATTATACGTTCTCTTGCTGGATTGCAACTTTATCAGTTGCACAACCTGCAATTATCCGTATTAGAATTAATGGAGTTAATATCAGCAACAATATTAGTGCACCTGTTACTCCCAGTGTTTGGAGGCAAGTCTATATACCCTGGTATTCTGGAAATGACACTGTGGCCAATATTCAAATTATCAATACCGGTGCTAGTGATCCAGGTTATGATATTGGGATAGATAACATTTCATTCAGAGAGTATTATTTTGAAATGAGAACTTACAAGTACAAAAAAGTGAGTATCTGTCCAGGAGTGAAGTATCAATTACCGGGTGGGTCTTTGGTTTCAACGCCAGGAATTTATAGAGATACCTTTAAAAGCTATATGAACTGCGACAGTATTATAGTTACTACACTCCTGAATTATAATCAAGCGCTTTCGTCACGCTATGTTTCTATTTGCAGTGGTGATAGTTTGAAATTAACAGGTGGAAGATTCGCGTACAATTCGGGGATCTATTACGATACTTTAAAAAGTTTTAACAATTGTGATAGCATAGTAAGTGTTCATCTTTCAGTTAATAATCATATAGTAACTCAAACTGAAATCGCAATATGTAAAGGTCAGACTTTCAAAAGACCTTTAGGGAAAATAGAATCAACATCAGGCCTGTATTTGGATACATTAATACGATATAATGGTTGTGACAGTATTGTCGTTTCCAAACTTCAAATTTTAGATATACAATCTCATAAACAAATTTCTTTCTGCAACCATCAAAGTTACAGATTGTCTGATGGCAGAGAAGTTCAAACTCCCGGACTTTATAATTATACGGATACTTTTAAATCTTATTTTGGTTGTGATAGTTTGGTTTTTGTCGAACTGAAACTTTTACCAGTGTTGTATAAAGATACCGCCATTTCAATTTGCTTTGGTCAGAAATTTCAGTTACCTGATGGAACTTTTGTAGATACAATTGGTAAGTTTATTTACAGATTTACATCTTCGAATGGTTGTGACAGTGTAGTTACATTCTCAGTTAGTGTATTTCATAAAAAAGATTCGCTGTTCATTGAAAATATTAGTTGCTTCGGTCAAAATGATGGTAAGGTACGGATGTCCATGTTGCATGCTACACCTCCTGTTGTATACACATTATTGCAGACAGATAGTAATGAAACCGGAATTTTTAATGGTTTGAAAGTTGCTCAGTACAGGTATAAAATAAAAGATTCTGACAATTGTTTTGCTGAAGGACAATTTATAATTCAAGAACCAGAATCAATTCAAATTGATTTTAATAAGCCTAATTACAGAATAAAGTATGGAGATTCGGTGCAGATAGAGGCTAGTTCAAATTTTAAACAAGCGAAATTTAAATGGACTTTAACGGATACAAATGCTAATATAACAGACTCCGGTAGTTTGGTTCGTTTTAAACTTCTTCAAAGTGCTTATATTAAATTGAAAATTGAAGTGCTGATAGATGGTCAAATCTGCGAACTGGATACTTTTGTTTTCGTCGAAGTCATTCCTTATCCCAGGATGTTCATTCCAAATTCGTTTACTCCCAATTCAGATGGTGAAAATGATAGGTTAGAAGTTGTTTGTCCACATGAGTATATCGACAATTTTGAAATTCAAATATTTAATCGGTGGGGTGAAAAACTCTATGAAAGTACTGATTCCAGATTTTCTTGGGATGGGAATTACAGAGACGTATTAGTAATGAATGGCGTTTATATATATGTTATTAAATGCCGATTCAATAAGGATTCTGATTTATATATTTTCAGAGGAACACTTCATATTAATTATTGAAGGCTAACGGGCTATTAAATCTAGGGTAAAAGGTGTGTGTGAGCAGGAGGTGAATTAGGAGATAGATCACAGAACGGGGAAGGAACACACAGAAAACACAGAAAGAGGAAATGCTAAATTGCTGAAAGGCTAAAAAGCTAAATTGCTGAAAGGCTAAAAAGCTAAATTGTGTCGCAGTAGAAGAGATTATGGAATATGAAACCTTGGATTAATATTAACTTCAAGTTAATCGATAAGCCCTACGACTTAACGACTTAACAACTTAACGACTTAACAGCGAAGCTATACGACTTAACATTTATTGAGCGTCGCGATCAGCCTCAGGCTGACACGTAACGACGACGCCTACAAAAGCTACAAAAATGTTTTGGGGACATAGATTAAGAAAATTTTAAATCTTATCGATAAGCACTACGACTTAACGACTCAACGACTTAACGACTTAACAGCGAAGCTTAACGACTTAACAACTTAACGACTTAACTCTTTTTTGTTTCTTAATAGGGGTTTACCTATCTTTGAGTGTCCTAGATGAAAACAAACGCCTACATGACCCAAATTTTCATTGCAACTCTGGCTGTTCACCAACTCTTTTGTCTGGGACAAACTCCTGTCGATAAACCTCCTATAGAAAATCTTACCGCTTCCTCTCAAAATTATTCGGTGTTTTACCAATCTAAAAAAATTGGAACTCTTACTGCCAGTAAAACCATCAAGGGTAAAGTGGTTAATTATGCTTTGATTTCTGATGTGAAAGTCAATGTTGTCAAAGATTACCTCATTGTAGAAAAAATTAATGAGGAGTTTAAAGAAGACAAATTACACAGTTCTATACATACCCGACATGTTAACGCAGTACTAAAAGCCAATAACAAGGCCGTACGTACCGGGAACTATTATAAAGTTAGCAGCGACAATAAACATGTGGATTCCCTGACTCAATGGATTTTACATACTACATTGACTCTGTATTTTAAAGAACCAACGGATAAGCAAATTGTGTATTCGCAAAATTATCAAAAGCTGATTGCGATAAAAAAAGTGAAAGATGGTGTTTACGAATTGCCTTTGCCCAATGGTAAAAAAGCGACTTATCATTACACGGCAGGGAAACTCAAAATGCTGGAATCGAGTTCTTTCTTTGGTGATGTTCAATTTGTACTTAACTGACAATGGCAACTCTTTCAAATGGCTATGCTTTGGTAACCGGAGCAAGTCAGGGTCTCGGCAGAGCCATTGCTTATGAATTAGCCCTAAAAGGATTCAATCTTATCTTAGTGGCATTGCCTGACAGAGCTTTTGATGAATTGAAATCAGAATGTAAAAACTGGCCGGTAGATGTACGTTTTTTCGAAACAGATTTATCTCAGCAAAACAATATTTATCAATTGGCAAAAACTGTAAATGAGAATTTCGAATTAACGGTTTTAGTCAATAATGCCGGAGTGGGGGGCACTTGCCCTTTTGCTGATGTGAGTCCCGAAAAAATTCTGCAAATCATTCAAATCAATATTACTGCTTTGTCTTTAATGTGCAGATTGTTATTGCCTAATTTGCTCCAACGCCGTTCTTACATTTTAAATGTTTCAAGCATGGCCGCCTTTAGTCCAATGGGCTATAAAACAGTTTACCCTGCTTCAAAGGCTTTTGTTCACCATTTTACCAGAGGATTGTATCAGGAATTAAAGAATACCAGCGTGTTTGTCAGCGTTGTTAATCCCGGTCCAATGGCAACCAATCCTGAAATAACAGAAAGAATCCACAAAATGGGATGGAGAGGTCGACTAGGATTAATGAGTCCTGAACAGGTGGCTAGAATTTCTGTCAGGCAATTGTTTAAAAAAGATACCTTAATTATGTTAGGTTGGTCAAATGGTTTAAATTGGGCGCTGATGAAATGTATTCCTATTTGGATTCGTTTACCATTATTAACCAAAGCCATTCAACGTGAATTGAAAGTATAAGCATGTCTCAAACAGTAGTTTTAACGGGAGCCAATGGATTTTTAGGAGGTAATATTCTATTATCCTTGCTTGAAAAGGGCTTTAAAGTCAAAGCTTCGGTCAGGAAAAACGCTCATTTGATAATAGAGAATCATCCTAAGCTTACTGTTTTTACTGGTGCTTTAAATGATACTCTTTTTCTAAATGAATTGTGCTCAGGTGCCGATTACATCATTCATGCCGCAGCTTTAACTCGTCAGAATATTGCCGATTATTCTGTTTATGAAAAAGCCAATGTAAACGCCACTAAAGCTTTGTATGAAGCGGCTTTCAACGCAAGCGTAAAGAGGTTTATATTTATTAGTTCTGCCAACACTATAGATTCTGGCACCATTGAAAATCCAGGAACAGAAATAAAGGATGCATTGCCCTGGGCGCTCAAATCTCACTACGTCAGGAGTAAGGCAGAAGCAGAAAAGGCACTACTTAGTGCGACAAACAAAGTGCCTGTTATTATATTAAATCCCGGATTCATTATCGGTTGTAATGATACCGGCAAAAGTTCGGGTCAGTTGTTCGAACGCATTTACAATTCAAAACTGCAATTAGTGCCTAAAGGAGGGAAAACCTTTGTGTTTGCAGGGGATGTGGCTGAAGCTGCTATTTTAGCATTTACTCATGGCAAAATCGGTTCACGGTATTTGTTAGCTGACAGGCCTATGTCATTAAAAAATGTTTATAAAATGAGCGCAAAATTGATGCATAAAAAATTGATAATCATACAAATATGGAGTTTTTTAGTCAGATCAACCGGACTGTTTGGTTCTTTGCTTCGCTTGTTTTATGTAAATACCTCAATATCAGATGTTAATATGAAATTGCTTCTTCGTCAAAATGTGTACTCTGGTGAGAAAGCTACCAGTGAATTATTTTTCAAATACACTGATTTTGAGGAAGTTTTGAAAATGTCAATCGCTGATTTTCTTTTGAAAAAAAATAAAAATGTATAAGTCTGACTATTAATGCTCTATAAGTTGATTATGGAAAATTAATAATATTTGTTGTGTATTAATTGTGGATAAGGCTTGTTTTTATCTCTCCTTGTTTTATTTTTGTATTTAATTACGAGTTAAAGAAAAGAGTAATACTACACAACACAATACATGACTTTATGGGCAACCAACTAAAAATCAAAACATTAAATCCATTTTATTTCAAGAAAGGACAAACAGGGGCTGAAAAGCATTTAAGCACTATTTTTTAGGATTCACTTATTCATTTAAATAAGCCATTTTCTTTTACAAGGAGAAAATAGAATTATAAAATAATACAAATGCTAGCCCAGGATCCTATTCATGAAAAAGGGAAGGAAATCGATCTGATTTCCGGATTGGTTGTTGCCGATAGATATTCTATTACGGAACAACAGGCCGAGTTATTGACCGCCTGTATGATTGGCGGTGAAGATGCCAACCGTGCCTTCAATCAAACTATTACACTCGAATTTACTGGTAAATTAAACAAACAGGCTCTGTTATGTGCATTGAATGATTTAATTGAACGAAATGACAGTTTTAGAACTGTTTTTGATATTTCAAATAAGGAAGCCATTGTTCTTCAATCGTCTGCAAATATTTCGGAGAAGCAGCTTGGAATGGCTGAAGACCCAGAGTTTTATCTCAAAGATTTACTCAATCGCTATGCGGATATCGGTTTTAATTTGCGCAAAGGACCACTGCACCGCATTCATTTAATTTCGAGAGGTGATAGTCAGCATTTTCTCGTGTTTGAAGCCCATCACGTTGTTTGCGATGGATGGACTTTAGCCCTGGTTATTGACGAATTATCTAAACTCTATAACTTATATCTTAATCAAAAGGCAGTTGATTTACCTGCTCCTGTTAATTACAAAGAGTTTGTTGATTCTGAAAAGGAATTGCATTCAGGTAGTGCTTATCTCGAGACTTGTGTCTACTGGAAAGAGGTGTTTAAAAATTATAAACCTGTTCCATCATTGCCTTATGATAAACCAAGACCGGAGGAATTTTCTTATGCCAGCGAACACATCTCCTATCCATTAAATGACAAAATTTATGGAGCAGTCAGGCAATTAAGCGATAGAGCTGATTGCACCGTGTTGGTTACTATGGCTTCTGTTTTCGAAGTCTTGCTTCACCGAAAAACTTCTGCAAAATCACTGGTCATTGGATATCCTACTGCTGCTCAGGCACCTTCTGGACTGCAAAATCTGATGGGACACTGTGTCAATATGTTGCCGATTCTGGCTCGTATGGATGATAAACAGAACTTCTTGGATTATGTGCTCAACAGAAAAAAGGAATTTAAAAATGCATTTTCCAATCGCAGGGTCACCTTTGGTAATATTCTCAAACATCTCAATATAGACAGAGGTCAAAATTCACTTCCTTTTATTCCTGTAACATTTAATATTGACAGACAACTGTTATCTGAAACTCTATACGATGGACTGAAAACAAATATGCGCATCAACAAACGTCATTTCAGTTCTTTCGACATGATTATCAATGTGTCGAGAGTAGAAGAAAAACTGGTAGTTGAGTGCGATTATAACAAGGCGCTTTTTGAATCGGGAAATGTGATGGAAATGCTCAGACAATACGAATATTTACTGAGTAATTTATGTCTGAATCCTGAGCAAAATATAGGCTCCTGTGACCTGTATAACATAGAAGAAATTAAATCCAGAATGATTGATTTCAATCACACATTCTCGGATTATCCAAGAAATACGGGTGTTTTAGGATTGATTCAGCATCAGGCCATTCTCAATGCCTACAAAACTGCGCTGACTTTTGAGTCGGAGAATTTCACATATATCGAATTATTCGAATCAGTAAAAAGCAGGGCCAAAGCTATTCGTGCTGCGGGTGTTAAAGCCGGCGATTTTGTTGGTGTAATGCTAAACCGAAGTCCTGAAATGCTGTTTCAGATGCTCGCCGTTATGCAGGCTGGCGCTGCTTATATTCCAATTGACCCTGAGTTTCCAATGGACAGAATCAGGTACATGCTGGAAGATTCAGGTGCAAAGTTGCTAGTTTGTGAAGAACAGTTTAAATCTATTGCCGAGCAGCTTTGCATGGTTTTAACACCTGATGAACTCAAAACTTTTCAGAAAGACAGCATAGAATTATTGCTACCCGATGTCAATCAGGCGGCCTATGTTTTGTATACTTCCGGTTCAACCGGCCGTCCTAAGGGCGTGCAAATGTCTCAGGGTAGTCTGGTGAATTTGCTTTGCTCCATGCAAAAGGAACCTGGGTTAAATGAAAACGATTCTTTGTTCGCACTTACAACTATCAGTTTCGATATTTCAGGTCTTGAACTGTATCTGCCTTTAATTACTGGCGCAAGACTGGTATTGGCTTCATCTAAAGTCAGTAAAAGTGGTGAGCATATTTTAGATATCATTGATGATGAAAATATAACTGTCATTCAAGCTACACCGGCTACTTTCCGATTAATCTTAGGATATGGATTTAAAGGTAAGCAAAATCTGAAAATCTTCTGTGGAGGTGAACCTTTATCTCTTGAGCTGGCTCAGGAATTATTACCTAAATGTCAGGAACTCTGGAATCTTTATGGTCCTACCGAAACTTGTATCTGGTCTTGTGTCAACAAGATAAACAATACTGATACTTCCATTGCAATTGGTCATCCAATAGCCAATACAGATATTTATCTCCTGGATGAAAGACACCGTCCTGTTCCTCCGGGCACACATGGAGAAATAGCAATAGCCGGCGATGGTCTGGCCATTGGTTATCTCAATCGCCCTGAATTGAATGCTGAGAAATTCATTCAACATCCATTCGAGACTCATAAGAAAATCTATCTTACCGGTGATTTGGGCTACATTGGTTCAGATGGTAAATTGTATTGTCTCGGTCGCACCGACCATCAGATAAAAGTAAGAGGTTACAGAATTGAAACAGGTGAAATTGAAAATGTATTAATAAAAGAAGCTGGTTTTAAAGATGCAGTTGTAGTCGCTAAAAATTTCGGAAAAGATGATGTGAGAATTCTCGCTTATCTTAAATCTGCCGGAGTGAGTCAACGCAATTTTAAAACGGATAAAACAACTGGATTGCAAATTGATGTTTTGCAAAAAGTGGAATCGGATGCTTTAAGGGAACTATGCGCCAGGTTATTGCCTGAGTATATGATTCCGGCATTATTTGTGGCCATTAATTCTATGCCTCTGACCCCAAATGCCAAAACCGACAGAAAGCTGCTGTCTGAAATTGATGCTTCAAGTTTACTGGATAATGTATCTAAACAACAAAGACAGGCTGGTTGCATGGATACGAGTTTCTGGAATGCTACTGAACTTAAAATTAAACCTCTGTGGGAAGCAGCTCTGGGTATAAAAAATGCCGGTAAACGCGATGATTTCTTTGCTTCAGGCGGTCATTCTCTGATTGCAATCGACCTGATGCACGACATTGAACAACAACTCAACATTCGTTTACCTCTATCTGCTTTGTTCAAGAAGCCTAATATCGAAGGTTTGGCTCAGATGATAGATGGCGAAGTTAAAACCGATTATAAATGTCTGGTACCTATTAAAGCAAGTGGTTCAGGTGTTCCGCTGTATCTTATACACGGCGCTGGATTGGAAGTCATGGTCTTTAAAGATTTGGTAGAACATCTGGATATAGATCAACCTGTCATCGGTGTTCAGGCACTTGGTCTCAATAGCAATGAAGCACTTCCGGATACACTTGAAGAAGTTGCAGCTATTTATGTAAAGGAGATTAAACAGCACAACAGTACCGGAACCTATTTGATAGCAGGATTTTCGGCAGGCAGTTTGCTGGCTTATGAAGTGGCTCAGCAATTAACTCTGGCCGGAGAAAAAGTTGCTATGTGCGGCATATTCGATTATTCACTCGAATCGACAAGAGTCAACCGAACTAAATTTCAAAAAATGGGTAAAACCATAGCTGAATTATTACCAAGATCTTTATACGCAGCAGCTATGTGTTTCAAACAACCTAAGAAGGCGTATGTGTTTCAGAAAAATTTCCTGAAATTGAGATTGAACGGGGTGCTGGGAAAACTTGGAGTTGATGTTGAAGAAAAAGTTGAAAACGAAAGTAAACTGGAGAGAGTCTATAAACTGATGGACCACTACTATCAGTTATTTTCTGAATATAAAGTTCAACCTTACAAAGGTCATATCGATTTGTTTAGGTCAAAAATAAAACTCTATTATTTGCGTGACAGAAAATTTCTTGGATGGGGACCTTATATACAAAAAGGCATAAGGATACACGAAGTTGAAAGTGATCACGACCACATGATTCTAGGTCAATACAGCAAGGGATTTGCTCATAAACTGCAAAATGTAATCAATCAATCATTGGCTAATGGATCAAAAGCTTAATATTAAAATACTCGATATAGAAGAAGGGGGCATTTTAGTCACTGAAATTAATCGTTTATGTGATTTGAAAACGATGAGCTTTCCAATGCTTGTTGAGTTAGATATTGAGACTTTTGACAAACACGAATTAAAACTACTGCCAATCTTAAGTAATAAAGAAAGACAGAGATACATTACGTATCAAAAATGGAAGGACGCTCGCCGATTTATATTATCTCGTGCTGCCTTGCGTCTCATATTATCCAACTTCTGCGACATTCCTTATCAACTTTTGGAGTTTAGTGAAACGCTGGATAAAAAGCCTTTTCTGATTCATAAAGGTTCTAAGAAATTAGAGTTTAACCTGTCCCATACGGATGAAAAAATTGTCATTGCTATTGATGAACGCGCCATTGGTGTTGATGTTGAAAATAGTAACAATGCTGCAAGACCAGAAATAATTGGTCCAAAAGTTTTGACGACTGAAGAACAATTAGCGGTTGTGAACAGTGGCGATGCTAGAAATGCCTTTTGTTTGTATTGGACTCGTAAAGAGGCGTTTTTAAAGGCAATTGGCAAAGGTATTGATGATGAGATTGTAAAAGTACCTGCTTTAAGTGGTGATTATCAGTTTTGGTTGGGTATGGATACGCCGCATACATCCTGGACCATTGCCTCATGGCCAAGCAGCGATGCTCATTTTATCTCAGTCGCTTTCCAGAATCAGGAACAAATTACAGCCATCAACAGGATTAAAATAGGGAAGGATACTCTATTAAATCAGATCTGATTTTAATTGTACAGGCAAAAAAAAATCCCCCTGTAATGGAGGATTTTTTAAAGCGATTATTCGGTAAATTAATTTACTGACATTTTACGTGTCACAGAGTGAGTAGCAGTTTTTACAGTGTAGAAGTAAACACCTGCACTTAAACCATCAGCATTCAGGCTGAGGTAGTGATTACCGGCATTTAGTTCGCTGTAAGTAACAGTTCTGATTACTTTACCGCTGATGTCTGTGATTTCAACTGTAACATCTGAACCTGAACTTAACCAGATTAAGACTTCAGAATTGTTACTGAAAGGATTTGGGTAGTTTTGAGAAACTACAAATACTTCTTTATCGGCATTGAATTGATTAACGTTAGAATTCCAAAGAGTTTCAATTGAACCATCCAATATTTTTGCAACAGGGATAGCTGCATACATGATATCGTTCAAGGCAACAGGGTGATTGTTGTCCTGAGCTGAATTGTTCTGTAAGTTAGTACCAGCAGTTTGGTCTTTCTGGAAAATCATGTGAACGAAATCGTTTACATCTTTAGCGATAGCGCCAAATTCTTCTTCGAAACCAATCATCTGAGTAACGTCCTGTGGAGCTGCCCATGTTGCACCGCCGTCTGCAGAGTGAACTATCATGATGTCTCTCAGGTTAACGTTGTTTGCATCCAGGTCTTGTTCAAGAGGGAAAGAGAAAACTACAAATATGTTTCCATCGCCATCAATACCTGCAGAAGGAGAGTGAAGGAGAGAAGTATTACCTAATCTGGCAACTGATGAAATACCTTGGTTTTTCAGAGCAGCTGGTACAACACCGTTTTGAAGAGCGTTGGTATTACCTGCTGAAACTGTTAATGAACCATCAGCATTACGGTCGAACTGATTACCACCGGCAATGAATTTGCTTACTTTATCGTTTTCATTCCAGTAGCCAAGCAAAGAAGTACCAGGGAAGAAACTGTAAGTATCGTTGGTAGTATCGTCATCAAACACTCTGCTTACACCCCAGAAAACGTGGGCATTGCCTGCATGGTCGAGCATAACTTCTACTGAACCGTCACAAACAAAAGGAGTATCAAGCATTAATCTTTTTGAAGTATAAGGCGCATAGCGGAATGAATCAACTATTGTGCGGGTAAAGGTGTTTCCATTATCTGTAGATTTCCATAGAGTCACATCTTTTAAATGATCACCTACAACTATCACAACTATAGAGTCTTTTACATCAATTGCATACTCATCACCACCACCACTGTTAATTCTTGTGCTGTCGTAACCAGGAAGCAGGATATGCTGTATATCCCAGGTAGCACCGCCATCTTTAGAACGGCTGTACGTCATAGGTGCATAAACACCATTGATTCTTGGTGCTCTTGGGTCTCCGGCATTGGTTGAGTCAGAATAACTGGCTATGCAATGGAAGTAATTACCACTGTTGGCTACACGTCCCCAGATTGGTCTTCTTCCAAACTGAGTTAAAATAGCAGGACCCTGAGTAAAGCTGCCACTACCGATAGTTGAACTTTTAGACATTACAAAACCACCTGCAATAGCATCGTGGCCCATAACCCATTCGGAAGTACCATTGATACCGATTGAAGGCCAGCCTAAACGCACTGACTCTAATCTTACTGTAGGATTGCCAACAGTTAACCAGTTGGTTCCGTTGTAATGGTTATAACCAGTACCACGTTTATTAAATGCTTCATCTTCTGAAGTAGTCCATGCTACTGAAACATTGCCGTTTGGCAGTAAATGAACACGTCTGCCTATACTTGCATTGGTTTGCAAATCGTAATATGTGCTACCAACTTTGATAAAGTCATAAGTAATGATACCTCTTTTGGATGAAGTAGCAGAGTTTGGAGTTGCAACCGCTTTCTGTGTAGAGTCACAAACGTCAGCTGCTACCGTGTTTGGGCTTGCTGTTTGTGCACCACCAACGGTATGTGTACCGAATTGACTGGCGTTTTTGGGCCCCTGTCCAACAGCCAGTAACGGCAAGGCAAGAACCGCAAATAGTAATTTTCTTTTCATGATTAACAAACTTTTTATATTCTTTTAAAGGCGTAAAAATAAATGAATTTTGTTAAAAATGAAACAAAAAATGACCATTAGGTTAACAAGTCATTTTACTTGTATCAAAACGCTGATTAACAGTAAGGTAGCTTGGTAATTTTAAGTGTTTTTTCGCCGTGTGGTTTTACACCATTCTCAATTGTGCAGGAATCTCTGCAATGCGCAATATTTTAACTACCAGTTCAATGATTAGCTGTCCTTCTTCTGTGCTGCCATTGGCCACACCTTTTGAACGCAAATCATAATACTTCAAGTTGCCAAATATCTCCTCTAACATAGCCTGATTGTAATTGCTTCCAGCCATTTTATAATCATCCAGAAAATACTCATTCACCCCTATAGCTATAGCAATTTCTTTGCGAGGTTTTGTTTTAACTGAATGGTAAATATAGACCTTTGAAAAATAGGTGTACAAATAGGCAATCATTGGAATAATACCATCCGTCTTCGCATTCATTGCAAAGTAGTTGGCAATCTGTATGCACTTATTAAAGTTCTTCTGACCAAGTGCTTTTCCTAATTCAAATACGTTGTAATCCTTAGATATACCAATGTTTTGTTCAATATGCGTTTCACCAATGATTGCAACATCTGCTTTGACATTGATGAGCATTTTATCTATTTCGTTGGCTATTTTCCCTAAGTCGTTACCCAGATAATCTGCAATTAACTGAACCGCTTTAGGGTCGATATTGCGTCCACGACTTTTGAGATACCTGTCAATCCAAGGAGTCACTTCATTGTCTCGCAAGCGCTCGGAAGTAAAATGGGTGTATTTGGCAAATAACTTACCAACCTTTTTGCGTTTATCTACTTTTTTACCTTTGTAACACAATACCAGTATGGTTGTGCTCATAGGATTTTCTATGTAATCCTCAAGTAAATCAATATCCCCCAGATTTTGAGCCTCTTTTATAATGAGCAGTTGAAACTCACTCATCATAGGATATCGCCTGGCTGCCATTTTAATTTCAAGAGGACTGATATCTTTTCCGTAGGCTATGGTCATGTTAAAACTCTTCTCCTCCGGTTTTAATACCTTTTCCTCCAGTAGTCGCGAAAGCTCGTCTATATAATAGGTTTCTTCACCTTCCAGCAAATAAATAGGGGTAAACCGGCGATTGTTGATATCGCTGACAATCTGATCAAACTTTATGCTGGTGTTATTGGCCATTAATAGTTATGTTCGTGTGCTTGAAACTCAATTTTAAGACTTACAATTTTACGATAAAAGAAGAAGAAGGTAATGCACTAATTTTCGACATTATAAGAAAAAAGTATGTACGCCTTACGCCTGAAGAATGGGTCAGACAGCATTTCATACATTACCTGAATCAGGATTTGGGTGTCCCGAATGGCTTGATTTCAGTTGAACGCAGTATCAGATACAACGGTAAAACCAAACGCTTTGATATCTGTGTTTCTGATTCAAATGGTAAAATGACTTTACTGGTGGAATGCAAGGCTCCACAAGTGAAATTAACCAAAGACACCCTCATGCAGGCAGGGATTTATCAAAAAGTGTTAAATGTAAATTTTATAGCTATCAGCAATGGTATACAACATCTGTTTATGAAACTGGAGAAAGAAGCTACCGCGCCGCTTCAGCTGTCTGAACTGCCACATTTTCGGGAATGGATTTAAATGGCTGCCTTTTTTTCCAGTCTTCTCCCAATCCGTTTTCAAACCATTTGCCCATACTGTCCAAAGCCCATCTGAATATACCCCCTCTTATCCATACATAGTTGAAATTTTCAACTGCATGCGCTCCTGCATTTGCCTTTGCCTCACGAGCAGTTCTGCCCATTTCTATTTTCCTGAATCTATGCTCTATAGCAGCTTTTATTCCGTCAAATAAAATATTAAAATACAGGTTGTAGGTGTTGTTGTAATCATAATCCAAACCTATGTAGTGAATCTCCATAGCCGATTTTGGAAAATAATAAATATGACTGCTGAAAGCCAGTAAATGCCCGTCTTTGTAATAACCAAACACTTTGAATCCTTCTCCCAAACCTCTTTTCATCTGCACAAAATAATCAGAGTTTAATATGCCCAGTGCCAGTGTCTGTTTACTGACTATGTTCATGTACAATTCATTGATGCGTTCTTTTTCCTGCTCAAGTTCCTCAACACTTAAATCTTTTATCTGCAAGGTCTCGGCACTCTTCAAAATCTTTTGAGCCCTTTGTCTGTATTTTCTGCTTAAATCATTTAAATAATCCGCAAAGTTCGTCCAGTGCGGCCTTATGTCCATTTCCATGGTTAAATCCTGACTAAAGGACCTGAAACCATGGCAGGTAAACTGTGTGCTTTTAAATTCTCTGGAACAATCTTTCACCAAAATACCACAAAAGTTTTTTTCGTGTTTCATTTCCTGCCTGTATAAATTCAGGCAATCGAAAATCAATTCACGCTTTTCCTTGTCTTTAAAATAAAAGCCTTGAAAGTTCACCCTGAAAATATTCCCACATATAAGTATGTCGGCTGTTTTGCCAAGTATATAAGATTTCAGATGCTTTACAAGAGGGCGATCCAAAACACCATGGTGATAATGTTTGCTGTTGAATTTAAGACATTGTAAATACATCACGCCAATCAATTCCTTGTTCTGGTATATGTTGACGTATTTAAATGCAATATCTTCAGGCATAGTGGCTTCTAAGGCTTCTATGTCCTTGCATTGCAAATGATGATTGGCAGGTAAAATACTGCGCCAGGTATCGGCTACTTCGCGGAAGTAGTGGTACGACCTGAAACTGAGGCTTAATTTTATGTTGTTTCTGAAAAACAAATCAGGGTTTAATTGTGGTCATTTTCTTTCTCAAGCGTATGTTGAGTACTTCCACAAAAAGACTGAATGCCATGGAGAAATAAATATATCCTTTCGGTACATGAATTTCAAATGCTTCTACGATTAACATAAAGCCAATCATGAGCAAAAACGACAGAGCAAGCATCTTAACTGTTGGATGTTTCTCAACAAAATTGCTGATAAACGAAGATAGCAATAACATTGCAATCATCGACAATACAATAGAAACAAACATTATGATAATATGTTGTGTCAATCCGATGGCCGTTACGATAGAATCGATGGAGAATACCAAATTTAACATCAATATCTGCATCACAATGTAATTAAAACTCTGTTTGGTCTTGCTCTCTTTTTCTATATGTTCATCTACGTTGAATTTGTGGTGTATTTCTGTGGTCGATTTGTAAATAAGAAAAAGTCCGCCTGCTATCAATACAAGATCCTTTATGCTGACATTCTTTCCTTCAAAGTCTATTGGCAGTGTAAAGAGTGTGTCCTGTGCATCTATGATTAATTGTATAACAAACAGCAGCAGCAGTCGGATGATCATGGCAAGAAACAAACCTACGTTTCTTACTTTTTTCTGATCTTTCTTTTCTGCTCTGCCTGCAACAATACTGACAAATATAATATTGTCAATACCAAGCACAATTTCCATAAAGGTAAGTGTCATCAAACTGATAAGTCCGGCACTTGTAAATAATTCTTCCATTGGGTTGCAAATTTATTGTTTAGTCTTCGAATTTTTTAATGCCTTGAAGGGGCTGCTGTCATCCAGGTAATAGTCTTTCATCAATTCACTGAATTCGATGGATTTATTGCCGTCTTCTGTTTGCAATAAAAGCTGATTATAAATAGTTTCTGTTTTTAATTTCGAGAAACAGGCAATCCATCGATAAGCTTTGTTTTCTCTTTTGTTTATAAGCGTGCTTTGTGTCAGATGCAAACCTGTCTTCTGCGCCATCTGTAGTCTCGATTCCATTTGCTCATGCGGTATAATGACAAAAAATAATGTGTTGTCATGCATACATTGATATACTTTTTCAAACATCTCTGCATGTGGCAAAGTGGTATTATGCATAGCAATGGTTTTTTCAGAATCAGCACCTCTTAGATGTTCACTGAAATAAGGTGGGTTGCAAACAATTAAATCAAATTTAGATAAATCTGTTTTGAGAAAATCTGTATTGATGACATTGATTTGTTTGGCAAATGGTGAGGCTTGAATGTTTTCAAGTGCCTGATGAAAAATTTCGGTTTGAATTTCTAATGCAGTAATCTTAGCAGCAGGGTAGGCTTGAGCCAGCATAAGAGCAACAACTCCTGTGCCTGTTCCTATATCCAGTATGGATGCCGGATCTGATTTTCTGGCTAAACTTCCTAAAAGACATGCATCAGTAGTTACCTTTAGTCCTTTAGACTGGGCTTTGATACTGAATTGTTTAAAGTGAAAAAAGGAATTGGGCAATTTTTACAAAATCAGCATGGCATCGCCATAGCATTGAAAATTGTATTTTTTCTTAACAGCTTCTTTGTATGCTTCCATCACAAAGTCGTAGCCTCCAAAAGCAGTAGCCAACATCAGCAATGTACTCTCAGGTGCATGGAAGTTGGTGATAAAAGCATTGGCAATTGAGAAATCGTAATGAGGTGCAATGAATTTGTCAGTCCATCCTGAACTTGGATTTAAAGTACCTACTGAAGAAACAGAAGATTCAATTGCACGCATAACACCTGAACCAACTGCAACAACACGTTTTTTGTTGTTCTTGGCATCGTTGACTATTGCAGCAGTTTTATCAGAAATGATGTAGTTTTCAGAATCCATTTTGTGTTTGCTCAAGTCTTCAACTTCAACATTTCTGAATGTTCCCAAACCCTGGTGAAGCGTTAATTCAGCAAAATTGACACCCTTGATATCCATACGCATCATCAGTTCGCGACTGAAGTGAAGTCCTGCAGTAGGAGGAGCAACTGCACCTTCAACTGTAGCAAAAATAGTCTGGTATCTCTCTTCGTCTTCTTTCTTAACTGCGCGCTCTATGTATTTTGGAATTGGTGTCTCTCCAAGTTTTTTAACGATATTGTTGAATTCTTCCTTAGTGCCATCAAACAGAAAACGAATTGTTCTTCCTCTGCTGGTAGTGTTGTCTACAACCTCTGCTACTAAGTCGTCATCACCAAAATAAAGTTTGTTGCCTACGCGAATCTTTCTGGCAGGATCAACCAAAACATCCCATAATTTATGCTCTTCGTTCAGTTCTCTGAGAAGGAAAACTTCAATCTTGGCACCGGTTTTTTCCTTGTTTCCATACATACGGGCAGGAAAAACACGCGTGTTGTTGATGATAAATAAATCACCCTCATCAAATATATTTAATATATCCTTGAATTTTTTGTGTTCGATTTTACCGGTACTTCGGTTTAAAATCATCAGTTTGCTCTCATCTCTGTTCTTTGCCGGGTCCTGCGCAATGAGGTTGGCAGGTAAATCAAAACTGAATTTAGATAATTTCATTGGGGTGTAATATGCCTAAAAAAGGGTGCAAAACTAACTTAAAAAGTTCAATTACAAAAAGGAAAACGTTAAATTTACCTTAAGTGTCGATAAATTAAATGTAATCTAAAGGTAATCAGGACGATAAGGGGAGGGTTAATCGTCTTCCTCTCCGGATTCTGGAGCACTCATCTCTTCCATTGGTGGGCGCTTTATTTGTAATTCTTGTGCTAATGTCTCAACGCGTTTTTGAGCTCTGTCATAAGCCATGTCTGTTTCTATGACTGGCCTCTGAACCATTGTTGCAAAATCAAATAACTTTAGAACATCTTCTTTTTCCTTTTTAAAATAAGTCAAAAAAGTTTCCTTTTTATAATCTTTGCTGTAAGCAGATTCTTTCAGTGTTTTCAGTTGAATGTACAACTCTTCTAATTCCATCACTATAGGTTTAAAGCTGTCAGCTGCTTTCTTGTATAACTTGCCATAATTCTTATATTCATCCAGAAGCAAAGCAGTTTCAGGTGTCATTATGATTTTATTTTCAACATAATGATTTTGTAAATAAAGCAAATTGTGCTCTATGATGTCCTTTCTTTCCTGAATTTCAGCAAGATTAACCTGGTCTATCCACGATCTGACAGTATTTAATCTGGATTGTAGTGTATCCAGCATTTGTAGCTCTGCCTGAACCTCATAATCAGCCTTATGACCTCCTTTACAAGCTGAAATAACTATTAACAATAATGATAAATATTTGAACATGAGTGCAAAATTAATTGATTTTATTATAGTTTTGAGCACACTTCCAATTATTGTTAACAAAGGCGGATTTAAAAAAAGTTAGGGAGATAGTTTTTCTCAAAGATGTGTTTTTCATAGCCATTTCTGCTTTTGGTGGTCCTGAAATGCACATCGCACTGTTTATGCGTAAACTGGTGCAGGAGAAACGCTACTTATCTGAAAGTGATCTTTTGGAATTGAATAGTCTGTGCCAAATATTACCTGGCCCCTCTTCCACTCAAACACTTACTGCTGTGGCTTTTAAACTGGGTGGACCTCGTCTTGCTTTCCTGGCTCTAATGATATGGATTTTACCGGCAACCTTGCTGATGTCCATCTTTGCCATTTCAACCGGATACGTCGAACCAAAAGTCTTCAGGTATATTGGTCCAATGGCTCTTGGATTCATTATCACTGCAGCCATCAATATGTCGAAGTTATTGAAAAAAGATACAGTCAATATTGCCCTTACTATTGCTGCAGCTGTTCTCTCTGTAGTGTTTCGCTCACCATTTGCTTTCCCGGTTTTCCTTCTGCTGGGTGCAATGGCTACTGTTCACTTTGGCTCTAAAGATTTTATTCCCAATAACAAACCGCTTCTCAATATCAGATGGGCTAATCTGACTTTAATGGTTTTAATTCTTGTAACTGTGGCTGCTTTGGGTGCTTTTACCAAGAAAAATTTTCCTCAGATTTCTCAGCCTGTCCGATTGTTCGAAAATACTTACCGTATGGGTTCTATGGTCTTTGGAGGAGGCAATGTCTTGTATTCGATGGTATTGACCGAATTTGTTGAATACAAACACAAACAATACCTCACGCTTCAGGAGTTTAATACCGGTTTGGGTTTGTTACAGGCCGTTCCTGGTCCCACTTTTACTATCGCAACTTTTGCCAATGGTATCGCTATGAAAAAGCTGGGCTATGGTATAGATGGTCAGTTGATTGGTTGTGCCATTGGAACTATCGCTATATTTTTACCCGGAACACTACTCATCTTTTTTGTATACCCAATTTGGAATCAACTTAAAACCTATCCAATCGTCTACAGGTCACTTGATGGAATAATATCTGTTTCTATTGGATTCCTGTGGTCGGCTGCCATATTTTTGATTTTGCCGTATTTTCTGCATCCCCGGTCGCATTTTGATGGTTATCAGTGGGAACCTTTGCTGGTATTTGGAATTACTTTATTATATTTGCATTACAAGAAACTGCCGGCATTTTTACTTGTTATTGTAACAATATTGGCAGGGTATCTGTTGTAATAAAGATATCATGTTTAAAAAGCTCCTCATACTGCTTTGTTTTATTCAGTCTTTTAACCTCGTTGGTCAAACTCCCAAAACCAATCCGGATAGCGGACTCATTCAGTTTTCTGGTTTACTTCTCTCTTCAGATAGTATTTATCCCATTCCGTTTGCTACCATTCACGTGGTTGGTAAACCTTACGGGACTTATTCTAACCTGGAAGGTTACTTTTCTTTCCCGGCTCGAAAAGGTGATACAATAGTATTTACACATGTCGAGTTTCAGGAAACCAGACTGGTTATTCCGGATACATTGCATGACTATAAATACAGCGTTGTCAAATTAATGACTAAGGATACTTTCTACTTTGCCGGTGCTATGATTATTGCCATGCCACCCAGAGCAACATTTGATTATTTGTTTGTAACCAAGGAAATACCAAATGATGATTTGCAAAGGGCTAAAGACAACCTGCAAAGAGAAGATCTCAAAGATCAGGCCGCCAGTTTGACCGGCTCTGATGCTTCTGAAGCTTATAAATTAATGGCTCAGATGTATTCTCAGAGACCTTATTACAATACTGGTCAGATTCCACCTATGAATATCATGAACCCCTTTGCCTGGGCCCAATTCTTTGAAGCTTGGAAACGCGGAGATTATAAAAAGAAAAAGAAAAAATAGCTCAGTTGGTTTTTAAATTATTTGAGCTAAATAGCTTGATGATATTAAATAAAAAAAGGACGCCTAATGGTGTCCTTTTTCATTTATAGTTGAGGTGTTTTTAGTCAATGATACGATTAATAATTGTTAAGCATCATTGGCATGACAAGCATAACAATTTCTTCATCGGCTTCGTTTTCGTTTGGCAACAATAAACCAGCTCTGTTTGGAGTAGACAGACGCAATACGACCTGGTCGTGGTCGATATTGGAAAGTAATTCCAGTAAGAATCTGGAGTTAAATCCAATTTCAATGTCTTCACCATCGTATTCGCAAGTGCGCTTTTCGTTAGCTTCGTTTGCAAGTTCTATGTCCTCAGCACTGGCAGCAAGTTCATTGCCGGTAATTTTAATTCTGATCTGGTGAGTGGTTTTGTTAGAGAAGTTGGCCACACGTTTAACCGTTTCTAAGAAGTCGATACGGTTGATGCCAATGATATTGTTGTTGTCTTGTGGAATAACAGCTTTGTAATCAGGGTATTTTTCGTCAATTAAACGACAAGATAACTTCAGGTTTTCTGTTGTAAAGAAAACATTCGATTTATTAAAATCTATTTGAATTGGTGTTACATCATTGGTTAATGATGATTTTAACAAATTAAGTGCTTTTTTTGGCAGAATGAAAGTGTGCTCCAAGCCAGGTTTTACATCGTTTCTGGTCAATTTAACCAAACGATTGGCGTCGGTTGCAACAAAGTTAACGCTGTCTTTATTTAGTTCAACAAAAACACCGGTTAAATTCAGTCTGAGATCGTCGTTACCGGTTGCAAACAGTGTTTTGCTGATACATCTCAACAAAACATTTGAAGGCATTGAAAAGGAGTTTTCTGAATCAATTTCAGGCACCTTTGGGAAATCAGAACCACTTTGACCGGCTAATTTGTATCGGCCGAAAGCAGTGCTCAGTTCTATCATGTAAGTTTCTTCATTGACAGTGAAGGTAATAGGCTGCTCGTTCAGCATTTTTACTGTGTCAATGAGAAGCTTGGATGGTATAGCTACCAGAATGTCTTCTTTGGATTCTACCTTTAAGCTGGTAGACATGGAAGTCTCTAAATCGGTGGTTGATATGGTCAGGTTGCCGCCTTTAATGTCGAAGAGGAAGTTGTCCAAAATCGGAAGAACCGGTTTAGATACAATTGCCCCACTCACTCTCGTTAAATGTTCCAGTAATTCAGGTGCCGCTACAATAAATTTCATAAGAATGTTATTCCTTTATATAATTTGCGAAAGTAGACAGACCCTATTGGGTTATATTCACAATATTTTGCGTTTTATTCACAAACTCAGCTAATTTTCAATTGTTGAAAATCTTGCCCGGATTCAGAATGCCTTTAGGGTCAAAGGCTTGTTTGATGCCTTTCATGATGTTGAAGTGTGCTTCTTTCATCACAATCGACATATAGGGTTTTTGAACCAATCCAATGCCGTGTTCGCCACTTATAGTGCCACCCAGTGCTTTACATTTTTCAAAGATTTTTGTAATAGCTTCCGGTAATTGGTTTTGCCAGATGTCTTCGCTTAAGTCGTTTTTCAGAATATTGACATGTAAATTCCCATCACCTGCGTGTCCATAACACACCGCTTCAAATCCATACGATTCTGAAATCTGCATAACATATTCGTAAAGTTCAGGTAAATTTCCTCGGGTAACTACTGTGTCTTCTTCTTTATAAATCGATTGTCTTTTCACCACTTCTCCAATTGAACGCCTGATTTTCCATAATTTTTCTATTGTTTCACTGTCGTCTGCCATCAGAACTTCCAAGACCTGATGATTTTCCAAAACATTGTAAATAACTTCACATTGTGGCATTAATGCTGTTTCTTCAAAGGCATCTACTTCAATTAGTAAATAGGCATTTTCTTCTTTTTGCTCAAATGAAATGTTTTGATGCTGTACAGATAGTTTCACACCTTTTCGGTCCATGAATTCAATGGCAGAAGGTTGAACACCTGCTTTAAAAATGGATGAAACACATGCGCAGGCTTCTGTGGCCGACGCAAAACTGGCCAGCATCAAGGATCTGAAAGGCGGGTAGGGCAGGAGCTTGACAACAATTTTTGTGATGATGCCCAATGTGCCTTCGCTGCCTACCATTAATTGTGTCAGATTATATCCGGTCGAATTTTTCAAAACATTGGCTCCGGTCCAAATAACTTCCCCATCCGACAATACCATTTCAAGATTTAAAATATAATCACGGGTAGTGCCATATTTTACGCATCGTGGTCCGCCGCTGCTGTGTGCCACATTTCCTCCAATTGTGCAACTGCCTTTACTGGCTGGATCAGGTGGATAAAACATGCCTTTTTCCTGAACTGCAAGTTGCAATTGTTCATTGATAACTCCGGGCTCAAGTACAGCCTGGTAATTGATGTCATCAATCTGAATAATGCGATTCATTTTTTCGAAACTAATCACTACTCCGCCATGTACAGGTAAACAAGCGCCGCTGAGTCCCGTTCCGGCTCCCCGGGAAGTCAGTGGAATGGTATTTTCAAAACAGATTTTTGCAATTTGTGAAACTTGTTCTGTGTTTTCGGGAATCAGAACCAACTCCGGCAAATAAACAAAATCTTCAGTATGATCTTTACCGTATACTTTAAGCGTTTCAGGCTCAGTTATACTTCTGTCCTGACCGGTTACAGAAATTAAAGACTGAATGATGGTGGAATTGAGTTTCCCAAAATTGGACATGCAGCAAAGTTAGAAATTTAAAAGTATAGAGCAAGAAGGAAGGCTGAATAGCTGAAAGGCTGAATAGCTTCGCTGTTAAGTCGTGGAGTTGTTAAGTCGTTAAGTCGTATTGTTAATCGACAAGCATTATGATTTTCTAAATATATGTCTCGAAACATTTTTGTAGCTTCCGTAGGCGTCGTCGATTTATCGCGACGCTCTTTTAAAGTTAAGTCGTATGAATAGCTGAATAGCTTCGCTGTTAAGTCGTGGAGTTGTTAAGTCGTTAAGTCGTTGGGCTTGAGGATAAACTTAAAGTTTATCCTCAAGCCAATATCTGCGTATTCCGTTTGCGCAAGCAAACCCTTGCCGTGTCAAAGACAAAACACATTTTCTGTGTGTTCGGCGTGTTCCTTCCTTGTTCTGCGATCTACCTCCCCATACTGCAATCTACCTCCTGAAACTGCATTAATAACTATAACTCCTGCTGTAATTCGTGCTGTCTACATTCCATTGTAAAATAACCTCTGCATGGTCGTATTCACTGTGCCTGTCAAATTTTGAAAACCAGGCTTCTTCTATCTGCGACTCACCAGGATTCAAACTGGCATATACTACACTTGAGGTTTCTATAATCACTCCACCGCGCTTTATTTTAATATATACCCAGCAGCCTCCGGTAAATTGAGCATTGTTTTTAACTGTCAATTGAAGCTTTGCAAATCCACCACTCAAATTGTCAAGTTTAGTACATTGAGTTATGGAAAATGCATTATAGTTACTGACTCCATCTGAAGAACAAGACAGAAATGTAAATGCAATTAATGTGAAATAGAATAGTTTTTTCATTCGTGTTTAAAATTGAAATCAAAGATATTTAATATCTAAAAAGGTATTCCAACCGAATTGCAGAGTGGCAATTCCATTTTACGAATCTGGGTTTTTACTCAACCTGGAAACTTGAATAAAGCTAATTGTTTGAAAATTGCACTTTATTGAAACTGCAATTTAAGGCAATGAAATAGCACTTTTTCACACTATTCAACCTGGAAGGTTGAATAAGGAACATCATCTAACAAAACCTGCTTTATTGAAACTGCAATTTAAGGCAATGAAATAGTACTTTTTCGCACTATTCAACCTGGAAGGTTGAATAAGGAACATCGTCTAACAAAACCTGCTTTATTGAAACTGCAATTTAAGGCAATGAAATAGTACTTTTTCACACTATTCAACCTGGAAGGTTGAATTTGTACCACCAAAATTTACTTTCTCTTATAAACCCTAATCCAATCTACTACAAATTCATTCCTCACTGTTTCATAAGGCTTCAGATATTTCAAATAAGCTTCGTCAAACGCATTGTTCAAGATGATTACCATTGGCTCATCCATCCATTGTCTCAACCTTTTACCCACTTTGATAAAAGCAACCAATCTTCCGTCGGTGAAAAACTTAATGTAATTTGGTGTCCACTCGCATCCATAAGTGTGAAATAGCGTATCTGTATTATTGGGTAAATTGACTTTCTTGCTCAGGAATCCTCGTGAAGGACTGCCGGCTTTCCCATAATGAATAGTTGCATATTGATTATTGACATACTTGCCGCTCTTCCTGCCATACATTTCGAAAATGTCTATTTCAGGTGGCCATTTATTGGCGCCGGTTAACCAGAACGCCGGCCAGGTCGCTGGTCCTTTCGGATTCTTGCTCCTGATTTCAAAGTAACCGTATTTCTGCTGAAACGAAATATCCGAATTGATTAGGCCAATAGCAAATGGAATCGTAATACTGCTGTCTCCCGACTTAAATGTTTTTGGCTGGTATTGTCCCCTTAAATGCAGCAACCCGTCCTTGGTTTCTATCATCTCGCTTGAATAATATTGATGTGGGTGCTCAGGATGAAATTCTCCCCAGGCCTGACCACGTCTCCATTTTTGCAGGTTCAATGAATCAAAATTATCTTCAAACGCCAGTTGCCAGACAGCAGTATCGCCTATCACCGGCACTATTCGAGGTTTGTTCTTCTGAAACGAATACTTCATTTTAAGCATCGAATTCCTGATGCTTAATTTATTCTTGAAGAAATGTGTAGGTATAACTGACTTTTTAGGATTAAGAGGATCTTTAGGCGGCGTATGAATTGAAACCTGAAGTCCAATGCCGGCTATCAGCAGCAAGGTCGACGGATTGAACATCATCAACTATTCATTATCGTTTTCGAATGAAAAACGTATTATTTCTTTTTGAAGTATATAACGACAGGCGAGCCTTCATAATCCAACTTAACATTCAGGAAATTGTCATCCAGTAAAACAATCTCCGCTGTATCTGTAATGTTTAAAATAGTACCGATGAGTTTTTTTCTGCCTTCATAAAACGACCAGCTGGATTCTGTAGAGTCGGTGTTTCCGCTGCAAATATTGGCATTTTCGTATTGCATCAGCGAACTGTCTTTATAAAATTTATAAGTGTCGTCTTTTTGGCAGGATTCTATAACACCCACATCCCAAATATTTAAACCATTGGCAGTTGCTTTGTACATCAACCAGGGAGCCGATGTAATGCGTTTCATCTCAACGTCTTCAGGTATTTGAGTAACTTGTGGCTCCTCAACGGTTTTTTTACAGCCAATTGCTGCTAAAGTCAGGAACGTGAAAATAAGAAGTTTTTTCATGGATGTATAAAAGTAATTGTTGCCGGTAATCCGCTGTATTCAGCATCAAGTTTCATAACATTGTCATCGAGTTGAATGATAGTTGCAGTGTCATTAAATATGCTGGTGCTGGTTAACTTAACATTCAGAATAATCTTTGTGTCATTGTCAAACAACTTGTAAAAACTTACAGTTGAATCTGGGTCAGTAGGACTGCATTTGCTGCTCATGTCAAACAATACCAATGAATCATCGGTTCTGAATTTGTATTGGTTGTCTTTGTTACAGGAAGCAACGAATGGCGTATTCCAAACATCTGTCCCACTGCTCACCAATGTGCTGATTTTCCATGTTTTTGAAGATATCAGCTCCGATTTTGGTTTGCCAGGAGTATTGTTTTTGTCGTCTTCTTCTTTGTCTTTACAAGCGAATACAAACACTAAACTCGCAATCGTCATTAATAGTAGGGATTGTTTTTTCATAACTAAAACAAATATAGGCTTTTTTTACTTTATTTTGCAAGTTTATTGCAATGCCCTGGTTTAAAGAATGGTTCAACAGTCCGTATTATCATAAACTCTATGGTAAAAGAGACCATAAAGAGGCCGAAGAACTGATAAATAAACTGCTGAATTTTATTCAAGCTCCCGCTGATTGGAAATTCCTTGATTTGGCTTGCGGTAAAGGTCGACATGCTGCTCAGATTGCCGGTAAAGGTTACGAAACCTATGGCGTAGACCTCAGTCCGGATAGTATAGTTGCAGCTAATGAAATTAAAAAACCTAATCTGCATTTTGAAGTACACGATATGAGACAAACCTTTAAATCTTCGTATTTCGATGTAGTACTCAATCTGTTTACCAGCTTTGGTTACTTTGATTGCGAAGACGACAATATTCTGGCACTAAATGCAGTAAAATCCAATCTGAAATCTAATGGGTTGTTCATTCAGGATTATTTTAATGCCCATAAAGTTGTTGCTACTTTGAAACCTAAGGAAACTAAGCTTATTGATGGTATTGAATTTCATATCGAAAAACATATCGAAAATAAAAAAGTGGTAAAAAATATCCGCTTCACTGATAAAGATGTCGAATATAGGTTTTGTGAAGTTGTCAGTCTTTTTGACAAAGAAGATTTTGAAAGATTTTATTCAAAAGCAGGATTCGAAATTTTACATGTATTTGGTGATTACGCACTCAACGAATTTGATGCCAACAATTCTGACAGACTATTAATTATTTCAAAATCGGTATGATGTTGAACCTCGATCAAAGCCTGTATCACCTGATAAATCAGACATTGACAAATTCAGTCCTGGATGTGGTGATGTTTTACTTTTCGGAGAAGTATTTCTGGATACCATTTTACATAATAGTAATTGCCCTTTTGATTAAATCTTATGGTAAAAAATCGACGGTGCTTATATTTTTTCTGGTTCTCTCAGCTGTTCTCTCCGACCGATTTACGAGTGGGTTGATGAAACCATTTTTTAACCGTACGCGTCCTTGTCATGTCACTGAATTGACACCGCGAATAATCGAAGGTGTGCATTGCAGTGATACCGGCAGTATGGCATCATCTCATGCATCTAACCATTTTGCAGTAGCCATATTTATGATTATGCTCTACGGCTGGTCTAAAACATCCAATACTTTGTTCTGGTTGCTTTGGGCTGGTTCTGTTGCCTATTCAAGGATATATCTTGGTGTCCATTACCCAAGTGATGTACTGGTAGGAGCCATAGTAGGTGTTTTGCTTGGACTTTTGTGTTTTAAAATGTATTCAATCTCAATTAAGAAACTAAAATGGGCGTAATAATCTCTATTATCATCTTGCTTTCCGGCCCTTTGTTAGGGATTCTGATTCAAAGAAAATTCAGTACAACTTCTCACAGAGTTATCAGTAATACAGTTTTGTTTAGTGGCTCATTTTTATTGGGTATTTCCTTATTTGGATTAATGCCTGAGCTGTTCGAGCACATCCAAACTGCCGGTGTCTTTATAGTGCTGGGCTTTTTATTTCAAATATTTCTTGAAAAATTTACAGGAGGTTTAGGACATGGTCATATCCATAACCACGATATTCCTAAAAGTGTTTTTGTTTTGTTTGGTGGTTTGATGTTGCATGCATTGTTTGAAGGTTATTCTGCCGGTCTGAATCATCATATCAAAACAGGCGTTGTAAGTGGTATGGTTGTGGGTATCGCAATTCATGAAATTCCAGCGGCATTTTCCCTGTCGGTACTGATGCACTCGAGGTATAAAGGCAAAGCCAGCGCTTTTTTATTGCTGTTGCTGTACGCTTGTGCAACTCCAATGGGCTACTCTTTGGGTGTCGTAGTGCATCAGGAAAATTTGCTGAGTGAAAATCTTTCTCAGATAATAACAGCTATCATAGCCGGAACATTCCTGCATATAAGCACCACTATAGTTTTCGAAAATTCTTTGAGAAAAAAAGAAGGCCTGAGCAAGTGGTTGGTAATCTTGTCAGGCCTTACAGTGTCTTATTTTGCTTGCTTAATTGGCTGAGTGATGCTTTAAATGGTACTCAAATAAATTGTGAATTGGTTGCTTGATGATATTGCCAATATTCACTTTAAATTCTTTGGCTACCTGATGTAGTTGCGGCTGGAAAATAAAGGCTATTGAACCAACAAAGTGAACCGGTACCGATTTGTGCTTGCCATATTTCACAATATGCGTTGCAAAAAACTCTCTGAACGCTGTCAGCACAATTGATTCAATATATTTGAAATTGACATTCTCTGCAAGAAATTTTGCAAACGAAGCCATGTAAACATTTGGATTTGGTTTGTTGTAAATACTTTTGATGATGTCTTCCTTATCAGGAAAAGTATTATCGAAATACAAACGTATATTAATTGGCATCTCGTTATAGAAGTAAGCCTTGAGCAATAATTTACCCATGTGCATACCACTGCCTTCATCACCTAAAATATATCCTAATCCAAATTTGGGAATCTGAGGTAATAAACCCTTTCCACTCCAGTAACAGGCATTGCTGCCGGTGCCAAGAATACACGCTATGCCTTCTTTGTTTCCACAAGTTGCAATAGCAGAGGCATCCATGTCGTGTGCCACAAAAATTTCAGCTTTTGTAAATACTTCTGACAAAGCTACCCGGATGTGTTCTTTGTTTTCATCGGTACTGCAACCTGACCCATAGAAAAAAAGTTTGGTAAATTTTTCTACAGTGATGTCTTTGAAGGTTTTTTTGACTTCACGGACTATCTGTTCCTTTTTCATAAAGAACGGATTGAGTCCTGCGCTTTCAAAATGCCTCGGTACCGGAGTAATGCCCGAAAACATCCAGTCACATTTGGTACTGCCGCTGTCTGCAACCAGAATCATATCGTGTTTAGTTTATTTTAGTAGTTTAAATTATATATCAACTAAAAACGCCATCGATGATAACACCGGTATCAGAACTGTTGATACACATAACAGGTACTTTACCACTGTGGTTAACAATCTGCTGGGCATAAGAACCTAGCAGAAACTCGCTAAATCCTTTTTCTTGTTGTGACATAATCATGATAAGGTCGGCATTGATATCCTGAGCATAAGCCAAAGTATCTTCTGCAAAACTATCAGGGTATTTATCCTGATCCAATCCCCTTACTATATAAGTTGCATTGTTCTGCTCGAGTATGTCCTGAGTCTGATTAACAGCTGCAAAAATGCGATTCTTAAACTCATCATTGGTAGAGTTTTCGTAAATGACATGAATGGTACTGTTGAATTTTTTTGCTAAATGAATGGCCCAGGTAACTTTCTGTCTGCTTTCTCTTGATAAGTCGATTGGCAATACAATGTTTTTATAACCCGCCTGACCAATTGGTTGTTCTTTTACAACAACGACAGGAACTTTTGCGTAGTTGATGACTCTGCTGGCGTTACTGCCAATTATCTGCTGCAAACCGCTTGCACCGTTTGTTCCCATGACAATGCTGTCGAAATTTTCATTCTCTGCAATCTCAGTAATCACCTTGTAGATTTTACCAATCTCAATGCGTTTGTTGATTTTAACGTTTGGATATTTAGATTTAGCTTCCTCAATCACCTTATCCATGCGGGTGTTGACGGCTTCTTTTACCAGCTCCATCTTGTCGTGACTGCCAAACAAGCCAAAAATACCGCCCTCATCTTGGATGTTGACCAGGGTAATTTCGTTGTTGTAAACATCAGCGATTTTCAAAGCATGTCCCAATGCATTGTTAGCTACTTCCGAAAAATCGGTAGGGACAAGGATGTTGTTGTTGTTAGTTCTGTTCATATTGGTTGCTGTTTTTCTTCTTTTTTATTGTGGCTTATGCCATATTTGAATAAACGTTTTGTACGTCTTCGTCTTCTTCTAATCTCTCTATGAGTGATTCGACTTGTTCTTTTTCTTCCTGGGTCAATTGTACCAGATTGGTAGGAATTCTCTGCAATTCGGCACTTACTATCTGAATACCTTTTGATTCAAGTGCTTTTTGCATATTACCGAAATTCTCAAAAGAGGCCGTTATCACCATTTCTTCGCCCTCTTTTTCTATGTCTTCCAGTCCTGCATCTATCAATTCCAGCTCTAATTCATCTGTATCTATTCCAACTGTGTGTATCACAAATACACTTTTACGCTCAAATGCAAAATCCAAACTGCCTGATTTACTCAGTTCTCCGCCGCCTCTGTTTAAGTGCATTCTCACATTGGCTACTGTACGGGTAGGGTTGTCTGTAGCTGTTTCTATAACCAACCCAACACCTTTCATGCACATGGCTTCATAGGTGATTTCTTCGTAATTGCTGGTGTCTTTGCCTGCTGCTCTTTTAATCGCCGATTCAATTCTGTCTTTCGGCATGTTTTCACTTTTGGCATTGGCAATTACTACCCTAAGTTTGGCATTGGTCTCCGGATCAGGTCCACCATTCTTAACAGCAATGGCAATCTCTTTCCCATACTTGGTAAACGTCTTTGACATCTTGTCAAAACGCGCAAACATCTTGTGCTTCCTCTTTTCAAATATCCTTCCCATACGGCTTTTTAAGACGATGCAAATTTAGAAATTTATATCTAAGTTTATAGAAAAATTGCAGCAAGTTGAGCAGTATCTGTCAACTTTATTGAAAAAAATGAGATAAATCAGTCTGTATGTAAGGATTGGCGCGACTTACACTACCATTCCAGATTGGGGTAAGCCCTTTGCATAAATTGCATTTCTGCCAATATATAGCCTAAATGCTCACTATGGATCCCGGTTTTTCCACCTTTTTGTGCAAATCCTTTTTCTGGAATTGTCAATGTGGCTTCTTCTAAAATTTCAGCCACTTTCTCTCTCCAGTAAGATTCTATAGAGCTCGGTGAAATACCAAATCCGGCCTGTGCAGCTGCCTGCTCTGTTGCCGATTCTAGAAATAACTCACCGGTAAAATCCCAAAGTTCTTCTACCGCAGTTTGCATTTTAGATTTGCTGATATCTGTACCATCGCCCAATCGAATCATCCACTCACTGCTCCATTTTAAATGATAGGTAGCTTCTTTTATAGTTTTGCTGGCAATTTCTTTTAGTCGCGTATCATTGCTGTGCTCAATCAGCATTTTGTTGAGATAGTAATGGTAGACATCAAAAAAGAATTGTCTTACAATGGTATAAGCCCAGTCGGTATTAGGTTGTTCCACCAAAAGCAAATTGCGGTATTGCAAAACATCTCTAAGGAAAGGCAAACTGTCTTCGGTAGCACCACCACCTTTAATCTCAGCAGCATATTGATACAAACTGCGCGCTTCGCCTATTAAGTCGAGCGAAATATTGGTTAATGCGATATCCTGTTCCAGCACCGGTCCATGTCCACACCACTCGGCGTTTCTCTGACCAATGATCATGCTGTTGTCAGCAAGATGAAGTATGTAGTCGAATAAAATTTCCTTTTGATTCATTACATGTGATTGAGTTCTTCAGGCAAAACATAAAAAGTAGGGTGCCTGTAAATTTTATCGCTGGCCGGATCAAAAAGTGCATCCTGTTCTGAAGGTTCATTGGCGTGAATGTACTTGCTTTCAACAACCCAGATGCTAACGCCTTCGAGACGACGGGTATAGACATCTCTGGCATTTTCTATGGCCATTTGATAATCAGCAGCGTGAAGACTGCCAACATGTTTATGATTTAAGCCTTGTTTGGCTCGGATGAAAACCTCCCAGAGAGGCCATTCTTTATTTGTCATGCTAATATTATGCGGCTTCTATTTTGTTCTTTTCTCTTTTGGCTCTCTTTTCAGCATAAGCTGTGGCAGCTTCTCTTACCCAGGCACCTTTTTCCCAGGCATCAACACGGGCTTTAAGTCTTTGTTTATTGCATGGTCCGTTGCCGGCAACCACATTGTTAAACTCATCCCAGTTAATTGCTCCGAAATCGTAATGTCCGCGAGCTTCGTTCCATTTCAAATCTTTATCAGGTATGGTCAAACCAAGAATTTCAGCCTGAGCAACTGTAACATCCACAAATTTCTGACGCAACTCGTCGTTACTGAATCTTTTAATTTTCCATTTCATACTTTGAGCTGAATTAGGAGAATTATCATCATTTGGACCAAACATCATTATACTTGGCCACCACCAGCGATTCAAAGCATCCTGCGCCATTGCTTTTTGTTCCTCTGAGCCTTTGCATAGAGTGAGCATAATTTCATAACCTTGTCTCTGATGAAAACTCTCTTCTTTGCAAACTCTTACCATGGCACGGGCATAAGGTCCGTAGGATGTACGGCAAAGTGGTACCTGATTCATAATAGCAGCCCCATCAACCAGCCATCCAATTGCTCCCATATCCGCCCAGGTGAGGGTAGGATAGTTGAAGATACTGCTGTATTTAGCTTTGCCTGTATGCAATTCTTCCAGCATTTCGTCTCTGCTCATTCCAAGTGTTTCGGCAGCTGAATACAAATAAAGACCATGACCGGCCTCATCCTGTACTTTGGCCAGTAAAGCCACTTTTCTTCTCAAATTCGGGGCTCTGGTGATCCAATTGCCTTCCGGTAACATACCAACAATCTCACTGTGAGCATGTTGAGAAATCTGCCTCAAGAGAGTCTTCCTGTATTTCTCAGGCATCCAATCTCTTGGCTCTATTTTGACTTCTTCGTCAATTCGTTTTTGAAACTGTTCTTCCAGGTTGATTTCCATGGGTTTGAAGGGGTTGAATTAAGATTACAAATCTAAGTATAAACAACTCATTTTACAAGTTGTTTTGCCTTTTTTGAATGTCTTCCTATCTTATTTATTTAAATTTTCAAAAGACAGAAAAGTGATTTATGTCAGTTTTTTTCTTGTTCAAAGTCATATTTGACTAACTTAGTTGCTTATAGTTTTGTGATTAAGTATTTTAAATCATTAAAAACAGTAAAATCCCATGAAACCCAATAAAATAGTATTTATGGCCCACGACTTCAGCCAGGCTTCGAGAAATGCATTAGAAGTGGCTGCAGCATTAGCCCAAAAAACTGGCTCTAAACTTTTTATCTATCATGTGGTGTCTGCTTCGGTGCTTACTGATACCGAAAGCGTATATACCTATTCTCCTGACCTCGATATTAAAAAAGCTTCAGCTCTGCTCAGAAGAGGTATCACATACCTTAAAAAGAAATTCCCAAATACGCTCATCGCTTTCGAAGTCGATTACGGTTTTCTTATTCCTTCCATTACCTCTAAAATTGATGAAATCAATCCTTGGGTGAGTATAATGGGTGTTAAAAAACGCACCGGTCTCGATAAAGTGATCTTTGGTGATGTATGCACAACTTTAATAGGAAAAGTTAAAGCGCCAATGATGGTTGTGCCGCTCAATTACAAATCGTTTAAATTGTCTAATGTGGTGTATGCCTGGGATGGAAAATCCTCTGAAGTACATCAACTCAATGCGTTGAGGGAAATGTTCGGTTATGATCCGGCTTCACTTACTGCTCTTAATGTGTCACATTACGATGAACAGGTGGAGAAAAATGCTTCCAATTTTAAATTCGCTCTGAAAAAGATGTTCCCTTCTCAACATACCGACCTCAAACAAATTCAAGGTTTGGATAAGGAAGTGGAATTTGAAAAAGCTGTTAAAAAGATTAAACCCGACCTCCTGGTTGTGTATGCCCACCATTACAATGTCTGGCAAAATATTTTTCATAAACGTTTCTCAAGATATGCTATGAAATTCAGTCAGTCACCAGTTCTTGTTGTGTATTAATCTTAACTCTCACGCCCTTCATTATGGATACCCTCGTACTCAGGGAAAGCAAAGCCCTAAAAAGCGTTGAAGAATGCGAACATTGTGGCTTGCCTTGCGATTCACATAAAATTCAGGAAAATAACCATGTCTTTTGTTGCTCTGGTTGCGCAGCTGTTTATCAAATGCTCAACGAAAATGATATGTGTGCCTATTACAACGATGGTAAAGGTATTACGCCTGAATCTACTGACCCGGGTGAATTCGATTTTCTGAATGAAACTGAAACAATAGAAAAGTTTGTTGTCTTTTCTCAGGGCGATGCTGTGCAATACCGCTTCCTGATTCCGGGTATGCATTGCAATTCGTGTATTTATTTGCTCGAAAGACTCGAAAAATTTAATAAAGGTATCATCTCTTCTCGTGTCGATTTCTTTAATAAAGAATTACTGATAACAGTAAAAACCAAAGAAGTGAAAATTTCGGATCTGGTTATTTTATTGTACCACTTCGGATATAAACCCGATCTAACTTTATCCAACGACTCAGGTGTAAAAAAGAAACGTGTCTCTACACGGGCCATAAAAATTGGTATTGCCGGATTTGCTTTTGGTAATATCATGATGTTGAGTTTCCCCGAATATCTGGGATTGTCTCTCGATGCAAGCAGTCTGGTGCTTAAAAGATGGTTCGATTTTATCAGTTTGGGATTGTCTCTGCCGGTCTTGTTCTATTGCTCAACTGAGTTTTTTGAAAGTTCTTTTAAAGCCATCCGTCAAAGAACACTCAATATAGATTTGCCAATCGCTTTGGCAATTGTGGCAACATTTATAAGAAGTCTCTATGAAATGTTTGTGAATCATCAGTCGGGTTACTTCGATAGCATGACTGGTATAGTGTTTTTGTTGTTGACCGGTCGATATTTTCAAGACTTAACGTATCATTCACTGACTTTTGATCGTGATTACAAATCTTATTTTCCATTATCAGCCCGATTGATTAAAGATGGGATTTCTAAAATGGTCAATATTAAACAACTCAAAGCTAATGACCTGATTGAACTGAGAAATGGTGAGTTGCTGCCTGCCGATGCCCGTTTAAAATCTGATTACGCTACTGTCGATTACAGTTTTATAACTGGCGAATCTAAACCTGTAGCTCTCAAAAAAGATGAAAAAATCTACGCAGGCGCTAAGGTTAGTGGCAGCACTGTTCAACTCGAATTAATGTCCTCAACTGACAACAGCCGTTTGGTTAAACTTTGGGCTGTCGAAAAAGACAAAGAGGATATAGATAATTCGCTAACCGAAAAAATTAACTATTGGTTTACTCTGGGATTGCTGGTGATAGGCGCTTTTGCTTTTATTTATCAGTACAATCAAAATGGTTTGGAAGAAGCATTTAAATCCTTAACCAGTGTACTGATTGTAGCTTGCCCTTGTATTCTGCTCCTCGCTACAACTTTTGCCAATGGACATTTGCTGAGAACGCTCAAACATCACGGTATGTTTGTGAAAAATAAAAATACATTGTCTCTGTTAAACGAATGTGATACAATTGTATTTGATAAAACCGGAACTTTAACTGACAACAAAAAATTTGAGATAGAAAACCATACCAATCTGAGTGCTTTAGAAATTAAATCCATTGGCTTATTGTGTCATCAGTCTGTTCATCCTTACAGTGCTGCTATAGCAAAAGAGTATTATGAATTTGGAAGTGGTCATCTGGATGCTTTTACAGATGTGGTTGGAAAAGGCCTTCAGGGTAAATACGGAAAGCGAACTCTGAAAGTAGGCTCAGCTTTGTTTTTAAATGTGCCGCAGCCAACAGATTTGAAACATGGTATCATGCATGTCGAAATAGATGGTGAATACAGAGGTTATTTTGTGCTCATACATAAAATAAGAACTGAAACCAACAGCATTACCAATGATTTGAAAAGAGATGGTTACAGTTTGTATTTATCCAGTGGTGACAACGAATTGAATAAGGATATAGACGTTAAACCTTTTGTAAAAACTTTGATACATCAGACCCCTGAAAATAAAGTTCAGTTGGTTAAAGAATTGAAATCACAGGGTAAAGTAGTCTGCATGACCGGAGATGGCTTGAACGATGCGCCTGCACTAAAAGAGGCGGATATAGCCATTTCTGTTGCCGATGATGTCAATGCGTTTTTCCCCGCTTGCGATGTATTGGTAACTGCTCCGGCTCTTTCAAAATTGCCTCAGTTGATGCGATTTGTTAAAGCTGCCAAATGGGTAATCATTATTAGTTTCGCATTTTCATTAGTTTATAATGCTATAGGACTGTACTATGCTATTACTGCACAGTTATCACCATTGACAGCAGCTATATTAATGCCTAGCAGTTCATTTACCATGTTGATTTTAACCTGGGCGTTAACAGCTTTAATTTCACGTCGAGTTTTGGGAAATTCTTTCCAAAATTAGAATTTCGAATTAAGCATATTTAATTATGCGTTCATTCAAATAGAAGGAACAAATCTTTATGTGAAACATTTCTGTATGGTGATTATAATTATAGTGTAGTTCCTTATGGAAATGAGTAGTTAAGAGATGGGGTTTATATTAGAATTAACAAATCAATTTTACTGAATACACTTACTACACTGCTGCTTTACTCAGACTGATTTGGAAACGGGGCGGCGCCCTTCAAACTGCCGGTTGAGAAGGTTTGAGAAAAACCAGGGCACCCGATGTGACAGCTCGTAGAGATCGTCACAATAGGGTCGGTTTTTCCAAAACTTTGAAACAGTGCCAACTGAAAAACGAAAGCTGTATTTAACAAAATGCTCTCCTTTCAGTTGCACGAAGGCAGGATGGGGCGCTTACGACAGTTTCTTTTGCTTACTTTTCTTAGATCCTATCTCAGAAATGATTTGTTGGTCAATTTCGAGGATTTTGAAGCGAGACAAGGCGCTTATTGAATTTCATACTGGAGGTCTGAAAAAGATAAGCAACGTCGTATCGCTTCAAAAGACGATGAGTTGTTAAAGGTCACTATTCCTCAATTTTACATTTAAAATTGACCAAAATGATTTTTGAGATGGGATCTTTAAAAGAAAGAAAAGTAAGAGCCTCCGCGGCTTGAGCGGGGTAAGCTAAAGAGGTTTGTGTAAATGCATGGTGGAGCAGGAGGTCTTTTCCCCAATTTTGAAATCATACAATTTGGGATGATAAAGAAAGCATACTTGAAGTAGTGCTATTCTGCTCATTCGATATTAATAATTGCCTGAATCCGCTAAAATTACTTTCTGTGTCTAATAAAAAAATCTATTGGTAACACAATAAAATTTTTCATAATTTTTCATAATCATAAGCGTTTTCAATTAAAATCTTCCAACACTTATGAAAAGGGTATATTTAATCGGCTTATTGCTGATTCTGACTCGTCATGTTTGCGCTTGCGAATCAACAGTCAGATTTAAACTTGAAAATGTCAATGGAGGTGTTTATTCAAAACAAAAAGTTGAATTGACCGACTTGCTGGATGGCAAGAAATATCAGGGTTTATCAAATGATAAAGGAGAAGCTGATATAAAAGTGCCTTGCCTTCGCAGATTCAAAGTGATTATTAGTAATTACTCCCGATCTTCTGAAGTAAAATCACCCAATGATGGAGGAACTGCCTTTCAGTCCTTGAGGTATTCTTCAAACATGAACGCTTTTTCGGCAAAACTGGCCATGAATGAAGAGGAGAAAAAAGCCATGGACGATTTTGCTAATGCCTTGCCCGACTCATTTAATTTGGCTCAAATTCAATCCCGGGTAAATGCTAAGGCAACTTATTTTATTAAACTGGTATTAACGCTGCGCACTCTGGATGGTAAACCTTTGGCTAAAGAGTCTTTTAACTTTACCGGAGAAAAACGAAAGAAAAAATTTATTGGAATTACAGGTAACAACGGAACTGCGCTCATATACTTACCAAAAGGGGATATTTACCATCTCAATTTTAAATATTCACCTGATTTTGCAGCCGAAGAAATTGAATACACCAAGGCCAATTCACAGATGGATATGAATTTCGCTTATATAGGAACGGCTGAAATGGAAAAAAGAGTGAGAGAAGAAGCAGAGAGAATAGCGAAGGAGGAAGCCCGTTTAAAGAAAGAGAAAGCAGAGTTTGAAGCCTGGTGTAAAATGAAAAAAGTGAGTCCTGAGGAAGGTATGCGTTTGAAACTAAAGGAACAGGTACATGGAGATGATACAGTCATTCTCGCAGTGATGAACAGAAATAAGTGGAGGAACAGATTGATTGTCTGCGACCTTACAGGCAGCATGTCTCCGTTTGCAACTCAGTTGTCTATGTGGTACCAGCTGGTACACAAAACTGAAAAAAACATGCAGTTTGTGTTTTTTAATGATGGGGACAATCAACCTGATAACAGCAAATTGATTGGTTCAACCGGGGGGATTTATTACACACCTGCAATTGGTATAGACAGTTTGTCGCAGTTTATGGCAAAAGTAGCCAGTAAGGGGAGTGGGGGAGATTGTCCTGAAAATAATATGGAAGCCCTTATTAAAGGCGTGAAAATGGCCAGATCATTTAAGGATATTGTAATGATAGCCGACAATCATGCACCTGTTAAGGATATTCGATTGCTCCAGGAATTTAAACTGCCTGTTCACATTATTTTATGCGGAGCAATAGGCCATCCAATTCAGACAGATTATCTGGATATAGCAAGAAAAACCGGAGGAAGTATACACACAATTGAAGAGGATATAGTCAACTTAGCTACCCTTTCTGAGGGTGAAGACATAAAAATAAACGGGATGACTTATAAAGTAATGGGCGGTAAATTTATACTGCTAAAGAAGACATAACATCAACAAACACACATCATCGAAGCAAAGCCATTCCGAATTTTCGGGGTGGCTTTTTGCACTTTAAAGTATTACAGTAGATATTTATCACATACAAAATGTCTAATCTTCGAGCTTAACGACATTTGCTGTTCAACTTGTTACCTCTAGAAAATACAATAGGTTTAGTAAATTAAGTTGACATAATTCAAACTTTTTAAGGTCAATAAATAATCACTTTATCGGAAACACTATATCCTGCCACCTTAAAACAGAAGAAATATACCCCCTGATTAAGCAATACACTTTCTGTGTTTTCTGACTTATAAATCATTTTGCCTGTTATATCAAAAACCTCTAACTGAAATGCTCTGTCAGATGAAATAAACACCTCCCCGTCACCAGGATTAGGATACAGCCTGATACCCAAATCTGAAAGAGATATCGTTTGTAGTCCCAGTTTCTTTACCCAATTAACTGTGCTGCTTTTGTTGCAGTAACCTTGTCTGCCTGCTTCTACTCTGTAATGACCAGTGTCTGTTATGCGAATGAAGTTGAGTTTTGTAACCGTTAAAATCTGATTGTTTTTGTACCATACAAAACTGTCTGCATCTGCCTGAACTGCAAAAAGGGTATCACCACTTCTGTACAAATCAGGTGTGTCTAAAGAATAGTTGCACTCAGAGATTACAATAGTATCTGTCACTTCACAGAAAGACTGATTGACTATTTTGCAAAAATACACACCGGCTGTATCGGCAATGAAGGAGCTGAGACTACTACTGTCTTGCCATAATACACAGTGCATATTGGCAGGGGCTTTAAGCAACTTACTGAATGATGTTCCTATAGGGTAAGCTGTGTCTTTTCCTAAAAACTGTTTGTTAATTTTAGAATGAATAGTGATAGTTTTTATTACAGTATCCTGCCTGTTTCCGTTGGAGGCAATGTAACTTACTTCATACTTTCCGGTATCGGAAAAAGTATGGCTGATATTTTTACTAGTATAACTTCCTTCGACAGGTTTTCCTGATTTTTTAATCTGCCAGGCATGGACAGTAGATTTGAATGTGTCCTTTCCCCAAAACTGAATCTCGTTGCTTATACAGTTTTGTTCATACTTAAAATCAATCGAAGGGGTATAGAAATAAGACTGATTGAAGTTAGGCATTGCAGTTAAACTTGTGTTTTGGAGAAAATTCTTTTTAATAAGAACCTTGCATGAATCCCCAGCCATCTCCGGCCTGTCTATAACAAACAAATCCCTGCTTTGATATATGGCGCCGTATATTTTACCATCTGGCCCAAGTTGGATCTGCTGAGGTACTTTGCCTTGATCGAAATTTTTTATTCGAATTTTTTTTTGTGTAAGAAGATCAATTTGTGCTAATCCACTATCAAATTGACTTAAATAAAGATAATGAGAATTTGCAGAATATTCAAATCCTGGCACAGCAATAGACAAATTGTAGTATAAGGAATCACCAATTACTCCAGATTCGGCATCAAATGAAAATGTTTCAGTATGTCCCCAAGGACTTATATGTTGTGTGATTAATTTTCCATTAGAAGAAAACTTTAAATTAACTTGTGCAGAAGTATGATATAAGCCTTTAAACTTAACGAATGAACAATCTAATAACCCTCTATATGTTAGCAAGTAAAGATAAAATACATTATCATTGTTTCCATGACAAATAATCCAAATATCTCTTCCATTCTGATGATTAACCGCATGTATTGGTTCATTAACAGGAGAAACTAGTTTAACTTTCTTATTTATTACTTCTCCTGAATCATTATTTCCATGTATATTAACAACAGAATACACCAAGCCACCATTTTTCCCCTGATAATCGGTACAAAACAGATATATTAATGAGTCGTTATTGGGGTGTTTGAGCAGTAAGGTACCTTGTCTTGAACTTGTTTCATTTGTATTAATAGGAAAACCCAGATCATCTCCATTTTTAACAATTGTATTGAATTTATTATATAAAGTTATCCCATTTGAATAAAACAACAGATTGCCACTACTGTCACAAATTGATGAACTACTTTCACTAAGTCCGAATTGACATCCAGGCAGGAATTTAACAGTATCTCCGCTGAAATCCAGTCCGTTGTGCCTCTCAAAATACCATTTCCATGCTTCTTTTTGGGCATTAGCCTGAAAAATCATCAAATAACTTACTATTAGTATAATAGTTTTAATTTTCACAAAAACACAAATATAATGTTTTTTCTTTGTATAATTAACAATACATTTACCATCAGAGAAAAAAACGAAAATATTAGACGTACCCCTTTAGCTGTTCCTTAGCCGAAAATCTGGAAAATTTAAACACAGGGAATCGCATGAGTGGTATGCCCATATCGGGCATACTCCTTTTGCATTCAACTGTGTTGGGCTTTCTAGAGCCTCGGCTGATTGAAACAAAATGGTAGTGTGCCCTTTTTATTTCGGAAAGAAAAATGCCACATTCGGAAACAAAATTTGCTTTGTATGTGAAATTAAAATCAACTTAAAACGCTTATATTATGAAAAAAATCATTTCTACCTTATTCTTTCTTCTTCTGCTCTTTTCATTACACGGGCAGACTGATTATCATTGCTCGTTTGACAGCGTGTTCGCCTATCGTAAACGGATTAATCCAAATGCCGAGGCAGAGCTAAAACAGTTCATGCTCAACAGCGTGCAATTATCCCAAAAATTACCTCCAGACAAAATTTACCCGTCCGCTAAAAGAGGATTAGCTCCAAATATGGCGAATTATGTTATTCCTATTGTAGTACACATCATTCACAAAACATCAGATACAAGCCCCGGAACAGGAAGCAATATCAGTGATGCACAAGTGAATAACCAAATTATCGCTTTAAATAAATACTTCAAACCATACGGCATCCAGTTTTGTCTGGCTACCAAGGATGCGGCAGGCAATCCAATGACGGGTATTACCAGAAGAGGGCATTCACTGACTAATTACCGTGAGAACCTTGACGAGGCAGACCTGATGAGCCTTGATCTCTTTCAAAGGGACAAATATCTAAATATTTGGGTTGTGAACAGCATTTTGGATGACAATGGCGTTGATCAGGGGCAGACGGGCTCAGGCTCATTTCCTGACAGTCGCAAACGAGGTGTAGTTATAAGAGCCAGATTCTTCGGCGACAGTATGACTTGTGTCTCATGCAACTTACACACTCAGGCAAGAGGAAAAACTCTTGTACATGAGATTGGACACCTGCTCGGACTTCTTCATACACATGAAGGAGGCTGTCAGGGAACCGATACAAGCAATTGCTCAAAAGCAGGTGACTACATCTGCGACACCCCTCCAATGGAGTTTCTTGATTTCAATTGTGTTGACACTAATACTTGCATAGAAACACCTGTAGGATATGACTTTATAGATCCTATACACAATTATATGAGCTATAAGCGCGAAACATGCCTAGATACCTTCACTCCACAGCAGGTTCGTGTTATGTACTACAACATCGAAACCTATTTTGAGACCAATATAGACATTGACAACATAAAGGCGACGACCGACGATTGGTGCGGGTATGTTACCGCCCTGTTCAAGGCTGAAAACAACCTTCTGTGTAATCCTAATCTCATCAGGTTGACCGCACTTGATAGCAATTCTGCGCATGACTATGATTGGACGATATACAATCAGGCTACTAAAACAACAACAAAGGTCAGCACCGGATCAGATAACTACCTGCTGCACAATTTCAGTGCCTACGGAACTTATGACATTACCCTAACCGTCACCGACAATAGTAACAACAAAGTTATACGAACACAGAAATCTCTCATCAAGATTATCAACTGTGGCGGAAGATTAAGTAGTACAAGAGGAAATTGGTATTTCGGAGAATATGCCGGTTTGGAATTCAGACAGAATGCAACAATTCCTAATATTAAATCATGGGAAGGGGCATTTTCCCAACCAAAATCAAATCTTAATTCTCTCGAAGGATGCCTAGTTCAAAACAACAAAAATGGAGGACTTTTGTTTTACGCAGGAGGTAAAGCAAAGTATGATAGCGGAGGAAATCCTGACAAGGACAGCTTTTATGTGTATGATAAAGACCATCGCCTGATGCCAAACGGAATTCTTCTGGGAACAAGTACTTCCTCTTATGGCGGTTTATCTATTCCGGTTCCCGGCAGCGGGAAAAGATTTTACCTGTTCACTACCAACCATGATAACTTAAATAGGCTTTATGCAGAGGATTGTTACGGCCTGAGATACAGTATCATTGATACCTCTCTAAACAGTGGCAAGGGTGATGTTGAAACTGCGAACAAAAACAAACCCATAAAATTACCCTTTAACAGGCCTAAATCAGTTCTTGATTCCGCCCTCATAGCAGGCGAAGGTATCGCCGCCATACCAGGCTGTGACAGTGCATTTTATTATCTAATCGTTACATCCATGCACAAGGATTCCCTGCTAGGCAGATCTATTGAGATTTTCAAAGTAAACTCAACTGGAATTACACATCATTTTCAATATTGGCATTCAGCGAACTTCTCGGCTATTGGCAGTATTGTTGCCTCACCTGACGGAAGACTTGTTAGTGTTTGTGGGCTACTGTTTGAGTTTGACCGTGATGCAGGAACACTTGCATTCTTGAAAGACTTGCAAGATAAAGATAGCTCAGGTGTTCCATTAGGGGATTTTTACCATGCCCGCTTCAGTCCAAACTCAAAAATTTTGTATATTCTAAGACACATTCTGATCAGTCCGGGTGAATTTTCAAAGGAACTCAGACAATACGACTTAAGCACTGATTTGAATAAGCCTTCAACTACTACCTTAAAGGTAAATGCTTTTAGCCTTCAAAATGCACCGGACGGCAGGATGTATATTTCACAATATGCAGATAACTATATGAGCTATTTGGCAAAGCCTAATTCGTCCAACACATTTACAGCCAATAATTTCGATCTTCAAACAGATAAAGTGTATTTAAAGATGGGAACGGCGAACATGAAAAGCATGGGTGGTCTGCCGAATTTTATCGATGCTGTCCCTCAAAAGGATCTGGTAAAATCCGTCTTTCACAGGATTACAAGCTGCAACCAAGTGTATTTCTATACCAACCATACCTGCGGCTCAAGCTATTTATGGAACTTCGGTGACTCAGGGTCGGGAAGCGGCAAGTCCGTATCACACAGCTACAGCGGAAAGACGGACACCTTTTATGTGACCCTTACGGTTGACGGAACAACGACCTATTACGACACCATCCGCTTCGGATTCTCAGGCACTGCCATCGGTGGGCCGAATACCACATGTGATACCTCTAACAAGAGCGTTTTCTACCTGAGCCCTCCCCAACCCGGATTGTATGAATACTACTGGTCCGCCAGCAATGGAGCGGTGACAAGCAATCCTTCACTGATCTATGCCGATGTGAAATGGAGCCAGGATAATGGATATGTAAGGGTAATCGCAACTGACAAATACGGTTGCAAGGATACGGCGACCAGGAACTTCCAGTTCTCAAACCTTATCCAGAATAATTCCATTTCCGTTACCAACGACTGCCAGTTGTCTCCAATTACCGGCAGTACACCCACGGGCGGAAGCGGCAACTACAAGTATATTTGGAGGGTGAAACCCGAAGGGGGCAAATGGAGCACCCTCGCCGACACGACCAGAAGCCTGACACCCCTGCCTACAAGCCAGATCATGGAGTACCAACGATGGGTAAAATCGGGAGGTTGTATCAGCTACAGCAATGTGGTTTCGGCGGCATCTCTGGACAATGCGAACAGATTGGCCCTTGTTGCACTCGACAGTTCCTATTGTTATATGCGCATAAAGGGAAGTCATGTCAAGAAATTTTATCCAGGCGCAACCGTTACCTGGCAGATAAGTACTGACTTGGCCACATGGTCTACCTATTCTGCGCCAAGCGATACATTAACAAATAGCGTATCCAGGACAAGCCCAAAGTCCTATTACCGCAGAAAGGTAGTTTTTGCCGCTTGCACTTCATACAGCAATGTAATTGAGGAGTCGCCTATCATTCTTCAACAACCCAACGAAATTGAATATTGCGATTCGCTTGAGTTTCCTCTTGTTTTCACTTATAAGATTGCGAAGAACTTTATCGCCCAGTGGCAATACAAGCATGACAGCCTCGGGCCGGAATACTGGGTACCCCATTCTAGGGATATTGGCTCGCAGGATACCCTCTTCGAGATGTATCAGAACGATACGGATAATATCCAAGGCGGCGATTCCATCAGACTCCTTGTAAGAAGCATAGGCTGTCCTTATGGCTTGAATTCGGTGTATTCCAAGATTATTGTGCCGAAGAAAATCGACACACTTGTCATTCTCCGGCAGCCCAAGGATACTACCGTCAATGCAGGGAATTCTGCAAGATTCAGTTTAGGTGTTAACCTGCATTCCCGCTGTTCCTACGTCTGGCAGTTTTCCGCTGATGGCAACACAGGGTGGACTGATATGGCAGGTACCGACGACTCCCTGTATCATATCCAGTTTACGGGAGCCTGCCAAAACAATTTCTATTACAGGGCTAGAGTCATCCATCCTTGTACCACTAAATACTCCAACAAGGCGAAACTGACCCTGACCAACCTGAATAACCCGACATTCGACTACTGGATGAAGGACCAATGGAAGGATACTGGTCGTGAAAAGAACATGGATACCATTGATCTGGTAAGAAGCCCGGACCTTTGGCTCAGGAACAAGAAAGACAGTGTAAAGATACACCAGTTCGCCATTTCGAACATAGACACTAACTGGATATTTGTCACCATCAGGAACAAGGGTATTAATCCGACCAACAAAGCTAAACTCTATCTCTACTGGACATGGGCGTCAACAGGAGAGCAGTGGCGCAAGAGCTGGACTTACAATGCCTCCAACAGGATCAACAACCGCCCGATGGGTGGGGAAATCAACAAGATTGGGATTCCCATTGACACCATAGCCAAGGGGGACTCTCTGACCATCGCCGTTCCCTGGACGCAAATGCCACAGCTTAACTGGTACGACCTGACTAAGACCTTCTGGAACGACCGAATAAACATTTGCTATCTAGCAAGGATCGAGACCTGCGACATTGACCCCTTCGGAATGACATTCAGGGAAAAAATGGATGTCAAGTATAATGTGGCATACAACAACAACATTGTCACAAGAAACAGCTACATCATTGAAATGCAGGCTCCTAATGATGACCATGATGACCATTCAGGTAGTGGCGGGCAGACCGAACAGGTTTTCAAATCCCGCCCCGACATTAACAGCGGAGGTGTCATCAGGGTTGAGAACGTGAATGACCAGGCCGACGAGATAAAATTCTGCGTATCCCTGAAGGAACCAGCTTACCTGACCAAGGCTAACGCCTATCTGGAAATTGGAGAAGACCTGCATTCAGCGTGGATTGCAAGCGGTTCGTATAGCAGCGGTCTTGTACATGTCGAACACAATATCTACCAGATGAGTGGTGCCGATGCCTGTATTTATAACATCGCGGTGGACTCCGGCTTTGCAGACGGCATCAGGATGTACTTCGCCTATAAGGATGCCAACGTGAGATTCCCTGACGCAAGTGTTTATAATTTTTCAGTAAGGCAGTATGACCAGGAGGATGAATATATCGGCGAGTGCTGGTTCCAGGTTAGGGATAACCCCTTTGTACCTACCGACACTACCGAAACCGACTCTGTCATGACTGCCTGTGACTGGAGCGGTTCCGGAGGACTGATCGGCTATACGGTTGAGAAACCCTCGTGGCCACATACTATTTACGATGTGATCGCTGAGGATTACATTTCCATAAATGGAAGCGGAATGTACTCACTTCCTGAAGGGGAATATGTAATAACATGTAGCAGCACATATCATGTCTATAAGACGAATCTTATGGTGTATTCTGTCAACCCCACACCTGTCAACAGCATTGACACCGTTTGGTACAACTGCGATAACCCCGATGAAGTGACTTACTTCTCGCCTTGTGAAAACGGGATAATGTACGACATGCTTAATCAAGTAGTTGATGAATCGGAACCAGGTCAGTATTTACTCAATCCTCAGGAAACTACTTATACATTTATTTGTGACGACTCATCTAATTGCTTCCGGTATATCAGAACAATTGTATTTAAAGATATTCTGGTAGTGCCGGGTTTCACTTCTAATTACCTGACAGGGATGTACAATCGCCAGGAGCATCCTTGCTGCTTTATTGATTTAACTGAAGCAGAGTGCGACGGAGAAACGCCTTTAACATTCGGTCAGGAAATACAGGTTTACGATATGAATGCCGACTTCCTGTACCAGACCAATCTGGAATTATATGGCAGCACGGTCCTTGGGTTCAGGTTTTGTCCTCCTCAATGGGATACAAGTTCAAATGTCATCAGTAACTGGTACAGCATCGTTATAAGAAATGATGAGTGCAGTTTCTGCCGCATGGACTTCATGTGCGATTCGTTAGCAGACCCTGAACCTTTTATCATTCTGAATTATCCATCATGGAAATTGAATGTCAATCAAGGTAATGAGTTCAGAAATGTCAAGTCGAGCGCCGAGGTTGATACGTTTGGAAAGCCTGGAAAACTGCCTACCAGTGTATCAATTTATCCCAACCCGACAACATCTGAAGTGAATTTAAAAGTAATCAGTGTTTATAGCACTCATCTCTCAGTATACATTAACGATGCTGCTGGTCAGTTAGTATACACAGGCAGCTTTGAAACTTCCAACAATTCACTCAGTGCTAAAATTGATTTGTCAGGGCTTGCCAGCGGTGTTTATACTGTTTTTATACCTGAACTCAATTATTATTATAAGCTGGTGATTATACGGTGAAATATCTGCTTCAAGCAATTAAAATCCTCGGTGTTTAATTTACCGGGGATTTTAAACTTTAACATATTTACTTGTGAATATTCCAATACCATATTTTTTTAAAAACCAAAAGCTTCAAATGAAACCATATGTTAAGCTATTTGCAAATGTGCTAACCTAATATGACCATAAATTCTCAAAATAAATTTTATTTAGCAATGATAAAATTTCCAATGTGGAGAAACCTGCAGATGAATTGCCGGGTCGAGCAAAATGTAAAATCTGTTTGAATGTTCGGAAAGATTATTTTTGGAGTTACAGATTTTAAGGCAATATATTTGAATTGAAAGTGCACTAAAAACATCAGCAGTATGCTAGCTCAAAAGCTGGCTTTTTTAAGAATTGACAGCCTTTTCTTATGGAGCTTGTAAAAATATTAAGACATAACATCAACAAACACACATCATCGAAGCAAGGCCATTCCAATTTTTTTTTGGGGTGGCTTTTGTTTGTTATTGGCCCCTCATAATTCTTTACTTCTCATTTATGTATTTCGCATTAAATCAGTAATTTATTGTTATAAACTAAGGTTTTTTTTGAAGCATCTTGTATTTGTTTTAAAATTCTTTGAAAATGAGGATATTAAGATATTAAGCTAAGTCAAAAAATACTTCAAAACTGATTATTGTCATGTTATTGGAGTGACTGGGGTCATGATGTTCCGTAAGGGTATAAAATAATTTTGAACCATGGAAATCATGATAATATTAATCAGTGCAAGTCTGCTGCTAGCATTGTTTTTTCTTTACATGTTCATTAAGGCAACCCGCAAGGGGCAATTCAGAGATACTTACACGCCTTCTGTAAGAATTCTGTTCGACGATAACGAAACCAAAAAATAATTACATCCAAAATAATATGAATAATAAAGAAACCTTTCATTATGACAACAAGATCGTAAAATGGTTTGCGTACGCTACCATGTTATGGGCTTTAGTGGGTATGCTGGTCGGTGTACTGGCAGCCTTCCAACTTGTATTCCCCGATCTCAATCTGGGTCTCGCGCAGACTACTTTCGGACGTGTCCGTCCGCTTCACACAAACGCAGTCATTTTTGCTTTCGTCGGTAACGGAATTTTCATGGGCGTTTACTACTCTTTACAGAGATTATGTAAGGCAAGAATGTTTAGCGATACGCTTAGTAAAATTCACTTCTGGGGATGGCAGCTCATCATCGTGCTTGCTGCAGTTACCCTGCTGGCCGGTTTTACTACGGGTAAGGAATATGCCGAGCTCGAATGGCCAATTGATATTCTTATCACTATTATTTGGGTGGTTTTCGGTTGGAACATGTTTGGTACCATTATCAAAAGAAGAGAACGTCACCTGTATGTAGCTATCTGGTTCTATATCGCCACTTTCGTTACAGTGGCTGTTTTGCACCTTGTAAACTCTTTTGAGTTGCCATACAGTATGATGAAAAGCTATAGCTGGTACGCCGGTATGCAGGATGCCCTGGTTCAGTGGTGGTATGGTCACAATGCTGTGGCTTTCTTCCTCACTACGCCTTATCTGGGTTTGATGTATTACTTCCTTCCTAAGGCTGCAGACAGACCTGTGTATTCTTACAGATTGTCTATTATCCACTTCTGGGCTTTGATTTTCTTATATATTTGGGCTGGTCCTCACCATTTGCTCTATACTTCATTGCCTGATTGGGCTCAATCCCTTGGTACTGTATTCTCATTCATGCTGATTGCTCCATCTTGGGGTGGTATGATTAATGGTTTGTTAACCTTAAGAGGTGTTTGGGATAAAGTTCGTGAAGATGTTGTATTGAAATTTATGGTGATTGCCGTTACCGCTTATGGTATGGCCACTTTCGAAGGTCCATTGCTTTCTTTCAAAAATATCAACGCTATTGCTCACTTTACTGATTGGATTGTAGCGCACGTTCACGTTGGTGCTCTTGGCTGGAATGGTTTCTTAACTTTCGGTATCCTGTACTGGTTAATCCCTAGAATATTTAAAACTGATTTGTACAGCAAGTCTTTAGCCAATACACACTTCTGGTTAGGTACTTTGGGTATTTTGCTTTATGCTGTTCCAATGTACTGGGCTGGCTGGACTCAATCATTGATGTGGAAAGAATTCACCGATGATGGTTCTATCAAATACCAGTTCCTTGAAACTGTGGTTCGTTTAAAACCTTTCTATTTGCTCCGTTCAATTGGTGGTACTTTATATCTGGTTGGTGCAATTATAATGGTGTATAACCTTATTAAAACTATTAAATCAGGGTCTGCTGTTAATGATGAAGCTGCAGAAGCTGCTCCATTGACCGACGAGTACGTGCCTCATCACAAAGAACACTGGCACCGTTGGGTTGAACGCAAACCTGTTCAATTGATGATTTTGTCTCTTGTTGTGATTCTGATAGGAGGTATTGTCGAGTTTGTTCCTTCCTTCCTTATCAAGAGCAATGTGCCTACCATCAGCAGTGTGAAACCTTATACACCACTCGAATTGCAAGGTCGTGATATCTATGTAAGAGAAGGTTGCTATACCTGTCACTCTCAAATGGTGCGTCCGTTCAGAAGTGAAACAGCCCGTTATGGTGAATATTCAAAAGCTGGTGAATTCGTTTACGATCACCCGTTCCAGTGGGGTAGTAAACGTACCGGTCCGGATTTGGCAAGAGAAGGTTCACTGAAACTGAGAAAATCAAATTCATGGCACTTCAATCACCTATACGACCCAAGTACTACATCCGCAGGTTCTGTCATGCCTAAATATCCTTGGTTGTTCGAAAACGATATCGATATGGATATCACCGAAGCCAAAATTAAAGCCATGCAAACTTTAGGTGTACCTTATGAAGTAGGTTACGAAAAAATCGCCAATGACGATTTGAAAAAACAGGCTGAAGAAATTACTGCTGATTTGCAAAAAGAAGGTATTAAAGCAATGCCTCAAAAAGAGATCATCGCTGTAATTGCTTACCTGCAAAGACTTGGAACAGATATCAGTGCCGAACCTAAAGTAAGCCAAAAATAATAAGAAAAGGAAAATGATAAATACACCCTCTACCCCGGACAGCTTCAATATTGTGAGCTGTCTGTGGTGAGGGACTAAAAAAAACAGAAATGAAATTCATTAATTATCTAGAGAAAATATCAGGTATCAGTATCTATCCAATGATATCCTTACTGATCTTCTTCGTGTTCTTCATACTGCTGGTATGGTTTGTAATGAAAACCGACAAGAATTACCTGGAAAAAATCGAACAGATACCATTTGATAACAATAACTAATAGACCACACATTATGATTAGAAAAATAAAATCAGCTTCATTAGTCGTCGCCACCATGATGGCAATGAATAGTTATGCTCAGGACGCTGCTACTACTGCAGTTGCTGCAGCCGAAAAGGCACCTGAGTCTATTGGCAGCAATCCATTGTTTCTGTCAATGGCCGTTCTTACAGGTGTCCTTTTAATGGTCATCTTTATACTTTCTGCTGTCTTAAGAACCTCTGTGAAAACCAGAGTGAGAGAAGCCATCAACTCCAGAACTGTACAATCAATTGTGGTTTTACTAATGCTGGCAGGCTCGCAGTCTGCTTTTGCTCAGGCTGCCGAAAAAACAGCTGAAAGTATTTACATTGATACACCTATAGGCAATATGCATCCATTGGCATTTTACTCTTTGTTTGGTGTTTTGATTATTGAGTTATTCGTAATTCTTTGGCTTTGCCTTGTCATACTCCGAATTATTGTTAAAAAAGAAGAAGTATCTGCTGCCGCAGCAAATCAAGTTAAATCCGGTTCTGCTTTCAGTACTTTTATTTCCAGAAAAATATTTGGTGTTAAACCTGTTGAAGCCGATAAAGATGTGCTGCTCGATCACGATTATGATGGTATTAAAGAGTTGGACAACGACTTGCCACCATGGTGGAAATATGGTTTCTATATGACCATTATTACCGGAGTAATTTATATGGTTGGATACCACATTACTGGTACTTTCAAATTAAGTAATGAAGAGTATGATACTGAAGTGGCTGAAGCCGAAGCTAAAGAAGCTGCATACAGAGCTAAAATGGCTATGAACGTGGATGAAACCAACGCAGTGTTCTTATCAGATGCGGATAAAATTGCCATCGGTAAAGATATCTTCATGAAAAATTGTGTGGCTTGTCACGGCGATAAAGGTCAGGGTATCATCGGACCAAATCTGACAGATAATCACTGGTTATATGGCAACAAACCTGGAGACCTCTACAAAATTGTTAAGAATGGTACCAATAAAGGTATGAAACCATGGAAAGATGACATCTCTGCAGTCAATATTCAAAATGTTATATCCTACATTCATACTTTAAAAGGCAGCAATCCAGCCGGTGCTAAAGCTCCTGAAGGCGAATTGTTTGAAGATGAAGGTGCAGTTGCGTCAACCGCTGCCAGCGATAGCACTGCTGCCAGTACTGTTAAAGACTCTGTTAAATCATTAGAAGTAAAATTATAATAAATACACAATCATGGACGGACAGGAACATGTTGACCAGTCGTACCGAGATTCCATTGGAACCATAGGAAAAGACGGAAAAAGAAAATGGGTATTCTCCATTCAACCTAAAGGGAAATATTACAATGCCAGGTCGATATTGACCATCTTCTATCTGGTATTGTTGTTTGGATTACCTTTCCTTAAAGTCAATGGTCATCCCATGTTCCTGTTCAATGTCCTTGAACGTAAATTTATTCTCTTTGGAAGTATATACTGGCCTCAAGACCTCGTGATATTCGGGGTGGCGATGATTACTTTCATACTCTTTATTGTTCTCTTTACTGTTGCCTTCGGGCGCTTGTTCTGTGGGTGGATATGCCCTCAGACAATTTTCCTGGAAATGATTTTTAGACGTATTGAGTATTGGATAGATGGTAATCCAACTCAGCAAATGCGTTTGAAAAACAGTTCATGGACCGGTGAAAAAATATTTAAAAGAACACTCAAGCATTTTGTATTTTATCTTCTGTCTTTCATTATCGCCAATACATTTTTATCGTATATCATTGGTGTTGATGAACTCTTTAAAATTATTACTGACCCGGTTCAGGAACATAAAACCGGTTTACTCCTGATTGCAATTTTTAGTTTTGCATTTTATTTTGTCTATACCTGGTTTCGCGAGCAGGTGTGTATCATTGCCTGTCCTTATGGCCGTTTGCAAGGTGTCATGCTGGATAAAAATTCGATTGTAGTAGCTTACGATTATAAGCGTGGCGAACCAAGAGGAAAAGTGAGAAAAGGAGAAGATCCTGCCAGCAAAGGCGATTGTATCGATTGTGGTGCCTGCGTGCGCGTATGCCCTACAGCTATCGATATCAGAAACGGCACTCAGCTTGAATGTGTCAATTGCACAGCCTGTATAGATGCCTGTGATGATATCATGGAAAAAGTCAATAAACCTAAAGGTCTTATCCGGTATGCCAGCGAAAATGCTATTTCTACCGGCAGAGCCAAAGGTTTTACATGGAGAACTAAAGCCTATTCGGTAGTTCTCTTCATTCTTCTGGGGATATTAACCTTCCTGATTTCCAGCAGAGAAAACATTGAATCAACAGTATTAAGAGCTCCTGGTTTGCTTTTCCAAAAAGTAGACAGTACTCAATACTCTAACCTGTACATGCTCAAAACCATTAATAAAACATATAATCCTGTTAAGATAAACCTGGTTGTGGTTGAACCTTCAGGAGCTACTTTAAAAATGGTTGGTGACAGTACATTGATAAAACCTGAATCGAAGTACGATGGTCAATTCTTCCTTTTTGTTCCTAATGCTCAAATGACTGGTCACAAAACCAAAGTTGTGATTGATTTGTACAGCGAAGGAAGAAAAATCGAAAGATTGAAGACCAGTTTCCTCGGACCGATTTACCCTTGATTGAATTATAACACCCCTTCTGATTATGAATTTTAAATATCTAGTTATCACAATTTACCTCACCTTCGTAGCGCTTATCGTTATGATGGTGATGAAAAGCTGTAACCAGAAAGTTGAACTTGAAACAAAAAATTATTACAACGAAGAGTTGAAGTTTCAGGAACAAATTGATGCTAAACTGGCTGGTAATGCTTATGTGGATTCTTTTAATGTCTACGAAAAAGATGCTCAGATTATGATTACCTCACCGGGTCATTATACATCCGACTCTATTGTCCTGCAATTTAAAAAACCGGATGATGCCAGTTTTGACAGACATTTTAGTTTCTCAAATCAACCTGTTGCAATAAAGAAATCTGAATTTAAATCAGGTTACTACGATTTGGATATAATGGTTTACCAATCCGGCAAACCTATGCTAATTGAAAAAAAAGTTAAACTCTAAAAGGTCATGGTATTAAACGGATTAATTTTCGGTTTGATTTCAACCTTGCATTGTGCCGGTATGTGTGGCCCTCTGGCCATGATGATACCTTCTAAAGTTAACTCAGGTAAATGGAATTTTGCCATTGCTTATCAAATAGGCAGAATAAGTATGTACATTGGAGTGGGTTTAGTAGTTTATGCAATAGGCGTTTCTTTTTCAGTATTTCGATTGCAACAAGGCCTGTCTTTAGTAGTAGGAGCTTTTATGGTTGTATATGCTTTAATGGCATTATTTAAAATCAGGGCTCCTCAATTGGTTGATAAACCCTATAAAAAACTGGTTGGAAAATTTGGACAGATTCTGTCTTCAGGTAAAGCAGGTTCTGCTCTCGCTCTTGGTGCCATCAATGGTCTCTTGCCTTGTGGCGCAATTTATATTGCTGCTTTGTATTGCGCAACCTTCACTCAATTAACCGATGCTATTGCTTATATGGCGCTCTTTGGCCTGGGGACTATGCCGGTTTTTATAGCTGCATGGCTGTTTATGTCTAAGAAATTTTCTCTTAAATTAAGGTCACTGCACGTCATTTATAAGGTACTACCTTTAATTGTTGGGGTTTTAATGGTGTTAAGAGGTCTCGACCTTGGTATACCTTATATCAGCCCTGAACTCAGTCAGCAGGAAAATAAAACTCAGGTTGGTAATTGTTGCAAACATTAAACTATGGATAAGATCGACTATAATGAAATATTACAGGGGATGTTTGTTGACGCAACAGAAGGAATTGTTGTCAGCGACTCAAAAGGTAAGTTGATACTATCTAACCCTAAAGCCTTACAAATGTTTGGTTATTCGCAGGATGAACTCTATCAGTTAAGAGTTGAAGACCTCATCCCTATGCGTTTTAAAGAACAACATGTAGGGTATCGCGATAATTATTATAAATCTCCGGCACCGCGCAATATGGGAGCGGGTCGCGATTTGTCTGCAATTAAAAAGGATGGGACCGAGTTTCCGGTAGAAATCAGTTTGAGTTTTGTGAAAACTAAAATTGATATGCTGGTGGTTGCCTTTATCATCGATATCAGCGAAAGAAAAAAGAAAGATGATGAGTTGAAACAAGCCAATGACTTGCTCAGACAAACCAGTTTTCAGTTATCCAAACTCAATCAGGAACTCGAACAAAAAGTTCAGGAACGTACATTAGAACTAGCAGAAATGATCAGAAAACTAACAGAATCAAAAAAAGAAGTTGACCTGGCTCTTGAAAAAGAAAAAGAACTCAATAATCTGAAATCAAGGTTTATTAGTACAGCTTCACATGAGTTCAGAACACCCCTGGCTACTATCATGTCTTCTGTGTCTTTAACCGGCAAATACGCCGAAAGTATGGATAAGGAAAAAATGTTCAAACACATTGACAGAGTCAAAAATTCAGTGAATCACCTGACAGATATTCTAAATGATTTTCTTTCATTGGATAAACTGGAAGAAGGAGTAGTGGTGGCTAATCCCGAAAATATTTATCTCAATGCTTTAATTAATGAACTGACCGACGAAATGAGGGGGATTGCTAAGGCAGGACAGAAATTTATCTATACAGGTTTACAAACCAACGATCAGATATACATAGATAAACGCATCTTGAAAAACATCATGCTGAATCTGTTAAGCAACGCAATTAAATACTCCAATGAAAATACACTGATTGAAATTAAAGCAAAACGCGATTTTGATTTTTTATTTATTGAAATTAAAGACCAGGGAATAGGCATTCCAATAAAAGATCAGGTGCATATTTTTGAACGTTTCTATCGTGCACATAACAGTGGCAACGTTCAGGGTACCGGACTGGGACTTAACATAGTAAAGAAATATGTTGAAATTTTAAATGGTGAAATCAATTTTAAGAGTATTCCCGAAAAAGGTACTAAATTTACCCTCAAATTCCCCATATAACTCATGGCAAACATACTACTGATTGAAGACAACGACGAAATGAGGGAGAACACCTCAGAAATACTATCACTTGCAGGTCATCATGTTGAAATGGCCAGCAATGGTAAAGAAGGCGTAATTAAAGCGCAACTCAGCCCACCTGAATTGATTATTTGCGATATCATGATGCCTGAACTGGATGGCTACGGCGTTTTGCACATGCTGAACAGAGACCCTAATACCAATCATATACCATTTATTTTTCTTACAGCTAAGGCAGACAGAGCTGATGTAAGAAAAGGTATGGAGCTGGGTGCCGATGATTATGTCACCAAACCTTTTGACGATGTAGAGTTGCTTAGCGCTGTTGATACCAGATTGAAAAAATCAAATCTGATGCAGTCGCATAATTTTAGCAACGGACCAGAAGGATTTGAGAATTTTATCAGACAGGTAAAAACCATAGAGGAATTCACGAAAATTGATATCAATAATAAAACTAAATCGTATAAAAAGAAGGATATCATTTATTCTGAAAGCAATACACCACTTTATCTTTATTATATAGAAAAAGGGAAAGTCAAATCTGTAAAGAATAACAAACAAGATAAAGAATTGATAACCGGGCTGTATAACGAAGGTGATTTTTTTGGCTATGTGACCTTATTCGAAAACAGTCCGTATGAAGATGAAGCTGTAGCACTCGAAGACACAGTGCTGAAATTAATTCCAAGAGATGATTTCTTTAAATTGATTTACCAGAACAGAGATGTAGCCAATACATTTATGAAAATGTTGAGCAAAGAAGTCAAGGAAAAGGAAGAACGTCTCTTGAAAATAGCTTATGACAGCGTAAGAAAAAAAGTGTCTGAGAGTTTATTATTGCTCAAAGAACGCTATGGGAAAACCGATTCTGAGCAATTTAGCTTTCCTATATCCAGAGAGGACCTAGCTCATATTGCAGGTACTGCTACAGAAACACTGATAAGAACCTTAACTGATTTCAAGGATGAAGGTATTGTTGAAATAAAAGGTAGTACCATAACAATTGTCAATGAAGACAAATTGAAATCCATGAAGAATTAATCTTCCTCAAATTTTATGCTATTAAATAAAAAAGTTGGAAACCTTTCGATTTCCAACTTTTCCTCACAATATAAATTTTATTTAATTGGAACAAAATTAAGCACCTGCATCATCCCGTTTGGAATAATTCGATTACTCAATAGATTTTTTCGGAAAATGGAATAGTTTTTTAGATAAAGGTCATTTCTGTAATTACAACAAATTCAGTCGTTTATAAACAGACTCTTTGTAAGTTTTTCCTATTGGAATGAATTTGTCGAAGTAGGAGATACAATTATCTTCGATATTGTTTATTTTGTCGATGCGAATGATAAATGATCGATGAACGCGCATAAATTCTTTTGAAGAAAACTTTTGTTCAATGGCATGCATGGTAGAATGCACCACAAATTTTTCTTTTTCAGTGTTAAGAGTAACGTAATCACCTAAGCCTTCAATCCATAGCACATCAGATTTATTCACTCTTATAATTAAATTCCCTTTTTTAATGAACAGCGTTTCATTGTCGCTATGGTCTATTTTGTGTTTTTCACTGATAATTTTAGCCTTGTTAACAGCATTGATAAACCTTGGCAGAGTGATTGGTTTTACAAGATAATCCAATACATTTTCTTCAAAAGCCTCTAAAGCAAACTCAGTATGTGAAGTTGTCAGAATGATTTGAGGTCGCGGTTGTTGTAAAGCACGAATAAATTCCATTCCGTTTAATTCGGGCATTTCAATATCAAGAAAAATGATATCAACCGGATTGGAGGTTATATAGGAAAGTGCCTGTATGGCATCATTAAATGTGGCTACTATATTTAAAGAATCTACTTTCGATGCGCATTGCTTTGTGGCCATCAATGCTATTTCGTTGTCGTCAATAATAATACACTTCATTACAGTAAAAATCTACAGTTTGTACTTGGTTTCTAATATGTTTTTTAATTGCGGGTAGAAGCTTTGCAATGCGGTATCTATGGCCTCTAATTCTCTTTCCATGTCATCGGAAGTTCTGCCGTTTCTCGATTCGTCTATGATTTTTTGAAGAGAGATTGATAGGTCAGACCTATCAAAAATATCTAAAGACGACTTCATTTTATGGGCTATTTCGGCAATTCTTCCATACTCATGTTCATCAAATGCCCTGCGCAAAGTTAACATTTCTTTTGGAACTTGATGTATGAAAAGTGAAATCATCTCAGATTCAAATTGTTTGTTGCCATTTGAAAGCTCGTATAAATAAGACAAATTGATAGAAGTATTGTCTGTATTTGCTGTTTCTTCTTTCATATTAGTATCGTTGTTTTTGTGCTCAGCCAGCTTGCTGATTTTTTCCAGCAATTCTCTCTGATTAAATGGTTTTGAAATAAAATCGTTCATCCCTGCTTCTATACATTTTTCTTTTTCTCCCACTATCGAATGCGCCGTCATAGCTATTATTGGCAATGTAAGTCGCAGATCTTTTCTGATTATTTTGGTTGTCTGATATCCATCCAGTTCAGGCATCTGCAAGTCCATCAGAATTAAATCAAAACTCTGATGCTTCAATACGTCTAATCCTATCAATCCATTATCTGCAATGGTCACTTCAAATCCAAAATTGTTCAACACATTTTTGGCAAGCTTCTGATTCAATAAATTGTCCTCAACCAGTAAAATATTCAGTTTGCCCTGTATTTGTCTTGAAACTATTTCTCCTTTGTCTTCTACTGAGCTGTCCTGTATACTTCTGCTGAGTTTTAAAACAAAGGAAAATTCAGAACCCTGATTAACTTCCGAAATCATCTCTAATCGGCCACCCATTAATTCGATGAGATTTTTTGAAATACTCAATCCTAATCCGGTGCCTTCATATTTTCTGTTAATTTCATTATTAACCTGATTGAAGCGTTCAAAAATACTGGAGTGCTTGTCGGTTTGAATACCTATGCCAGTATCTTTAACCTTGAATCTGATATGCGTGTGTTCTGGTGTCTCCTCAGTTAACTCCGCCGAAAATTCAACTGTTCCTTTCTCTGTAAACTTAATGGCATTACCTACCAGATTAATTAATATCTGATTCAATCTCAAAGCATCACACATAACCCATTTGGGCAGATTCTCGTCTATATGGTAGGTAAACTGCAGTTGTTTCTGACTGGCACTGATCTTAAGCAAATCAAAAACATTTTTTAGTATTTGCCGGATATTGGTAGGTGAGGGCTCTATTTCAATTACACCGGATTCTATTTTTGAGAAATCGAGAATATCATTTATAATGGATAACAGGTTTTCTGCAGCAACTTTTACTGAGTTGGCAAAATCTTCCTGCTTATTGCTTAACTTGGTTTGTATCAGCAACTGAGTAAAACCAAGTATGGCGTTCATCGGCGTCCTGATCTCGTGACTCATATTGGTTAAAAACTGGTCTTTCGATTTAACCGATTCTTCTGCTTCTTTCTTTGCCTTTATAAGCTCTTCTTCAGCTTGTTTACGTTCAATATACGAACCAATCTGCAATCCAAATCCGTCAATCATCTGCATCAGATTGTAGTCTTCTTTCTTTTGTTTAAAACTGAAAAACTCCATGACAGCAATTACTTCTCCTCTGAAAATAATTGGAAATATTAAAGCTGAACGCAAGTTGGATTCTTCAATAGAACTTCTGTTGATGATTAAGGATTGACCGGATAAATCACTTATCCATTTCGGTTTTTTACTCACCCATACATAGCCAGGTAATCCTTCTCCTTTGGCAAATTCCATTCTCGATGACTGGCTTTCAAACTCAGGTAAAGGGCGGTTGATATGATTGTAATATTTTGGTTTGCTTAGTCTGTTTCTTATTTGGTCCACTGTCCAAAACATATTCAGGTCCCAGTCTAAATGCAAACAAATCTGATGTGCAATTTTTTTGATGGCAATATCTACTGTTTCATTTTCACTTAATATAGATATCAATCGTGTTTCAATGGTAAGACGCTCCAGTGCATTTTTCTTTTCAGTAATATCGTGCTGGATGGTGATATATTGATAGGGTTTTCCCTTCTTATCAAGAAATGGAATGATGCTGCAGTCGACCCAAAAATAATGGCCTTTTTTATTAACGTTTTTAATTTCACCATGCCATACTTCTCCCTTGGTTATGGTTTGCCACATCTCGGCAAAAAAAGAACGGGGATGGAAACCTGAATTGATAATTTTATATGGTTGTCCCAGTAACTCTTCTTTAACGTACATAGAAGTACGACAAAATTTATCATTGACAAATCTTATAAATCCGTCTCTGTCGCTGATGGCCACCTCTGCAGACTGGTCGAGGGCAAATTTATAGGCTGCCAGGTCAATCTCTGTCTGATTGATTTTCTCGTGAATCAATTGATTCAATTCACTCTGCAATTGTTTGTTTTGCTTCTTTAATGCAAGCGTGTTCTTAATCTGCTCAGCTAATCGGCGCAAAGTCTCAATTTGTTCCGGAAATAGGGTTTTGGGACGAGAATCTATGATACAGATTGAGCCAATATTGAACCCTTCAACTGTTGAAATTGGAATACCTGCAAAATAACGAATATTGGGATGCCCGAGTACCGATGGATGTTTGCTGAATTCAGGATCACGGATAGTATCAGGTATCTCAAAAAAATCTTTGGCTTTAACTACCTGTATGCAGAAGTCATAATCGTTCTGCATGTCATAAATGCTTAAACCCGTTTTGGTTTTAACAATATGTCTATTGCCCTCATAAATAGAAATTAATGCTATGTTGGTCTGACATGCAAAAGCTGCAATTTTCACCAATGGAAGCAGCTCCGACTCGGGCATCTTCTCTAATATATCAAAATTGATAAGCGCCTCAAGTCTTTCCCTTTCGTTCTCTGGTAAAGGAATGTTGTCAGTCATTATTTTTTCCAATCTCTTCAGTTCTGGGTTCAACATACGGTAGCCTTCCCAAAGATAAACTTTTCAAATATAGAAAGATGTATTTGTGTTTAAACTATTCATCTTTAAATATTTTTCTTACCTGATTTAATTAGGCAATTATGTCAGATATTATTCAATTTTTTGAAGCAAATTTTAGTTCATTCAATCAATTTTCATTCCCTTTCGACAAAGGATAAACTGTGGTCGTTGAGTGGCTGAAAAGTTTCGACTTGTGTACTAAACTATTGAAAATGATATTGTTTGTCAAAATTTTGTCATATTCATTAATCTAAAAAAAAATGACTTTTTCCGAAATCAGTCTTCTAATAATCGAAAAAATCAGAATGCCAAATCAGTCATCTATAATTTCGTTTTATAAAATTTTATTGCATTATGGATAAAAACTACAAAATCAAAAGCGCTTTGCGAGCGGCCTTCCTCACGGTCATCGCAGGGTTTGCCGGGTCTGCATGGGCTCAGTTATCGGGTACTTACACCATCGATAACGGCAGTGCTACTGGAGGAACTAACTTTGCCAATTGGGCTGACTTCAGAAGTGCTATCGTTACAAATGGTATCAGCAGTGCTGTTACAATTAATGTTGTTACCGACCAAACTGAATCTCAAATTGTACTTCCGCAAATCACTGGCGCAAGTTCTACCAACACCATCACAATCAATGGTAATGGTAAATTCATTCAAGGTGGTGTTAACGATGGTGTCTTCCTGTTTGATGGTATCGATTACCTGACAATCGATGGTTTGATAATCAGAAATACCAACAACAAC
>CAUJCT010000035.1 GCA_963169345.1 Bacteroidota bacterium
GAAAAACAAAATGAGCGTAATCAATGCGATAAGGAATAAACTGATTCATAGAATTTTTGCTTGCGTTAACCAAAATAGAATGTTTGAAAAAAATTATCAACCACGACTTGTTTGAATCATAGAAATCGATTCAGCTTCCCCTTTTACTTAACTCTTCAACAGTTCAACATATCAAACTTTTTCCTCGATATTTGCAGCTGAATTGCAATGAATAAAATTCTTAATTACATCAATGGTATACACTTAGCGCCTGCTAAAGGGGAGTTTATGGATAATTTTAATCCGGCAACCGGTAAAGTGTATGGTTTGATTCCGGATTCGGATGCCGAAGATGTGGCATTAGCTTATGAAGCAGCTTCCAAAGCTTTCAAATCCTGGAAACTGACAACTCTGGAAGAGCGTTTTAAAGTGTTAAATCGCATTGCTGAACTCATAGATGAAAACAATGATCAGCTGGCTACTGCAGAAAGTATCGACCAGGGAAAACCGCAATGGCTGGCTAAAAATGAAATAACCAGAGCCGGTCAGAATTTTAGATTCTTTGCTACTGCTGCCATGCAATTTGCCAGCGAAAGTCATAACATGGAAGGACATGCTATCAATTACACGCTTCGTCAGTCGATTGGTGTAGTGGGTTGTATCAGTCCATGGAACTTGCCTTTGTATTTATTCACATGGAAAATTGCTCCAGCCCTGGCTGCCGGTAATTGTGTAATAGCTAAACCTTCTGAAATTACGCCTATGACAGCGTATTTGTTATCGGAGCTTTGTATTGAAGCAGGTTTGCCTGCCGGAGTACTCAATATAGTGCATGGACTGGGTCCAATGGTGGGTAATGCCATGGTGTCTCATCCAGGTATCAAGGCGATTTCTTTTACAGGTGGAACTTCAACAGGCAGACACATTGCATCAGTTGCTGCACCTATGTTTAAAAAACTGAGCCTCGAACTGGGAGGTAAAAATCCAAATATCGTATTTGCTGATTGTGATTTTGATAAAGCATTAAAGACAACTGTCAATACTTCGTTTTTAAATCAGGGTGAAATTTGTTTATGCGGTTCAAGGATATTGGTTGAACGCAGTATTTACGCCAAATTCAGAGATGCTTTGATTGAAGAAGTGAAAGCACTTAAAGTGGGCAATCCTTTGGATAAATCTACAAAAATTGGCGCTATCGTCAGTCGTATGCATTACGATAAGGTATTGTCCTATATTGAGCTGGCAAAGGAAGAAGGTGGTAAAATTTTACTTGGTGGTCAGGCTTTTAAAGCTGAAGGAGATAATGCTGATGGCTGGTTCATTGAGCCTACGATTATTGAAGATCTGGCTTTCGATTGTCGCACCAATACTGAAGAAATTTTTGGTCCGGTTGTAAGCATTATGCCTTTCGACACAGAGGAACAAGCATTGGAAATGGCTAATTGCACGGAATATGGACTGGCTTGCAGTATCTGGACCAGTGATTTATCGCGTGCTCACAGAGTTGCTTCTAATATAGAAAGTGGTATCGTATGGATCAATTGCTGGCTGCTCCGCGATTTGCGTACGCCATTTGGTGGTGTTAAAAACAGTGGAGTGGGCAGAGAAGGCGGATGGGAAGCCATGCGTTTTTTTACAGAACCTAAAAACGTTTGTATTAAATATTAAGCTTTGATTCGTTCGGTAGATATTCAACAATTGCAAAGTGGTGATTTCCGTTTTTTGGCCAGAGCAATAACGCTGGTTGAAAACGATATGCCAGAAGGTCGTCATTTGTTGGAATCGCTTAGTTTCGATAAGCATGTACCGCTACTGGGAATTACCGGACCTCCGGGAGCTGGTAAAAGTAGTTTGGTAAATGCTTTGATTGGACATCTTTTAAAAGAAGGCAAGAAGATTGGTGTCATAGCAGTTGACCCAACATCACCTTTTAATTTTGGTTCATTGCTTGGCGATAGAATCCGGATGTCAGAACATTTTAACAATCCGAATGTCTATATTCGTTCTTTGGCTACCAGAGGCAGTTTGGGTGGATTGTCTGCTCGAATTTTTGAAGTGAGCGATGTGATGAAACACGTTGGCTTTGATGTGATATTAATCGAAACGGTTGGTGTGGGCCAGAGTGAAGTTGAAATTGCTGGATTAGCAGATACAACTGCAGTGGTTTTAGTGCCTGAAGCAGGTGATGAAGTGCAGACGCTTAAAAGCGGATTGATGGAAATTGCAGATGTATTTGTAGTAAATAAATCCGACAGGGAAGGAGCAGATATTTTTGTCAAAAACTTATCGGCTTTGTTGCATGGTCGTCCTCAAAGCGAATGGGAAGTGCCGGTACTCAAAACTGTAGCGACCAATCAAATAGGAATCGAAACATTTTGGAAAGCAATCGATCAGCACAATCAACTGAATGCCGGTAACGAAAGAAAACTGCATTTATTGTCAGAAAAAGCGTTTCAACTGATACTTTCAAACAGAATGAGAGCAATAGACCGAAAGGAATTGATGGAAAATTTAAAAGCTCAGGCAAACAAAACCGGGTTTAATCTGTATCAATTTCTCAGGGAAATGTATAAGATATAATGATAACAATATTGAGCGGTTCGCCGCGTAAAAACAGCAATACCATAAGAGTCGCCAAAGCACTCAAGCATATATTAAATGATATTCAATCCAATGAGGAAGTCAGAATTATTGATTACAATGGTTATGATATTCCCAGTGCCAATCAAGGCATAGTTGATCCCAATAATTTAAGTCCCTGGCAAAAGGATTTATACGAATCCTGCACACAATCAGGTTTACTTTTCATATTGACTCCAGAGTACAATTGGTTTCCAAGTGCCGAAATTATACAAACAGTTCACGTCATGGCATCGCGACCATTCAAGGAGATGTGGAACAATAAAGTGATTGCAACATGTGGAGTTTCTAATGGCAGGGGAGGCAGAATGCCGGCTGTTCAGCTGAGTTATACTTTGAATAAAATCATCAGTGTATTTAATTTCGAAACTGTAGTCAGCGCCAAGATGTTTGAATCGCAGTTTACAGATAAGGTATTAGACCAGGATGGTCGTTCATTGGGCAGCGAAGAATATATGAGTGGTTTAAGGTTATATGCAGAATACAATCTGAATCTGGCTAAGAAAATGAGGGGTTAGTTTGAGTAGATTCGGAGGGTAGGTCGCAGAACAAGGAAAGAACACGCGGATCACACAGAAAATTATTTACGTTTGACACGGCAGGGTTTGCTTGCGCAAACGGAATTCACAGATGCCAACGTTTGGTTGGTCGCAGAACAAGGAAAGAACACACAGAAAGCGCAGAAAAGTTTTTGTCTTTGACACGGCAGGGTTTGCTTGCGCAAACGGAATCCACAGATATGTTGAGGAAAATTATAATGCTATCGATAAGCATTACGACTTAACGACTTAACAGCGAAGCTTCCCTTCAGTGTATTCTGCCCATTTCTGAGTATAATGTTGCTTTAGCGACCGCCGCGTCAAAGGACTCCCGTACTAGACGGGACAGGAATAAAAATTCAGCGTGTTCAGTGCGTTCTGCCCCAATTCTGTGATCTACCTCCTTATCCTCCGCGAAACAATTCAGCTTTTCAGCAATTCAGCAGCGCAGCGTCAGCCTTTCAGCTTTTATGTTTTTTTTATTCTCTTCCATTCCCTTACCTTTGCCTCAGTTTTGGGGTGCATGCAATTAGCAGGCTGAGAAATACCCACATCACCCGGATAAGAGTTATATCTGCGACGGGGAAAACAAATCACCTTTTCTAAGAGGTGCATACTCAAAACTGATTTAATTTAAATAAAATGAAAAAATCAGTTTTAACCAGCATCGTTTTGCTCTTCCTTTTTGCCAGTCTCTCTGCTCAAGATACTTTAAAAGCAAAACTTAATTTAGAAATATTGGATATTGATTCCAATCGTATCGAACAATTTAATGCGAAACTAATTGAAGGTGCTACAAAAATCGAATTTAAAACAGAACAAAACCAAATCGTACTTTATAAGAGTAGATATTTTCTGACAGTCTCTGCAACGAACTATCAAACCCGAACTGTGATGTTCGATCTTCAATCTGATACTACCTTATACGTGATTCTGTTTATGGATGTGCAGGATTTCGGAAGAGCAACCGCAAGGGCTGTGCAGGTGAAGGGTAAAACCGGTTTTGCTTATACCAATCTCAGTGCTGCTAAAATTGCCCCAACTAATTTTGGGCAGGATTTTACCTATTTAATTGGCAATACACCTTCTGCTGTTACTACCAGTGATGCTGGAACGGGTGTTGGATATACAGGCATCAGAATCAGAGGCAGCGATGCTACACGTATTAATGTAACTGTAAATGGTATTCCGATTAATGATGCCGAAAGTCACGGTGTCTATTGGGTGAATATGCCAGATCTGGCTTCTTCTACCAATTCAGTGCAAATACAAAGAGGAGTGGGAAGCAGTACTATTGGTACTGGTGCTTTTGGAGCCAATATCAATATTCAAAATACAGATTTGACTGAATTACCTTATGCTTATTTTTCACAATCATTTGGGTCGTTTAATACGGCAAAGAGTACCATTATGTTCAATACCGGCCGGATGAATCATTTTATTTTTGGTGGCCGCTTGTCCAGAATAGTCAGTGATGGTTATGTCGACAGAGCTAAAAGTGATTTACAAGCATTTCAGTTTAACCTGGGGTATTCAAATAAAAAATTTCATGCAGATTTGGTCAGTTTCGGAGGAAAAGAGAAAACCTATCAGTCGTGGTATGGTACACCTGAAAGTAGAATTAAAAACGATGTAGATGGTATGAATGCCTATGCTGACCGAAATTATTTGAGCAGTCAGCAAAGAGCCGATTTGTTGAATTCAGGTAGAACCTATAACTATTATACTTATGCCAATCAAACAGATAATTACTGGCAAAATCATTATCAAATGCATTTAAATTACTCATTCAATAGTTACCTGACTTTGCGTTCGGCCTTTTTCATTACCACAGGGAAGGGATATTATCAGGAATTTAAAGAGGCCGCCAGTTTCTCGAGTTACTTTGCACCCGATTTTATTAACGGAACAGATACTATAAGCACTACCAATCTGGTTAGGCAAAGGTGGCTGGACAATATTTACTATGGTAATTTTTCATCATTGAATTATAAGAAACAAAAAACTGAACTCACTTTTGGTATAAGCGCTACAGCTTATGACGGGAAACACTTTGGTAAGGTAATCTGGGCCGAAATAGCTGCTCCATTTGGTTTGGATAATACCTATTACCGTTCTACCAGTGATAAAGATGAACTCAATACTTTTATTAAGTGGCATCAGTTGTTTGGTAAAAAATGGCTGATGGATATTGAGATGCAATACCGCAATGTACATTATTTAAGTAAAGGTAATGATAACGACGGTACAAAGATTGGATTTGAAAGCACATACGATTTTTTAAATCCCAAAGCATCAATTGTGTATTTGATCAATAGATTTTCAAATGTTTATTCGAGCATAAGCATTGGTAACAGAGAACCCATCCGTTCCGACTTTATAGACAATAAAGGTTCTGCACCTAAACACGAACATTTAAGAGATATAGAACTGGGATACATTTATTATAGAAGAAACAAAGTATTTCAATTTAACCTGTATGATATGAGTTATAAAAATCAACTGGTCGTAACTGGTGAATTAAACGATGTTGGCAATGCCTTAAGACGAAATGTGGCTGAAAGCTACAGAAGAGGTGTGGAAATTATTGTTCAATATCCCTTAATAGAAAAATTGTCTCTGGATGCCAACCTGACACTCAGCTCTAACAAAATTAAAAATTTTGAAGATGCTTATTATGATTACGACCTGAATACATATAAAAAGGAAGTGATTAAGACGACTGATATTGCGTTTTCACCTTCTGTAATTGGATATTTTGGTATAACTGACAGACATTTAATGAATTTGGATTTGAATTTCAATGTAAAATACGTAGGTAAGCAGTACCTTGATAATACTTTAAACAATTCTGCCTCTTTGCCAGCTTACACATTACTTAATTTTCAATTCAGTAAAACATTTGGATTCTTGTCTGGTGAAAAAATAATATTAAAAGGAATGGTTAATAACCTGACTGGTATTTTTTACTCAAACAACGGCTGGACTTACAAATACGTGTATGGAGGGAATTTGACAAGAGAGAATTTTTATTTCCCTCAAGCCGGAAGAAATTTCATGATGGCCATAGAAATGAAATTTTGAAGATGTTTAAAAAATAAATTAATTTATTAAACGACAACTCGTAAAAAAATCAGGCTTGTTGTTAAAAAAGTAGCATTAAGTGTCTGTAAATCAATAATATAAAAATAATTCAAAAAAAAATAAAGAATTAAACAAAAAAACTTGCTTTGGATATGTTGGCATCTAACTTTGATAGAGTCAACACAAAAAAGCAAATGAGACCTATTGTTTTCAAAATGCTGTTTTTAGTTTTTTTACTGTTTTTGAGTAGAAAAACTTACAGCTGCGGAGTCGCACCCAGCTTCAGTTCCAGTGCATCTCACACTTGTGGATTGCCTTATATAATAAAGGCGTACAATACATCTACAGGTAGCGGAAATGGAACTGCAAAATACTGGTGGAAAGTAGATAATAAACTTTCCGGAGACACAATCATTGGAAAAGATTCTATTCAGTTTCTTTTAAAAACCACGGGATCGCACAAAATTAAATTGTTTGTCAAAGATTCTTCGGGTTGTATAGATTCGAGTGCACAGAGTACTTATAATGTCAGCTCTAATGCCAAAACCATTAAAGACCAAAATTTAACTTATTCTCTCAGTCCAAGCTGGATGAATTGTCTTCAGTTTATCACAGACCCGGATTCATTTAAAATTGATCTCGAATCGAACGATACTTTACAAGGGTTAAAAATTTTCTGGGGTGATGGTTCAATGGATACCTCAACATCTACTTTATTGCCTAATATTGTTAAATCGCATACTTTTGGAACTCTTGGCATCTTTACCGTAAAAATAGTTTCTACCAATGGTTCATGTGTAGATACTGTTTATGGAACAGTTTATAATCAAAGGCAACCAACTGCAGGTATCATCGGGCCGACATCAGGCAGCAATCGCGGTTGTGTTCCGCATGTGATGCGCATTGTCAATAATTCGTACAACATTTCGGATAATACCTATTTTATAGTCGACTGGGGCAATGGAGAAACCAATACTTTACCATATACCAGCTACAACGATACATTAACACATATTTACAAAACAGGGGTTTGCTCGGGCGTTATAAAAATAACCGCTACAAATGTTTGTGGCAGCTCATTTACCACCTGGAATCCAATCGATATTAGTGAGAAGGACAAGGCTTTGTGGACAGTTACAAGTACCTGTGATCCGACTCAAAACCATATATTTTACAATGTTTCATCTGATAAGTATTGCCTCACTCCGGATATCAAAGAATATTTCTGGGATTTCGGGGATGGTACTACAGTAGGATGGACCTCCAGCAAAGCCGCTCAATACCACAAATACAAAACGGAAGGTGACTACATCGTAACTTTAATCGCCAAAAGCGCTTGTGGTTACGACACCTTCAAGGGTAAGGTCAGCGTTTATTACAATCCTCAGGCTGCGTTCGCTTTCGATCGTTCTGTTGGTTGTAAACCCTTATCCGTCCACCTCATCGACACATCCAAAGGCAGGGGCCTAACCCGTCTTTGGACTGTGACCGAGGGAAGCAGTACCTACACATTTACCGATTCTATCTTAGATTACACATTCACTCGCCATGGTGTCAATTCGGTTAGTCTTAAAGTCACTAATCCTTGCGGAAGTAATACCCTGAGCAGAAACTTTAAGGTGAATGATAAACCCAATGCAGCTTTCGCTAATATCAGCGGAACTTGTGTGCCAATGACGGTTAGTTTTAACAATACCACTACTTCCGACTTTTCATCACAAACTTATTTCTGGGACTTTGGTGACAGCACAACTTCAACTCAAAAAAATCCGGGTTCCAAAATTTATACTGTTGCAGGAAACTACACGGTTAAATTAATTGTAACAGATAGTTGTGGTATCGATACCTTTACCCAGACATTTACAGCCTATGGAATGCCTTTAGCTGTATTAAGTGGTGATACCGTTGGCTGTACTTTCGATTCTCTGTCTTTTAATAACCAGTCAACCAATTCAACTACATTCAACTGGAGTTTTGGTGATAATACAACAGCTACCAGCACTACAACCGGCGTGTTTAAACACGTATTCACCAATACCGGAAACTTTACAGTACGTCTGATAGCTGGCACCGGTGCAGGTTGTAAGGATACCACCTACCATAGCTTGTATATCAAACCAGGTGCTAAAGCTCAGTTTAATCTCGATAAAACTTATGGCTGTGCACCTGCAACATTTAAGTTTAGCAACAGTTCATTTTTTGCCAAAGATTATAAATGGTATGCCAATGGAAAACTGGTATCAACCAAAGCTGTTCCAAATGATACCATTTTAAATTCAGATACTAACGTGGTGAAGATGAAATTAGTTGTTACCAGCGCTTCGTCTTGTCAGGGAGATTCTCTTGAAAGAACTTTCTTTACTGCTAAAAATCCGCAAGCTATTATTAATAATAAGGATTCAGGATGTGGTCCATTAACTGTAGTTTTCAGTAATGCTTCTCAAAAAGCAGTGTCTTATAACTGGGATTTAGGAAATGGTGTTACTTCTACACTTAAAAATCCAAGCACCAAATACCAGCAAGCTTATGTAAAAGACACAATTTACAAAGTGAAATTAACAGTTAGCAACTGGCTGGGTTGTAAAGACAGCAGCACCGGAAGTATTTTAGTATTTCCTTCTCCTACCAGCGATTTCTCAGTTAGTGTTCTCGAAGGTTGTGGTCCTTTAAGTGTCAACTTTACCAATCTGTCAAGAACCAATAACAACAAAGCTTTCAGTACATTGAAACATTCATGGAAGTTCGAAAATGGAACAACTTCAACTGATGTGGATCCAAGTGCTACCTATACAGCCAGTCTTTATACAGATACATTGTATTCTGTCAAACTAAAAGTTACAAGTGCCAATGGCTGCGCCAACTCCAGCGTGCAAACCATTACTGTTTACCCTCAGCCTAAATTGAGTTTTACTCCGGATAAAACTTCAGGATGTGCTATGTTACCTGTTCAGTTTAAAAACAATTCCTCTCCAATGGATACCGGTAATATCGATATGATGCGCTTCAGATGGTATTCAGGGAATGGCAGCTCTGATACAAGTAAGGATTTTAATGCTGTTTACAATGCATCTAATTACTCTGATACAGTTTACACAGTTAAATTGGTTGGATACAGTGAGCATGGTTGCGTTGACAGTACAAGCTTTAATATTACTGTACATCCTCAGCCTGTCGCAAGATTGATTACAGATAAAGTGGATGGATGCACACCTTTACATATTAAAGCCGATAATGTTTCCTATTCTAAAGATGGAGGCGCTCTCTCTCATGTCCATAACTTTGGAAATGGATTCCAGTCATACCAAAGCAATGACTCCAGTATTTTCTTTAATCATACAGATACCACAGTTCAGTTTAAAATAGTTTACCAAACCATCAGTCAATATGGTTGTCGAGATACTGCAGAAAAACTTGTATTGGTATATCCTAAACCTAAAGCAGCATTTGATGTCAGTACCAAAAAGGCATGTGCTCCTGTCTTGGTCAACTTAACAGATAAGTCTGTCAATGCCCATTATCATTACTGGGGTACCGAAGGTCAAACTGTTGCTAAAGGCAGTTCCAATACCAGCATTATTTTAGATGGTATCAATTTGTTTGATTCGCTATACATTATAAAACATGTTGTAGTGTCCGATCATAATTGTGTGAGCGATACTGCCTATCAGCAAGTGATAGCAATGGGTAAACCAAAAGCTGAGTTTACATTGAGCAAAGATTCCACCTGTGCAAGAGAAAGCATTCAACTTGTCAATACCTCCTTAGGGGCATACAGATATAACTGGAAGTTTGGAGATAATACCACTTCAACAGCTGTTAATCCTAAACATAAATTCCCAATCATGTCGGGCAGTGGAAGAGATACAACTTTCAATGTTAGACTGGAAGTCAGTTCAGTTACTGGTTGTAAAGATACTACTGAATTACCGGTGTATTTAGTCAACAAACCACTGGATAATATTCTGTTGGATAAACAACTGGGATGTACTGACCTTGAAATAAATATGAAACACAAGTCAAACTTGTTCCATACGCTCTATTGGGATTTAGGTGACAACTCAGCTTTTGCAACTACCGACAGCGTCAATCATACTTATGTTAATCCGATGGGTAATCTGACCATGCAACCTAAAATCAGTTTGTTCAGAAAACGTTTCAATTGTCTGGATACTGCCAGTGCTTTTGTTATGGTATACCCTAAACCAATTTCCGATTTCAAGGCACAGAGAAACGATCCTTGTGATGCAGGTAATTATCAGTTCATCAATAAATCAAAGAACAATGTCAGCAATCAGTGGCTATTCGATGACGGTACCATTATGAATGTTTCAAGTTTCTCGACCGTATTGCCATCATCACAAGTGAAAGACACTTTCTACAATGTTAAACTGTACGTTAAGAACAATTATCAGTGTGTAGACAGCAGCGAACAAATCATCAAAGTGAAACCAAAAATGAAAATTGATTTTGTGAAGAGCACGGATATCTCTTGCGAAAAAGGTGTTGTGAATTTCACAAATAAATCGAACAATGCAGTGCGCTATTTCTGGAAATTTGGTGATGGCGGATTGTCCAATGAAGTCAACCCTTCTTATGTATACAACAAGTTTGGTCAATATAAAATCACGCTTTATGGCTATGATAAAGATGGTTGTGTAGATAGCACAGATGGCAAATCATTTTTCAAAGTGCTGGAAAAACCTAAGGCCGATTTCAGCTACTTGCCAAGTAATCCAAAACTGCCAAATGCCATTGTAGCTTTTGTTGCAAAACCATTAATCACGACAGCCAATGTCAACGATTTGAAATACGACTGGAATTTTGGAGACAATACATATCCTGCTTCTAATTTTAACCAAAAAGACCCAACACACACTTACACACAGTCGGGAAATTTTGAAGTTAAACTAACAGTTTGGAACCAAAGCTGCAGTGATGTTGTTCGCAAACCACTGTATGTTGAAGACCCAAAACCGGAAGTGGCATTTTATGCTGACACCATGGTAGGTTGTGCAGGTATGAAAGTGAAATTCACAAACAAAACTACCAATGCCTACGCTTACAGATGGGTATGGGGGGATGGTTCGCCAGACTCTTATGAAAAGGAGCCGGTTCATACTTTCGAATATTCTGGTAAGTGGGATGTCACTTTGATAGCTACCGGTACAGGTGGAACAACAACTTTCACAGTACCATATATGATAACTGTTTATCCAAGACCGGATGCTGATTTCATGACTTACAAAAGATTCTTAAATCTGCCTAATGCGGTGTTTGCAATGCAAAATATGAGTAACAATGCCATTAAATACAACTGGAATCTGTATGATACTTTTGGCAATGTAATTGATGGTTCAACTTTAAGAGATCCTTCTTTCCTTGTGAATGAAGAAGGCAATTATTCTGTTCAACTCATTGCTTACAATTCTTATGGTTGCAGTGATACCATGTACAAACACAATTATCTGGGTACGTATAAGGAAGGTTATGTATATGCCGCCACTGCGTTTTCACCAAATAACAACAACAAGAACGATAATTTTAAACCTTCGCTCTTCAATGTTAAACCCGATCAGTATGTATTCAAGATTTTCAACAGATGGGGAGAGCTGGTGTTTGAAACTACCGACCTGACAGAGGCCTGGGATGGTATGCACAATGGCATTCCTTGCGAACAGGATGTTTATGTATGGACAGTCAGCGGACTCTTTATCAATAACGACACATTCTCATTAAGAGGCACAGTGACCCTCTTAAAATAAATCCGAACAGTTCTTAACAGTTTCATATTTTTTTTGTTGATGGACCCATCTCTGCTGAAAAGCAGGGGTGGGTTTCTTTTTTGATAATTCTTTGCTGATGTATCCTCAATAAAAAATCATTATACTTGCATTAAGACATTTTTAATTATGAAAAAACTCTTAATCATTGCATGGATGACTTTTGTTTTAGGTCTCCTTGGTAAGTTGTTTCACATACCAGGCGCTAATATCATCTCCATTTTAGGCACCTTTCTGCTCCTGCTTCACAGCATCATTTTTCTTATAAAGAATTTTAAAACCGGTTTAACAGAAGCTCTGCTTTATTTGTCATATTCTTCTGTGACATTGTATGTGTTAATTCGCATCATGCACTGGCCGGCAGGAATAAAAATTTTAGGGTTCTATACACTTTTTTTACTGCCTTTTTTTATTTGTATTGCTTATTTTACTAGAATCAGAGAGTTCAGTCAATGGAGAAAAATCCCCAATATTCTTCTGTTATTGTATTTCTTCTTCTTTTTTCAATTGTCATTTACACACGGCTATAAGATTTACTATTTTTTTAATTTGAATACCGTTTTAAACGGACCACCAAAAGTTATTCGACCTGAAATCTGGGACGATTACAGTTGGTTTTTATATAAAGCCAATAACAAAATGGAAGCCTTACAAGCCAATCAAAATGCCATTGAATCTGCCAGACAAATTTATAATCAACCTGAAGATATGGAGCATCTTAATGCGACAATTCAGTATCTGGAATCGAATAAGATAAAACTGCTAACTAATACCTGGGAAAAGTAGGCTTTTATAGAAGGTGAACAGTTCATCTTTTTGGACTTTTATACTTTTATATTGTTTTACGAATTAGAAAAAACAAACCCGATATATCAAATAAAGAAATAACAATTTAATACAATGGAAATTCTACAACAAGACAATGACAATAAGGGCAAATTCTATATAGTAGTGGATGGTGTTCAGCAAGCTGAAATGACCTACACCTGGGCAGGGACTGACAGAATCATCATCGATCATACAGAGGTCAACGAAAGTCTGAAAGGAAAAAATGCCGGAAAACAGATGTTGATGAAGGTCGTTGAGTTTGCAAGAAACAAAGGCATTAAAATCATTCCGCTTTGTCCATTTGCCAGAAGTGTATTTCAAAAAACACCTGATATCAGAGATGTGTTGTGATTATTAATTATATTTCATTTGCTGTTAATGCGATTAAACTATAGTTTAAAATGGCCCAGAACCTCTCCTGATTCGTTCTAATCTATCATGAATGAGTAAACTCAATGAAGATTCTGGGAACTCTTCAACACTTTTTTCATCCATGTAAGCATTCCACAATGGTGGGTTCTCATTGCTATCATCTGTATACATAAATGTAAATGCAGCTGAGTCAAAGGCAGCCATTGAATCCACACAAAAAAATGGCCTTGAAATGGTCATTCCATACCTTGTCAATCTCTCCCTGACCTTGATTTGAAATTCCTCAGCGGTATCCTTACCTGCATAATCTAAAACAATACAATCGTCTCCGCCTAAATACAGCATTTCCCTTAAAACTCTAGGGAATGGATTTCCATTGTTGTAGAGTTGCTCAAGAGCTTCAATTCTTTCCATAGATATACCTTGATTTGTAAAACGTCCAAATCTATTGTTAATTTCTAATTCTTTTAATATTTTTATTTCCATGATGAATTTCTAATTAATAGTACTTTTAAAGTGTTTTGATTTTTGAATCTCACTATCCCCAACAAATCTGACGTTCACAAATTTTCCGTCATCATTTGCCATATCAAAGAGAGTCACTAAGAACCTTTGGCAACTCTCACATGCGAATATCTTGCTATTTAAGACAATTTCAAAGGATTCGCCGAATTCGTAGATGTTTGCTAAGAAATGAAAAGTTAAATACAGGTTTATGTATTATAATGTGTTGTATACAGCGAATTGAGCGAATTATTTTTAGGGTTTTGAATTTAGATTGCTTATCGAGAATTTAATCCTATATATTTGTATAAACAATGAACGCTTATGGACAAGAACAATCTCAAAAAAGAATATACCAATGGTGAAGTAACAGTAGTTTGGCAATCGGGTAAATGCATACACTCCGGTAATTGCGTTAAAAACAATCCTAAAGTCTTTCAACCCAAGACACAACCCTGGATTAAACCAGAAGCCGATACAACCGAAGCCATCATTGAGACAGTTAATAAATGTCCTTCAGGTGCTTTGACTTTTTATCTAAATAAAGAGTAGAGAAGTTAAGTCGTAGGGGAAGCTAAACGCTCCGCTGCTGAAAGGCTGACGCTCCGCTGCTGAATTGTTTCGCGTTAGAGGGGTTAAGTTGTTTAGTCGTTAAGGCGTTGAGTCGTTAAGTTGTGGGGCTATTCGATATACTAAAAGAGTATCTACAATCAAAGTCCCAGAGGGGCGGCGGTTTCATAGAAAACAAGATTGAGAAGGATATAAAGTCCCGGAGGGGCGACGGTTTCATGACACATGATTGAACAACCTTCTCATTCCCTTACCCTTCAGCGAATTCCAGTTTGCGCAAGCAAACCAAATGCCGCGTCAAATGCCTCAACACTTTCTGCGTACTCTGTGTTTTCTGTCCTCGTTCTGCGATCTACCTCCCTCTCCACCGCGACACAATTCAGCTATTCAGCTTTTCAGCAGCGAAGCTATTTAGCCTTTCTTATTCCTCTAATTCCCCAAACTTTCCTTTACTTAAATCCTCATAAGCCTGCACCAATTCTTGCCTGCTATTCATTACAAATGGACCATAAGCCGCTATTGGTTCGTTGATAGGCTCGCCACTTAAAACTAATACAATTGTATCAGTCACTGCTTCAATTTCAAAATGCTCTCCATCGTGTTTCATAAGTGCCAAATGATCTGTCTTTAATTCATGTCCATTGACTTTTGCATGACCTTCGATTGTCAATACAACCGTGTTGTAATGGGTAGGGAAGGAGAACTCGGCTTTTGAACCGGCTTTTAATTTGGCATTCATCATGTGTACTGGCGTAAATGTACTTGCCGGACCTTTGATGTCTTTGTATTGTCCTGCTATGACTTCAATAAAACTGCTGCTATCATCAAGCAGATATTTACCCATCGCAGCATTCTCTATAGCCTGGTATTTTGGAGCAGACATTTTGTCTTTAGCCGGCAAGTTGACCCATAACTGTACCATTTGAAATTCACCACCATTGCGACTAAATTCCTGTTCGTGGTATTCTTTGTGCAAGACACCGGAGGCTGCAGTCATCCACTGAACATCGCCTTCACCTATAACGCCGCTGTTGCCTGTACTGTCATGGTGAGCAACTTTGCCTTTATATGCAATTGTAACGGTTTCGAATCCTCTGTGTGGGTGCACACCAACACCTCTTGGATGCTCACGTGGTGGAAAACTGATTCGCGAATTATAATCCATCATAATAAATGGACTCATACGTTCCATGCTTAACTCAGGCATAGAAGGAATGAAATTATGTACTCTGAATCCGTCTCCCACCATGTGTGGAGCTGGAGGATTGAAAATGGCTTCTACTGATTTTGTTGTCATGATATTTGAAGTTTTATCATTACAAAATTACAACCATTGCCCCCATGCATTTCTTGTCATAGATTAAGAATTTATTCAGAAAGTAATTATAGAAATGTATTGGTATATCCACTGCCATTACTTTAAATTCAATTATCTTTGCCCTCTTGTTTCGTCGTCTGAATTCATATCGCGAGATTACCTTCACTATTTTTAAACTGGCTTTTCCAATTACAATGGGACAGTTAGGATTAGTGCTTATGGGATTTTCTGATGTGGTTATGCTTGGCAAATACGATACCTTGTCTATGGCATCTGCTGGTTTTGGCAATGCTGTTTTTTTTCTGTTTATGCTATTGGGTGTTGGTACCATGTATGCAGTTTCTACCATTACCTCAATTGTTGATGGTGAAAATCAACCCGAACAAGCTATACCTATTTTTAAATCTTCTAATGCAGTAGCCCTGTTTCTAAGTATTGTTCTAATGGGCATCAATTATACGGTAATTTATTATCTGCCTGTTTTTGACCAGTCACCTGAAATGAATGAATTGGGCTCAGAATATTTGCGCATTGTTAATTATTCCGTGCCAGCCATGTTGTTTTTCAATTCAGGTAAACAATTGCTGGATGGTCTGGGCAAAACACAAATGTCCATGTACGTGACATTTTTTGCATTAATATTAAATCTGATTTTAAATTACATGCTTATTTATGGAGAATGGGGCGCTCCTGAAATGGGATTAAGTGGTGCTGCATGGGCAACAGTAATTTCCAGATATGCCATGGCAATTATTATGATGATATGGGCATGGTGGCATCCATTGGTTCAATCCTTTAAAGGAAAAGACAGCATCGTTCATAAATCGTATTTTGCAGAGATTTTAAAAGTGGGTATTCCTGTAGGTTTCACTTTTTTCTTTGAAATTGCCGCATTCAGCATAGCTTTAATATTTGCCGGACAAATTTCAAATTTGCACGCAGGTGCTCATCAGATTGCCATTAATCTGGCATCTATAACCTATATGTTTGTAACCGGATTGGCCGCTGCCGGTAATATCATTGTTGGCAATCACTACGGCGCTGCAGATGCTGAAGGACTGCGCCGTTCAGGTATTGCAACTATATTATTAACCATAGGAATTGAAATCATCTTTGCATTGATTTTCCTTATTTTTTACAAACAATTGCCTTATATCTATACTCAGGATGCCGAGCTTCTGGTATTAACGCCTAATTTAATTTTATTGGCGGCCTTCTTTCAATTGAGTGATGGGCTTCAGGCTGTTGGAGCAGGCGTTTTGAGAGGCATTAAAGATACCCGTATTTCCGGAATAATTGCTTTTGTTTCTTATTGGATAATAATGGCTCCCGGAGGATATTATTTGTGTTTTCACGCAGGTATGGGACTGGAAGGTATCTGGTTAGCTTTCATAGTTGGATTGAGTTTTGCAGCTGTTTTGTTGCTTTACCGCTTTCACATTAAATCTAAAAAACTGATTCAGATTTTCAAGCAGGCGAAATTGAATACGCAGCTCTGATAATGTAAAAATTATTCCCTGTTTTTGGTGTCAATAGAAATTGTTACTGGTCCGTCGTTGATTAAATTCACTTTCATGTCGGCTCCAAATACACCCGATTTAACTTGTAAATCTGAATTGCTTTTTAATTGCTCTTTGAAGTATTCATAGAGTGGGATAGCCTGTTCTGGTCGTGCCGCTTTTATAAAGGATGGTCTATTGCCTTTAGCTGTTAAAGCATGTAAAGTGAACTGCGAAATAACCAGATATTCACCTTTTATATCTTCTATAGAAAGATTCATTTTGCCGTTTTCATCACTGAAAATTCGCATCTGTCTGATCTTTCCGGCTAGCCATTCGGCATCTTGTTTTGAATCACTTTCTTCAACGCCAACTAATACCAATAATCCTCTGCCAATTGATGCGTGCAATTGTTGCTCTATAGTTACTCCTGCTTCTGAAACTCTTTGAATAATCGCTCTCATTAGGCTTTGTCTTTATCGAGTTTTAATACCACTCCAATTTGTAATCCAAATGCGTAAAGCTGAGCTTTCATATCGCTTTTGTTGGCTCTGAGTATGGGTAAATAAATATCCGGCTGAATAAAAATGAATGTGTTTTTATCTAATATGGGATTTTCAAGTCGAAGGCCCATTTGCAAACTGGCATTAAATCGCGATGGCTCATCTTCTTTTCCGTCTAAAATAAATACTTTTTTACCTCTTGCCGAAAATCCAATCAGTTTGGTTCTGATATCGTGATTAATTAGAATATTTAAAGAACCACCAAACATAAAATACATTTTACTGGTCTTCATTCTTTTTATGTTTAGTTTAGAAGAAAGCATGACCGGTAAACCGAGATATTGATATCTGTAAATGTATTCCACATCGTTGCTCCCTGTTTGAGAAAGATCATTGACAATGCCTATATCCTCATGTATGGTATCCATAAATTTCAGATTCTTTCTTGAGCGTGTATATCCGAAATTTTGGAACTGCAATCCAAAGAAGATTCTTGAGTATCTGGATGTGGCGTATGAAATCATGAAGTTGGCAGAAATGGCATCTCTCCAAACATCTGCTTTATTAATAGAATCTTTAAAGCTTGGTAAGGCTTTGCTTTTAAAATTCATGATGCGGTGACCCAGAGTAGGTTCTACGGAAATGGATACTGCGGGGTCGGTCAATTGCGCCTGCGAAAAACTCATTGACAAAAGAAACACAAGTAAAATAGGAAAACGCATGAAGCGAAAATACGGAAAAAGAAGAGATAAAAGGCTGAAAGGCTGAATAGCTGAATTGCTGAATTGTGTCGCAATGGAGGTTAAGTCGTTAAGTCGAAATGTCGTTAAGTCGTAATGCTGTCGATAAACTTTAAGTATATCCCCAATCAAAGTCCCAGCGGGACGACGGTTTCATAGAAAACATGATGGAGCAGAATACAAAGTCCCGGATGGGGCGACGGTTTCATTTATAACATAAGTTGAATAGTGAAGCTTGGATGGTTAAGTCCTGGGAAAAGCTGAGCGCTTCGAAGCTGAAGGGCTGAATAACTGAATTGTGTCGTTATGGAGGGGGCATCGGTGGGTGGGATAGAAATGTTGAGGACTTTTTTAACGTAGAATTGCACAGAACGTTATTGTCCCAAAGCTATTTGTGCTATCCCAATATACATTAAAGAAAGCCATAGATCATCTGCGAATCTTTCTGTGCCATCCCACCGCCTATGGCGGAAAGTTCGAAAAAAGCAATCATTAAAATTATTACTAACATAATCATAAACAAATAAAAAAAAAATCTGCGATTTCTGCGTTAAAAAGCAATGGGGAAGGATGAATAGCTGAAAGGCTGAATTGTGTCGCGGTAGAATTGTTATGGCGTTAAAGACTTTTTTAACTCAGAACTACACAGAACTTTATTATACCATTTCTATTTGTGTTATCCCAATATACATTAAAGAAAGCCCTAGATCATCTGCGGATCTTTCTGTGCCATCCCACCGCCTATGGCGGAAAGTTCGAAAAAAAGCAATCATTAAAATTAATACTAACATTATCATAAACAAATAAAAAAATTCTGCGATTTCTGCGTTAAAAAAGCAATGGGGAAGGATGAAAAGCTGAATAGCTGAAAGGCTGAAAAGCTGAAAAGCTGAATTGTTTAATGGTGGTAGATTTAGTTGTGAGCAAAAATCAACCTAGCAGGTTGGATGAATTTTTTTAACGAATTAAGGTTTTGGATTTCATTTGATTAACCACATTTAACCTTCTAGGTTGATTTTCTAATTAGTTTATGAAATTCAACCTGCTAGGTTGGGGTAATTATTTTAACAAATTAGTTTGCTGATTTTCTTTTGGTTAAAGCTATTTAACCTGCCAGGTTGAATAGAGTTTAAGTGAAATTCAACCTGCCAGGTTGATTGAATTATTTTAACGAAATTAATTGCTGATTTTCTTTTAATTAGGTCCATTCAACCTGCTAGGTTGAATTTCCTGAAATTAAACTCAACTCGATTTTATTTTCTTCTCTATCGCTGTCGTCGAATAACCTTCTATAAAATCTATGGTCTCTACTCTGCCGCCATTCTCTGTGACTGTTTTGTATCCCACAATATTTTCCGGTTTGTAATCCGACCCTTTTACCAAAACATCGGGTATCAGCAAATCAATTAGTACCTCAGGTGTGTCTTCGTCGAAAATAGTTACATACGTTACACTGCCTAAGGCTGCAATCAAATATGCTCTGGCATTCTCGTCCTGAATTGGTCGGGAGGGTGATTTTCCCAATCTCTTTACCGATGCATCTGAATTGACGGCTACGACTAAAACATCGCCTTTGTCTGCGGCTTTGGCTAAATAATCGACATGTCCCTTGTGCAAAATATCAAAACAACCATTTGTGAATACCACACTTTTCCCGGATTGTTTTTCCGAAACTACTTTATTAAGTAAATCTGCACGGCTTAATATCTTTGACGCTATATCAGAATGCTTTCCCATCAGGCTTTGGTCCTTTTTGCCATGATAATGTATGAAATAGTTCCAGCCAGAATAATCATCGCTATATTACTTGAAAACATCACAATGGCTATGGAGGTTGCATTAGAAACATCCATGCTGTAAATCTGACTTAGTCCAAGTTCTATGAAATACAAAGTTGCTGAACCGGCAGGAGCTGGTACTATAACGCCCAGACTACTGAAAACTAAAGTGGATAAACCACCGGAAACTCCTAAATCGGCACTGAAATCAAATGCCTGTAAAATAAAATAGGTCATCATCCAGTAACACACCCAAATGCCAATGGTATAGGCTATGAACAACCATGGTTTTTGAAGTGTGAAAACACTTTTGATGCCATCAAAAAATCCTAAAAATAGTTTGCCCAGTTTACCTGACTTCCCAAAAATGGATTTTGCTTTAAATGCAAAAATGATCAGCAATATGATAACTGCCGCTACTATAATCAGAGCAGTTGGATTGTTCACGAATTTGACAAGTAAATTGTTATAGACATAGCCATATAACAAATCAAACTGCATAAATACTGCAGAAAAAATAACGACCATTAACATCAGAACATCCAGTATTCTTTCGCTCAACACAGTGCCGACCAATACATTTAAAGGCACTTTATCTGATTTGGACAACATGGCGCAACGTGATACTTCGCCTGAACGCGGTATACCCAAATTAACAAGATAACCACTCATAGTAGCATGATATGCATTAGCCAGAGATGTTTCATACCCCATGGGTTTTAACATCAGTTGCCAGCGCAAGGCTCTTATAAATACAGCCAGCACACCTACCGCGGTAGACAAAACAACATAAAAAATATTGGCTTTCTTTAAGTTGGAAATGAAGTCATCAAACTTGATGTTCTTCTGTATGAAATAGATTATTAATACCCCTAGGGCAGCAAAAATAAGGTATTTGACTATTTCTTTTTTGTCCAAATCAGAGTTTGTTGAATTTGTTAGGGAAGACCAGCCAAGGCTTATGCTGTTTGGCTTCCTCGAAGTCCATAGTGGCAAATGAAATAATAATTAATTCATCTCCAATCATGCCTCTGCGTGCCGCCGCACCATTTAATCCTACGATTCCGCTTCCTCTTTCTCCTTTGATAATGTATGTCTCAAATCGCTCACCGTTGTTGTTGTTAACAATCAATACCTTTTCGTTTTCAATCATATTAGCAGCGTCGAGCAAATCCTCGTCAATTGTAATGCTACCAATGTAATTCAATTCGGTGAAAGTAATCTTCACATTATGGATCTTCGACTTTAATACTTGAATCATCATAAATTCGGGCGCGAAGATACACAAATTTTTACCATTGATAACATTGCTTTCTGCTTGCCGCGTCTTGCTTCATTTTTTAAAGAAAACAATTGTGAAAAAAGTTCTGCCAAGACCTTTTAAAAACGGCCGGTTAGCCCAATTTGAATCACAGATTTGGCTAATCCCAATTCGCTGTATACACCTATATGTTCGTTGAAATAATACCTGAAGCCGAATGTGGCTTCCAAGCCCAGTTTTAACAAGGACGGCAGCTCCACTTTCGGTTTGTATTGATTCAATTCCGATTCAACCTTAAATTCTCCAAAGCGATAACCCATACCGATTCCAAAATAAACATCCGTGTTTTCGTGGTTCTCCGGATTTGTAAAGTAGATGTTGGCGCGCACATTGGTAGCCAGATTCCAGGATGATATTTTAATATTATTAGTGACCAGTTTTCCCTGTATGGTGTCTATGGCATCCTCTGAATAACTGACTTTGTAGTCCATGTAATTCAGATTTAACCCTATACCAAGATACCAAACCGGCCTGAATTCGTATTTAAGGTGAAATGGTCCTTTACCTGTATTTGAATAATTGGGCTTTGAATCGAACACATTGAGACGACTAAATGTCTGTCGTGGTAAACTGGGTCCACCTGCACCAACACTGATTATATGTTGCATATCCTGTGCTTTGCTCAGATGGACGATTGCTAAAAACAATAATAAAGTAATCCTTTTAAGCATATTAGATATAAGGGTTAAACTCCAGCCTTTTGCCATTGCCGTATTCATGTATTTTGCCATTCTCAAAGGCGAGATAACCATTGACAAAGGTTTTTTCGATGGTATGACTGAAGGTATGTCCTTCAAAGGGACTCCAACCGCATTTGTATAATAAATTGTCTTTGCTGACTGTGTGTTCAGATTTTTTCACGAGCACAATATCTGCAAAATATCCTTCACGAATGAAACCGCGGTGCTTTAATCTGAATAATATGGCAGGATTGTGACACATTTTTTGTACAATATCTTCCACTTTCAGTCGACCTTTTTCCATGAAATCGAACATAGCCTGTACACTGTGTTGTACTAATGGTCCCCCTGAAGGGGCTTTGGTATATGGTAGCAATTTTTCTTCAATTGTATGAGGCGCATGGTCGGTTGCTACAACATCAATTCTTCCTTCCATTAAGGCTTTCCAAATACCTTCTCTGTCGTCTCGTGTTTTTATGGCAGGGTTCCATTTAATCCAGTTGCCTTTTTCTGCATAATCTTCTGACGTAAACCATAAATGATGTATACACGCTTCAGCAGTGATGCGTTTTTTTTCTAAAGGCATTATCTCAAAAATCGCTGCTTCCTTTGCTGTTGAAATATGCAGGATGTGCAGTCTGGTACCATGTTTTTTAGCCAGTTCTATCGCCATGCTGCTGCTTAAATAGCAGGCTTCTTCCGAGCGAATTAAATGATGGTGTGTAGCATTCAACTGATCTCCATATTCCTCAGTATAATGTTTCAAATTGCGTTGAATGGTATGCTCATCTTCGCAGTGCGTGGCAATTAAGAGGGGAGAGTTGGCGAAGATTCTGTCTAATATTCCCGGGTCATCAACCAACATATTTCCGGTGCTGCTTCCCATGAAAATTTTTATGCCACAAACCTGAAATCCGTTTGTTTTTAATACTTCATCGTAGTTGTTGTTGGTTGTACCCATAAAGAATGAGTAATTAGCCAGAGAACCTTTAGATGCTATATCGTATTTGTCCTGCAATAATGCCTGTGTTGTCGCCTGAGGCTTGGTGTTGGGCATTTCAAAATAAGAGGTTACACCACCTGCAACAGCGGCTCTACTTTCAGTGTAAATATTGCCCTTCTGAGTCAATCCCGGTTCTCTGAAATGTACCTGATCATCTATCGCACCTGGCATTAAATACTGACCTTCGGCATCAATAACAGTGGCGTTTTTAACAGAGATTGAAGTATCTATACGTTCAATCCTCTCATCTTTAATCAGCACATCTTTTATTTCAGCTTTGCCCTCATTAACAACAGTGGCATTCTTGATTAGATACGATTTCATTAGGGCAAATTTATATAAATCGATTCAAATATTTGGATGTAAGAGCAATCTTTGGAATATTTTATCAGCAATCTTCTCCATACAGTAGTCGTTTATTTTAACACAGAACAAGGGCAGAGCTCAAGGATGCCAACGTAAGGTAGGTCGCAGAACTAAGACAGAACACGCAGAGCACACAGAATATGTTTGTCTTTTGATACGGCCATTGGTTTGCTTACGCAAACAGGAATACGCTGAATAATTGCAGAAAGCTTCAAGCTTATCGATGAGCTATGCGACTTAACGTCTTAACAACTTAACGACTTAACATCGAAACAATACGACTTAACAGCGCAGCTTAACGACTCAACCCCTCTGCCACGAAACAATTCAGCTATTCAGCGCGAAGCAGTTCAGCCTTTCAGCTCTTCTTCTTTTTCCTTATCTTCGCAGCCGAAATGAATCAGGAAGAATTATTCAAAAATATCATCTCTCATAGTAAGGAATATGGCTTTATTTTTCAGTCCAGCGAAATTTACGACGGTTTAAGTGCCGTCTATGATTACGGTCAAATGGGCGCTGAACTGAAAAAAAATCTTCGCGATTTTTGGTGGAAAAGTATGGTGCAAATGCATCAGAATATCGTAGGTATTGATGCTGCCATTTTTATGCATCCAACTACCTGGAAAGCCAGTGGTCACGTGGATGCTTTTAATGACCCTTTAATCGATAATAAAGATAGTAAAAAACGTTACAGAGCCGATGTGCTCATCGAAGATCATATCGCTAAAATATTAGCAAAAGCTGATAAAGAAGTTGAAAAAGCTTCTAAAAAATTTGGAGAGTCTTTCGATGAAGCCTTATACAGACAAACCAATCCAAGGGTTTTGGAATACATCAGGAAAGCAGAAGAAATTGAAAATCGTTTTAAATCTGCTCTTGAAAATAATCAATTAGATGAAGTCAGACAAATCATCATCGACCAGGAAATAGTTTGCCCAATTTCGGGCACAAAAAACTGGACTGAAGTCAGACAGTTCAACTTAATGTTCTCTACTCAGATGGGCTCTGTATCTGAAGATGCGGGGACTATTTACCTGCGACCAGAAACTGCTCAGGGTATTTTCGTCAATTTTCTTAACGTGCAAAAAACCGGTCGTATGAAAATACCATTCGGGATCGCTCAAACCGGTAAAGCTTTTAGAAATGAAATAGTCGCCCGTCAGTTTATTTTCCGTATGCGCGAATTCGAACAAATGGAAATGCAGTTCTTTATCCGACCAGGTACAGAATTACAATGGTACCACTACTGGAAAAATACACGCATGAAATGGCACCAGGCTCTCGGTTTTCCTGAATCTAAATACCGTTTCCACGACCATCTTAAGCTGGCTCACTATGCTAAAGCTGCTTGTGATATTGAGTTTGATTTCCCTTTCGGCTTCAAGGAACTGGAGGGTATTCATAGTCGCTCCGATTTCGACTTGAAACAACACGAACAATTCAGCGGTAAAAAACTGCAGTACTTCGACCCGGAACTCAATGAAAGTTATGTGCCTTACGTGGTTGAAACATCTATTGGTCTCGACCGTTTGTTCCTGGCAGTGATGTCTCAGGCATATCGCGAAGAAAAACTCGAAGATGGTACTACCCGTGTGGTGCTGGGCTTGCCTTTTGCACTGGCTCCTGTAAAAATTGCAGTCTTACCTCTTGTGAATAAAGACAATCTCCCTGAAAAGGCGGAAGAAATTGTCAATATGCTTAAGTATGATTTCAATGTTTCTACTGAAGCCAAAGACGCTATCGGTAAGCGCTACAGAAGAATGGATGCCATTGGAACACCTTATTGTATCACTGTTGATTACGAAACTTTAGAAACCAATACAGTGACCCTCAGAAATCGCGATACCATGCAGCAGGAAAGAGTAAACATTGAAGAACTCAAAACTTTATTGTCTAAAGATTTGAATGTTTCCTCTTTGTTGGAAAAATGCTCTTAAGCTTCAGGGCTTAAATTTGGAATTCAGTTTTCTTTCTTTTTCTTTTGAATTATGAGACTCCTCGATTACATGCATGCTGATTTGATTGAAGCTGGTTGTGATGAGGCTGGAAGAGGTTGCCTGGCAGGACCTGTATTCGCGGCAGCTGTTGTCATCCCACATGGTGTCGATATCCCTGGTCTGAATGATTCTAAACAATTAAGTGAGTCGAAAAGAAAAAAATTGCGCATCGAAATTGAAGAAAAATGTATTTGGTGTGTGGCGAGTTTACCGCCTTCCGAAATCGATAAAATCAATATTCTGAATGCGTCGATTCGGTCCATGCATTTGGCTCTGGATGGACTCAATGCCGAATTTCAACATATTCTGATTGATGGCAATAGATTTAAACCCTATAAAGATGTGCCCTTTACAACTGTCATAAAGGGAGATGGCAAATTTAAATCCATCGCAGCAGCTTCTGTTTTAGCTAAAACTCACAGAGATGAATACATGGAAAATCTGGCCAAAGAATTTCCGCATTATCATTGGGAAAGTAATAAAGGTTATCCAACAGAATCACATAGAAATGCCATCCGGCAGTTTGGTAGCAATGTCCATCACAGAAAGAGCTTTACTTTGCTGCCATCACAACTTGAATTCTGGTCTCTAAATTCTTAGGCTTATTAATTAATAAATTAGATGGTATCGAAGAGTTACTCCTGATTTAGAATATCATAGTGATACCACCAACTACATTAATTCCATATACCGGATAATTGTACCAGCGCTGGTATCTGTTGTTGATAAGGTTGTTGGCTTGAATGAAAGCAGATAGTTTCTTTTTAAATCTGAAATCCAAACCTAATGAGATATCGTAGAAAGCTTTCAGACTGCTACTTGCATAACCAACCTGACCTAAATTATTTCTATCGTAAATACCTGACCTTTGTTTTTGAATGCCCATAGCCATCAAATCAAAATGAGGATAGATTTTGTCCTTGATGTTAAAACGCATACTTAATCTGGCATCACTGGTTGGCAACTGCCAGGCTTCAGGTTCACCGGTTACAGAATAATCATAGAAATTACCAATAAAGCCAACTCTCACCACTTCACTAAAACTGTAATTAAACGCACCTGTAAATCTTAAAACGTTTACCTGTCTGTATTTTACTGTGAAAGAATTCAGAGAGTCGTATTCTAAAGTGGGATTGCCGGGATTATTGATGGAAATAAACAATGGCATATTGGAAACATCCGAATAATTCAATTCGAAACTGGCATCTGCTGTCTGACCAAGTTTGGCGTTTAAACCAATATAAGCTTTGGCATTTTCATACATATTAATCATATCAAATCTCGAAACAAATGGATTGCTTAGCATCACACTTCTTAGAGTTTGTTTTTGATATCTGCCATCTATTCCCGCATACAGATTGGCCACATTTTCAACAATTGGATAGCTGGCTCTGATAACAGGATTAACAAAAGGAATGGCCGAATCAGTACCATTAAAAAACAAGGTGGTGTTAAATCCAACGGTCATTTGCATGCCTTCATATTCGAATTCCATACGAGGGTCGATTTGAATGAACAAACGTTTTAGCGCTTGTAAAGTATCATTTTTAAATACGTTGTAGTCAAAACCAATAGTACCGCTTAGCAATACTTTCTTCAGGTCGCTGAAATTTGGAATAGAGCCATATAATTTACTGCTCAGAGCATATTGACTCTCTTTCATTTTATCTATTCCAAAATTGTAAAAGTTAAATTGAGTGCGGTGCTTCAGTTTTTTATCACTAATAGCAGTGCTGTTGAAATAAGCTCTGGCATCCAGATTATTAATCACACGACCTAAATGCTTCTCAGCTTCTTTATTGGATGTATCGTAACCGTAGTAATTGTATTGATTGTTGCGGTAGTTGATATCCATTCCAAGTTCACCTATTTCGGTATATGTTGAAGCATATCCTTTAAAAGTATGATTGGTAAAGTCAGCGAAAGAGTTGTGTAAAGATGAATTACTTTGCAGGAAGCGGTAATTAACGCCGTAACTGTATTGTTTGCTTTGTTTGTTGTTGAGATATATTTCTCCTAGAGGGGTATTGATGTTTCCATATCCCAGTTTTACAAAGCTGGTTGGGTAAATGGTTTCTTCTCCTTTTCCAATTTCAGCTACCGGAATCGGATTGACAATCTTTTCGGTATTGACCTGATGAGATTTAATTTTATAACTAAATACAACGGGTTTTATGGCCGGTCGTTCAATAACCGGTACCGATTCAATTTTTTGCGCCTCCATTAACTTTGGCTTGTAGGCACCAGAAATGGTCAGGTCGCGGTTTGTACTCGTATCCTTATTCCCCTGGGCATTTGCATTTGCAGCAAATAAAAGCACTGAGCAAAGTATTAACAATCTCGACATATAGCTTTACAAATAACGCAATAACTTCATAAGTATTACATCTCAATGTATCCACACTTTGTGTATTTTTGTGCAATGCCGAAACAAAATGAACCCATACGATGTGCCTGGTGTATGAAAGACGACCTTTATAAGGCCTATCACGACCAGGAGTGGGGACGCCCTTCCAAAGACGATAAACACTTGTTCGAAATGATGATACTGGAATCCTTTCAGGCAGGTTTGAGCTGGTACACTATTCTGAGCAAACGCGAAAATTTCAGAGATGCATTTGCAGGATTTGATGTTCATAAAGTAGCCGGATTTGATGAAGCTAAAGTTGAAAAACTTATGCATAACGCAGGAATCATAAGAAACAGACTAAAAATTCTCGCGGCTATTTCCAATGCTAAAAAATTCATAGAGATTCAAAATCAGTTCGGGAGTTTTTCAGATTATATGTGGAGCTTTACTCAGCATAAAGTAATAGACAATCAACCAAAGCATCTATCGCAAATTCCAGCTAAAACAGAAATCAGCGATGCAATGGCAGCCGATCTCAAAAAAAGAGGCTTTAAATTTATGGGTAGTACTGTGTGTTATGCTAAAATGCAAAGCATAGGTATGGTCAACGACCACCTGATGGATTGCTGGGTAAGACAAACACAATAATTCTGATTTTTTACCTTAAACAGGACATAATGTCATCGTTTTTAGTTTAAAATGAGTCGAAATAAGACATTTTGACCTGTTTTTATGCTTGGATTGGAATTTGAAAACCAATGAGTATAACAAAGAATAATTCATTATGGTACTCATTAAATCAAAACCAGAATCAGCTTTTAATAGCCACTTTTTTCCAGGTTCATTGAATTCAGTATTCAATACTTTTTTTGAAGACGCAGGAGTAAAATCCAATGTCAATTTTTTCCCTCAGGCGGATATTATCGAAAAGGGAGACAAATTTGAAATTCGTCTTGCATTGCCTGGAATTAAAAAAGAAGATGTGAAAATTGCCCTTGAAGGCGACATGTTGAACATCGAAGGAGAGCGCAAGTCGGAAATCAACGAAGAAAAGGAAAAATTTGTGAGAAGAGAATTCAGCTATGGCAAATTCAGCAGAAGTTTTAATGTATCCAACCTCGATAAGTCGAGTATTGAAGCAGCTTTCGAGCATGGTATACTCACCGTTTCAATTGCAAAATCGAAGCTTGAGAAAAACAATATTATAGAAATAAAGTAGGGTAGAAGTTTCATTTTTAAATGATCAGTGCTGAGATGCTCTGTTTAGTATGTGTGTAGGCAAGTGGGAGAGTTATATCGAGCACTTGCCTTTTTTTATTAAACAATTTTATCATTCATCATTTAAACACTTTTGCATCTTTCAAGCATCTTTTTGAATCAATTCAATCCTGTAAGTCTGAACACATTTTTATTATATTTTAAAATAATTCATATTTAATGTTGAAAGTGATAGTAAAAATTAATAGTATTGAACAGACTTTAGTCAAATGAAAAAAACGAACAAACAAACATTAACATACCTTGAAAAAATTAGACACTGTTTACATTATTGATGATGATGAAGTAATTGTATATCTTACTAATAAACTGATTGCTTCGGCAGATTTCTGTGAAAACGTCGAAAACTTTTTCGATGCACAGTCGGCATTGGATAAGTTGAATGAAATACACAGCACAGGTGGGAAGCTCCCGGATGCTATATTAATAGACATCAATATGCCGGTTATGAATGGATGGCAATTTATAGAGACATTTCAGAAGACCACTGATTTCAGGAAAATACCCTGCTTTATATTTACGACTTCAATTGATACAGCAGATAAGAACAAAGCATTGAAGTATAAAATCATTCGCGATTTCATCACCAAACCACTGACCCATCAAAAACTGGATAAAATTCTCAGAATGGCAGACAGATAAATAAGGGGCATTTTATAATTTCATATTCAGAAATGACTCTGAGGTATGGATTCTAAGGGAGAGAAATCCTGGTAATCATAAATTAACAAAAATAAAATAAAATTGTTTTTGTAGAGTTAAGAGATTGAATAAAAGGAGATTAACGATAGTTTTTCCTTGATTTTCACACGAAAAACCTATCTGCGATTTTATTTTTATTTTTTAATTCTATTTATCTGTTGTACCTTTGATAAATCTGGAAAAATCCAGACGATTTTATTTTTTTTAGTAATGAACATTTATGTAGGTAATCTTAGCTTCAAAGCCAGCGAGCAAGATATTCAAGACCTATTCGCCCCGTTCGGCGATGTTAGCTCGGCACGAATCATTAAAGACAAGTTCACAGGTCGTTCACGTGGATTTGCTATCGTTGAAATGAACGACGACTCGTCAGCCAATGCTGCTATTGGTGCTTTACATGAAAAAACTTTCATGGATCGCAACCTGGTAGTCAATGAAGCTCGCCCTCGTGAAAACAACTCTTCCTCTAACAACAGAGGCGGTGGTGGTGGTTTCAACAGAGGTGGTGGCGGTGGTAGACGATATTAATCGCTAATTCTCGCAAACTAAAAGCACGGTTAATCGCCGTGCTTTTTTGTTGTCTTTTGTTTCGATTTCTCTCCTTTTGCTCTTTTTAAACGCGTATGCTCTTTTAGACATTATAAGTTCATCAAAGAGGATAAGCTCTAAAAATTGACTAATATTAGTCCCGATTTTATATTAAAAATCTGACGCAATCTACTGTAAAACAGATGGTTATTACTGTATAAATTCAGTATCAAAAAATGTGGAATAAATTGAAGTTTTTATCAATTATTCTCCTTACTTTTGCACCAATTTTTAAAAACCCACATATTTTAAATGGCAAACACCGGAAAAATATCACAAGTTATCGGCCCAGTAGTGGACGTAAATTTCAGTGAGGAAGGTTCAGTTCTTCCAAAAATTCTAGATGCGTTGACTGTTAGCAAGCCTGACGGAACTGTCGTAGTTCTTGAAGTTCAGCAGCACTTAGGCGAAAATACTGTTAGAGCAATCGCAATGGATAGCACTGACGGTTTGGTCCGCGGCACAAGAGTTACAGATACCGGAAACCCTATCTCTATGCCAGTGGGTGACGAAATCAAAGGTCGTTTGATGAATGTTGTTGGTGAAGCCATCGATGGTATCAACGTCCTTCAAAATAATCAAAAACGCTCTATCCACGCCGAAGCGCCTACTTTCGATAATTTGTCAACCAGTACCGAACCTCTTTATACCGGTATTAAAGTTATCGACTTACTAGAACCTTATGCTAAAGGTGGTAAAATCGGTTTGTTCGGTGGTGCCGGTGTTGGTAAAACCGTTTTGATTATGGAATTGATCAACAACATCGCTAAAGCATACGAAGGTATGTCTGTATTCGCCGGTGTTGGTGAACGTACCCGTGAAGGTAATGACTTGCTTCGTGAAATGATCGAATCAGGTGTAATTAAATATGGTAAAGAATTCGCCCACACCATGGAAGAAGGTGGCTGGGATCTGGATAAAGTAGATACTGAAGAATTGAAAAAATCTCAGGCTACTCTCGTTTTCGGTCAGATGAATGAACCTCCGGGAGCCCGTGCTCGTGTGGCTTTGTCTGGTTTAACTGTTGCTGAATACTTCCGCGATGGTGACGGTCAGGGTCAAGGTAAAGACATTCTATTCTTTATCGATAACATCTTCCGTTTCACTCAGGCTGGTTCTGAGGTGTCTGCGCTGCTTGGTCGTATGCCTTCTGCGGTAGGTTATCAGCCAACACTTGCAACTGAAATGGGTGTGATGCAAGAACGTATCACTTCTACAACCAGAGGTTCCATCACTTCAGTGCAGGCGGTTTATGTTCCTGCGGATGACTTGACTGACCCTGCTCCGGCTACTACATTTACCCACTTGGATGCTACTACAGTATTGTCTCGTAAAATCGCTGAGTTAGGTATCTATCCTGCGGTTGACCCTCTAGACTCTACTTCAAGAATCCTGACTTCGGATGTTGTTGGTGCCGAACACTACAACACTGCTCAGAAAGTAAAAATGATCCTGCAACGTTACAAAGAACTTCAGGATATCATCGCCATCCTTGGTATGGATGAATTAAGTGAAGAAGATAAACTGGTAGTTTCCCGTGCTCGTCGTGTACAACGTTTCCTTTCTCAGCCTTTCCACGTTGCTGAGCAGTTCACCGGCTTAAAAGGTAAACTGGTTGATATCAAAGATACCATCAAAGGTTTCAATATGATTATGGATGGTGAAGTTGATGAGTATCCTGAAGCTGCATTCAACCTTGTTGGTACTATTGAAGAAGCCATCGAAAAAGGTAAAAAATTAATGGCTGAAGCTAACAAATAAGCCTTATGCAAGTTGATATTTTAACTCCGGACGCAACATTATTTTCAGGTGAAGCTAAGATTGTCACTCTTCCTGGTGTCAATGGAAGTTTCCAGATAATGAATATGCACGCACCTCTTATTTCAGCTCTCACTTTCGGTAATGTCATTGTCGATAATGGTTCTGAAAAACACGAGTTTCCTGTAAAAGGCGGAATCGTTGAAGTGCTGGACAATAAAATTGTAATCTTGGCTTAAGCTAAGTCATCTAAAATATTTAAGCCCGAGGTAATTTTACTTCGGGCTTTTTTTATGTTTATGAATGGGTTGTGTGAACGCAGGTAGATCGCAGAAATGGGAAGGAACACGCAGAATACACAGAAAAGGATGAGACCTTTGACACGGCTATTGGTTTGCTTGCGCAAACTGGAAGGCGCGGATGCTAACGTGAGGTAGATCGCAGAAATAAGAATGAAAACGCAGAAAACACAGAAATGATTTTTTCATTTGACACGGCCAAGGTTTGCTTGCGCAAATGGGAATTCACAGAATGATTGAGGAAA
>CAUJCT010000036.1 GCA_963169345.1 Bacteroidota bacterium
AGACTTACGACAACGCCAGAAACAGGTGGCCATATTAAGTTGATGAACTTAGAGAGGGAATCTAAAATTATCTAATCATTTAAAAATCAGAGCAGGTTTTTTGAAACCGGCATTTTTGAGTTTGAAACAGTGCTTTTATGCTTTTAAGATTAAAAAAAATCAACCTGTCAGGTCCCAAATAAAATGCATAATCAATATATAATCAATTGATTGGTGGTTTAAATTGCAACCTGACAGGTTGTGTTTTAATAAAAAAAGACAGACTTATTCAATCTGTCTTTTGAGAGGTTAATAGGGTTGAGGTGTTAATTTATCAGAATTCGAAACATTTGCGTTTACCATTGATGTTGTTGCGAGGCCTTTTGCTTCCACCGAAGCCATACCCGCCTCTTCCGGCACCAAGCGTAATGTTGTAACTGAAAGAGAAAAAGAAGTAAGAATCCATATCTTTTGGGTCGCCTCTTATAGAGCCTGGGCTACTAAAACCCGGGATGTCTGAAATATTTCTGTCGGCCAGGGCTGCTGCAGTTGGGCCTTTAGCTGAAATCAGCAAATTTGGGTCGACATAGCGGGTGCTGACGTCATCTATGTAATCTGTCTGAGATTTTCTGGAATTGACTTCAATAGTCAGGAATTCGCGTTTACTCAATTTAAGTTTATAGCCAAATCCAAATGGGAAGCACACAGAGTTAAGATCGTAAGGAGATTTACCTGGAACTGCATATTGACCTTCGGTTCCCCAATCGCGTAGTTCGTATGTTTGACCGTTAAGTTTAGTTTTTGGATTAAAGTGGAAATAACCGATACCTCCGAATACATAGAATATCTTTTTTCTGTCGGCGCTTCTCCAGACATTGATTTCCAATACAGCGTCTGCCTCGTATATAGAACTAAAGAAATTTAAGTTTCGGCCGTGACGTTCTCTGTTTCGGGTATATTTATCGTCGCCGGAAACACGAGCATACCATAAATTAGTTCTGAAAGCAAAGGTTCTACCCATATTAATACGCAAACCTGTAGTAATGGCATAGCGGGTTGAGAGGATGTCTAAGTCCTGTAAATCATTGGTGCCCAGAAAAGGTTTTCCTCCCAGGTCTCCCAAAAAATGACTTGTGGATGCTCCGGCAATGAAATCAATCGTCTGGGCTTTGGCAGACCAGGAGATTAATAGCAAGGCAAAACAAACACATTTACACAATCTTATCATAATATTTTTACTTCTCTTTATAGTTGATTTTAGCGTTGTTTGTTTTAAGTTTTTTTACTTAATAGGTAATAAAACTCACTCATTAACAACACGTTATACACAAATATAACAAACAGATAATTAAAGAAATTATAGTTTAAGTAAAAAGATGGTTAATTTTTTCAGAAGTTTGATTTTCAGTCTTATAAAAATTAAATTTACTTGAAATCTTACAATTTTAGTGTATAATATTCAAGTTTTTGTTGGTAATTTACCTCTACAATATCGAAATGTATCAATTTTGCCAAACTGTAAACGACACGATTCCTTTTAATTTTTAAACTTTTTATCAAATCTGTCAAAGTAATACTTCTTTCAGCTTTTAAAGTGTTCAGTATTTCAGACTCCAAAAAGCTGTAGGCATAAAGTTGGTCTTGACCTTTATTTTGTTTTTTAAGTACCTGAAACATGACAGGGCTGGCTTGCAGGCTTTGGTCTTTGACCCTGTGATATACCCACCATGTATCATTTTCGCCTTTTGCAAAATAAGGTTTATCTGTTCCTTCTTTAATTTTTGCCTCCAAAACAATTTTTCTATCTATCTCATGCTCTATTATCTCCAATTGTATTTTTGGTGAGCAGTAAAACTCAGCAGCCAGCTCAAGCATATATTTTTCATCTTCAGACTGGATTCCGGCGATACTGCCATTGTCTCTAACACCTACTAGCAAAGTGCCTCCTTTGTTGTTGGCAAATGCAACCATAGTTTTTGCAATTTTGGATGCATCGGAAATCGTTTGTTTGAAATCCAATGTCTCACTTTCTCCTGTGGCAATCAGCCTAATGATTTTGTGTAACATTTTCATGGCTCGATCTAATCAGAAACATACGCAAGATAGCTTAACTTGTCTAAATCAAAAATTTCACGAGCTATCTGTTGTAATTGTTCGGATGTAATCGAATTAATTTTGTGCATAACTTCATGCAAGCTATCTATTGGGTAACCTTGAACGATATTTTTACCTAACATTAGCATAATGTTCATTCGGTTTTCTTCAGAAAGAGCTATCTGACCATTGAACTGGCGTTTAGCATTTTCGAGTTGATTTCTGCTCAGAGGTTTATCCATTAACAGGGATAATTCTTTTTTCACAAGGTCAACTGCCTTGTCTAAATTTTTCTTATCAGTAGATAAATAGCAATGGAATAATCCGGTGTCGATAAAGGCCGTATAACCACTTTCTATATTATAGGTGTATCCATATTTTTCTCTTACACTCAAGTTTAATCTTGAATTCATGCCTGGCCCACCTAATATATTATTGAGTAAAAGCATTGGCAGTCTGTTTGCGTGCATTTGAGGAAAACAAATATTGCCTAACATGGCATGACATTGAACATGGTCGGTGTCTTTAACTTGTTTTTTAGGCGCGTATAATTTAAAAGACGGTCGACTTACACTTGTGAATGATTTCTTTTCAATTTCAATATGTTTTTCTGCCCAATTAATGAACTTTTTAAAAGGTAAACCTGAACTAACACTTAAAACTATATTTTTTGGATGGTAATAACGAGAGTGAAATTTAACGAGAACGGAAGATTTAATGGATTGTAATGTTTCGTTAGTACCTAAAATATTGGGTGCTAAAGAATGGCCATCAAACACCATTTCCTGAAATTCGTCGAATATGTTCTCTTCAGGTGTGTCGAGGTACATATTGATTTCTTCAGCGATTACTTTCTTTTCTTTCTCCAGCTCTTTTTCAGGAAAAGTAGAATTAAAGCACAGATCCGATAATAGTTCGAGCGCCCGTTCTGCATAATCATTTATAACGGATGCATAAATAACTGTAATTTCTTTAGTAGTAAACGCATTCATTTCGCCACCAACAATTTCAAGTCGGTTGATGATGTTATATGCATTTCGTTTACCAGTACCTTTAAACAGCATGTGTTCGAAACAATGTGCTGTACCAGGTAATTTACCATCGTCTCTTGAGCCTGCGCAAATTGTAAAGCCAATATGAGTAACCGAAGTATTTGAAGCTTGTTTATAGGCTAGTCTCAAGCCATTGTCAAATTGATGTAAATCGAAGTCTTCCAACTTGTTTTATAAAGGTTTTAATTGTTGAATGGAATTATTATAGTCGGAAATAAGCTCGCCCATAATTTGAGCGGCAGGTTTTATTTGATGTATGGTTGAAGAGATTTGACCTATTTCGAGTTCACCTTCATTCATATCACCTTCAAACATGCCTTTTTTAGCGCGACCTCTGCCGAGGAGTGCCTGTAGTTCTTCGGAACTTGCGCATTGATGTTCGGCGATTTTAACCTTTTGATAAAATTCATTTTTAATCAATCGGACAGGAGTAAGTTGCTTTAATGATAACTCAGTATCACCATCTTTCAGTTCTGTAATTTTCTTTTTGAATTCAGGGTGTGCACTACTTTCTTCGGAGGCGGCGAACAGACTACCTATCTGAGCACCTTCAGCTCCAAGGGCCATAACTGCGGCAATTGCATTTCCACTTCCAATACCACCTGCTGCGATAAGAGGCAAAGAGCACACTTCCTTTACAGTTGGTATAAGGCATAAGGTTGTAGTTTCTTCACGTCCATTATGACCTCCGGCTTCGAAGCCTTCAGCCACAATAGCATCCACCCCTGCTTCCTGGCATTTTATTGCAAATTTCGTATTGGCAATCACATGAACAACAGTGATGCCATGAGACTTAAGGTAGGAAGTCCATTTTGCAGGATTTCCTGCGCTAGTAAATACAATTTTGACACCTTCTTCAATAATAATGGCGATATGCTCTTCGATACTTGGGTAAAGAAGCGGTAAATTAACGCCAAAGGGTTTGTCGGTTGCAGCTTTACATTTTTGAATATGTTCTCTGAGTACATCAGGGTACATGCTACCGGCACCGATTAAACCAAGACCGCCGGCATTGCTCACTGCAGAAGCGAGACGCCAGCCGCTGCACCAGATCATGCCGGCCTGAACGATAGGGTATTGGATATTGAATAGTTGAGTAATTCTGTTCAAGGTAAAAAGAGCTTATAGCTGCAAAACTAATCAAAATGGGGGAGAGAAGGATAGGAAATAGTTTTTTTAAACGACAACACCCTGCTAGGGTGTCTGAAATTAAAAAAACTCCTTTCTCCTATTTTCCATTCAAAAAATATTCCCCCACTCTCATCAAAAATTGTTGTGGTTTCAATAAAGTACCATTGGAAATTTCGTTTAAATAAACGATAAGGATTAAGTGGAAAGGGAAGTATTTAATTATTTTAATTCAAAACACCCTGCTAGGGTGTCTGAAATTAAAAAAACTCCGAACCTTCATTTTCCATTCACAAAGTTTTCTGCATCCCACAACAAAAATTGATATAGATTCAATCAAATACCCTTGGAATTTTGAAATAGATAGTCGATATGAATTTATGTGTTTCGGATTATTTTAATCCGAAACACCCTGCCAGGGTATCGGAAATTAAAAAAACTCCGAACTTTCATTTTCCATTCACAAAGTTTTCTGCATCCCACAACAAAAATTGATATAGTTTCAATCAAATACCCTTGGATTTTTGAAATAGATGGTTGATATGAATCTATGAAACTGCTATTATTTTATTCCAAATCACCCTGCCATATTGTTTAGGATTGAAAAAAAATACTACTTTCGCAATTCGTTTTAATTCATAACATCATGAGCCATCAAGCCTATATCGAATCCAATAAGGAAAGATTCCTGAATGAACTTCTCGACCTACTTAAAATTCCCTCTGTCAGCGCCGACAGCAGATTTGCAGGTGACGTCAAAAAAACTGCTGATTTTGTTGCAGAGAGACTTAAAGAGGCTGGAGCAGACAAGGTTGAAGTTTGCCCTACAGCCGGTCATCCAATTGTTTATGGTGAGAAATTTATCTCAGCTGATTTACCTACTGTTCTCGTCTATGGTCATTATGATGTGCAACCAGCCGATCCGGTCGAATTATGGCATTCTCCGCCTTTCGAACCTGTTATTAAAAAAACCGAAGAACATCCTGAAGGTGCTATTTACGCCCGTGGTGCCTGCGATGACAAAGGACAGATGTATATGCATGTCAAAGCTTTCGAAGCTATGATGAAAACTAACTCACTTTCATGTAACGTTAAATTCATGATTGAAGGTGAGGAGGAAGTTGGTTCAGCTAATCTGGGTACATTTATTAAAGCCAATAAAGAACGTCTCAAAGCAGATGTAGTCTTGGTCAGCGATACCAGTATGATTGCGAATGATACACCTAGTATCGACGTAGGTCTGAGAGGTCTGGCTTATATGGAAGTTGAAGTTCTCGGTCCAAATCGCGATTTGCACAGCGGTGTCTATGGTGGTGCAGTTGCAAACCCTGCTACAATTTTGTGTCAGATGATTGCTTCGCTTCACGATGAAAATAATCACATTACCATCCCTGGTTTCTATGATGATGTTGTCGTAGTGAGTGAAGCTGACAGAGCTGAGATGGCAAAAGCGCCATTTAGCCTGGATGCTTATAAAAAGGATTTAGGTGTTAATGAAGTCTGGGGTGAAAAAGGTTATTCAACTGTCGAACGCACTAGTATTCGTCCTACTCTCGAAGTCAATGGTATTTGGGGTGGGTATACCGGTGAAGGTTCAAAAACAGTTTTGCCAAGTAAAGCCAATGCTAAAATCAGTATGCGCCTTGTACCTGGTCAAAATTCACATAAAATAGCTCAGTTGTTTAAAAATCATTTTGAATCGATGGCTCCGGCTTATGTTAAAGTGACTGTGACCGAGCATCATGGTGGTGAACCGGTTTTAACTCCAACAGACAGCACTGAATTTTTAGCAGCTGCAAAAGCTATGGAGACTACCTTTGGTAAAAAACCTATTCCAACCCGTGGTGGTGGAAGTATTCCAATCATAGCTTTGTTCGAAGCTGAACTGGGTATCAAATCTATATTAATGGGATTTGGATTGGACAGTGATGCTTTGCATTCTCCTAACGAAAAGTATGGTTTATTCAATTTTTATAAAGGCATTGAAACCATTCCATATTTCTATCAGTACTATGCTGAAATGAAGAAATAATTGGGTGTTTTCTGGATTTCCCTTATTTTGCAGTAGTTTTTTAAATTATGAATAAGAATAAATATCTACTGTTTTCATTTTTCAGTACCTGTTTGGCATTAATTGCCTGTAAAACAACTACTGAAACCACTCCTGACCCATGTCAAGGAAAGACTATTGTACTTACTGCAACAGTTGTAAATTCCAGCCAGTGTGCCTCAAACGGAACCATTACTGCCAGAGCTTCGGGCTCAACAGGCTTCACTTTTAAAATTGGTAATGGCAATTACAGCACTGACTCTATTTTTAAAAATTTACCTACAGGAACTTACCAGATAACCTGTAAAGACAAAGATGGTTGCGAAAAGTCTGCTAACTTTACTATTACTGAAAATGCCACCAAAGGCCCATTGTTTACAACTGTATCTTCTTTAATTGAAACAAAATGTAATCAAGTATGTCACACTGCAGGAACTGACGGTGCGACCAAAGGTATTTTTGCTACAGACTGCGATATTGTGAACAGAAAAGCCAATATCAAAACCAAAGCAATTGATGATACCATGGGTGCTCTTTCCAATAACGAAAAGCAACAGATTACCGACTGGATGAATGCCGGTGGCAATATCACTGACTAGTCAACTTTATAGACCAAATGAGATACCTACTTGAACTGTCATACGATGGAACTAACTACCAGGGATGGCAGGTTCAACCCAATGGTCTGACAGTTCAGGAGGTATTAAACAACGCCATCAGTGTCATTACCCGGCAAACTATTGAAACAATTGGCTGTGGAAGAACTGATACTGGTGTACATGCCCGTCAGTACTTTGCTCATTTCGATACAGAGCAGGAATTACCCAATAATTTTATCAGAAGTCTGAATGGTATTTTACCCTATGATATCGCAGTTTACGATTGTCAGCTGGTAAGTTCTGAGTTTAATTCACGATTTGATGCAGTTTCCAGAACTTACGAGTATCAAATCATCTTTCAGAAAGACCCCTTCCTCAATAAGTTTGCAGTTCGCTGGCATACAGACTTAAATATAGAGGCAATGAACAAAGCCTGTAACGCCATTTTGGGAGTTAAGGATTTTGCTTGTTTCAGTAAAGTTAATACCGATGTCAAACATTTTGATTGTAATTTAATGGCTGCACGCTGGTATTACAGAGAAAACATTCTGATTTTTGAAGTCACAGCTAACCGCTTTCTCAGAAATATGGTAAGAGCCATGGTTGGTACCCTTACGATGGTCGGTGAGGGCAAGATTGATCAGGAGAAATTTCTCGAAATTGTTGAAAGCAGAGACAGACGCAATGCCGGTACTTCTGTTCCCGCTCACGGCCTTTATCTGGTCAGTGTAGAATATTAATTCAATTAAAAGGCTGATTCATCTGTCGCTTCGAATCTTTATATTTGCCGCTTTCTGATGAGGTTCATATTATACCCTTTTGCATTTTTGTTTGGTGTGGTGGTTTCTTTTAGAAATTATCTCTATGACGTCGGTATTTTGAAATCATATAAATCGACATTAAAAAGCATAGGGATTGGAAATTTACAGGTAGGTGGTTCGGGAAAGACGCCTATGACGGCTTATCTTTATCAATTATTAAAAGATACGGAAACAATTGCTATTCTCTCAAGAGGGTATGGCCGAGTAACTAAAGGATTAATTGAAGCCGACGATCAATCAACTCCTTCAACCATTGGAGATGAACCCATGTGGTACCACAAAAATCTGAAAGAAGCCAAAGTTGTTGTTTCTGAAAAGCGTCTGGCCGGGTTGAAATTATTGGAGAAAACTGATGTAACTCTTGTTCTGATGGATGATGTGTTCCAACACAGAGCTGTTGAACCGGACATCCAAATCTTACTTACAGAATACAGAAAACCTTATTATAAGGATTACCTGATGCCTGTTGGACGCTTAAGGGAAAGCCGACACTATGCAGACAGAGCAGATTTTGTGGTAGTCACTAAATGTCCTCAAAATTTAAGTAAAGAAGAGCGCAAGTCAATTGCAGAAAGGATAAAAGCAGTTCCAAATGAATTGGTCATGTTTACCGGTCTTGAATATGGCACTCCGTATGTATTAAAAGGCAAAATTAATTTTGAAGATAGCAGACATGTAAAAGTAATTGCGTTAAGCGGATTAGCCGACCCAACTGATTTCATTCATCAATGCAGACAATTTGGGGAGGTTCAGGCAGTAAGTTTCCCCGACCACTATAAGTTTACAAGAAAAGACATCGAAAAAGTCAATGCTTTATTGTCTCAAAACGCTGTTGTCATCTGTACTGAAAAAGATGCAGTTAAGTTGCAGGACAGCAGTTTAAGTGACCTGATTATAAACGATAAGTACTTTGCATTACCTGTTAAACCCAAATTGTTGAATTTTAAAGATGAAGAGTTGCTTTCTTTATTAAAAGATACCTTGAAAATGACACAGGAAATAAAAAGAAGATCAGTAAATAAAAAGTAAATCATTTTTAAGTCATAGTTCCTATATATTTGTCCAAGCATGAAATGGAAAGAGTTATTTAAAAAAATAGACCCTGTATTTTACCTGATTGGTATTTATGCCCTTTGGATTATTTCTTTGAAAAACAGAGATGATGGAGGTTTTACCGACTTTAACGTTTTCTTTAATGCGGGGCGCAGACTTCTCGAAAATGAAAACATATACACTGACCCACATCTTTTTGGATTAAAATATTTTTACAGTCCTCTTTTTGCCTGGTTGATGGCCATGATGCAGGATATGGGACTTTACGGAGCAAAGGCTGCCTGGTTTGTTGTTACCGGATTGATTTTCTGGCGTACAATGGTATTGGTTAAAAATCTGGTGCCTATGAACTGGAAATGGAGATTGCCTTTCTTTTTTATCATCATGCTACTGATGTCAAAAATTGTGATGATAAATTATATTTCTCATCAAATGACCGTATTTCTTTTATGGACTATTTTGGAGTCATATCAGGCGCTTGAAAAGAAACAATACTGGCTTTCGGCTTTGGTGCTTTGCCTGGGGATTAATTTCAAGATTTTGCCACTAGTTGTTGTACCTTATTTTATATGGATTTCTCAGGATAAGTTGAAGTACCTGACAGCTGGACTGCTTGCATTGGCTTTCTATACCTTTTTACCGGCCTTGTTTATTGGTTGGGATTATAATTTATTGTTAATTGGTGAATGGGCCAAGACATTGAATCCAGTCAGTAAAATTCACGTTATGCAAACCTATGAATACGGGTTTCTCGATATCTCTTCATTAATTACAAAATACCTGTCGGATGAACCTGTTTACAAAGAGCCGGTACTCAATATTGCTGCGTGGTCTATGGGAGCCTTATTTGCCTTGACTAATTTTATAAGGGTTGCATGTCTGGCTGGAGCAATATGGTTAATATTTAAGGTTAAAAAACCATTGTATGGAATCCATCAGCATATCGTTATCGCTTCAGCGTTCATGGCATTAGCACCCTTGTGTTTTCCGCATCAGAGAGAATACAGTTTCTTCTTGTATTTGCCTTTATGGGTGGTGTTTTTACATGTAGCTGTACAATCCAGAAATACTATAGGAATATTGATGTTTACAATAAGTGCTCTGCTTTCAGGGTTGCTCACCTGGTATGATTTTGTAGGGCAGGGAATAGTCGACATTTTTAATTTTTACAGAATCACAACATTTGGAATGTTATGCATGTATGTCACCTATATAATTTATATGGTTAAAATGAGTCGTTCTGATAAACAGAATGAAGTGTTGAGCTCTTAGTATTCGAGTACTTTCCCAATACCTTTGGCCTGAATGCTTACAGTGGCACTGGGTGCAGTCCTATAGTAGATATTTCCTGTACCGAAAGAAATAATTTCCATAACATTTCTGGCATCAACATAACTGTCATCTTTACTGAAACTTTTTAAATAACATTTTTCAGCATCCAGATTTGAAGAGTTGATAAAACTGATATCATCAACGGAGGCAGAAACCAGGAAGCAACGGCCAGCAAGATTTACCCCACCGGTGTTGGTACAATCAACGAAGATATAGTCGCCATTAATAAGCAAGTTGGCGTCCTCTAATCCACCATGATTAATTTTAATGGTGCTTTTGCTGTAAATGGTATCTTCACTTACAAATTTTGCAGAGCCGTGAATCTGAATATTTTCGATGTCTTTAAAATAAACAACCACTCTTTGTCTCACATTGAGTTTTCGCACCCAGTTAAATTTATTGTCATTTCGTATAAACAATTCTCCATTTTGAACAGTAGTGGTATAACCATCAATTACATTTTCACCTGCAGTTATTTCTATATCACCTGATCGAATAGAATCCTGTACCAGAAACACATCAAATTTTTCTCCGGCAGTAATACTTGTAAATGCCTCAACCTGTCTATTTACAGTGATGTCTTTACCATACGATTTAAAAAGATCATCACCATGTTTGCACGAAACACAGATTAATATCAAAGTCGATATGTAAAGCAGCTTTTTCATTTTTTTCTTAAGAACTGATCGCTGAATCTGTATCCACCGCTCCAGTAAAAATAGTCGGCAACAGCCATGTGCGATTTTAATCTGGTTTGAGCGACAATGCCTTTGCCAAAAAAGTAATTGAAACCAATTGAAAAATACACTCTTTTCTTGTAATCGTTTGGTCTGTAAAGATAGGTTCCTAGGTCGGTCACCAGACCAATTCTACCAAATTTAAATTCATGCCCTATTTTCAGAGCAATTTCTGTAAAATCTTTAAGTTGATTGTTCTTTAGAGAGTTTTCGTTGAACAAAGAATAAGGGTAAGTTTTGTCAAAAAAGACTTCAGTTCCTGCTCTCCAGTTGCGGTTTTTGTTATGAGGAAAATAATAAAGTAAACTGCTGCTAAAAATATTGAAAAACCTTGTGTCAGCTACTGCTATTTGTTTACGGGCATAACCGAGACTTAATTCGAATCCACTTTTCGGGAAAAGTTCACCCAGCACCCTTTGGGGAGTTTCATTTTTTATTTGAAATTTTTTTAAGATACCCAAATCCAGATGAGCCATATTAATACCCAGATTGGGTCGTCTGAAATTGCCGTTGCTGTAATGGGTGACACCAATTCCACAAACAAGGGAAAGTTGCTGGTTCAATTCAAAATATTTTTTAAACATCACCTGCATATTGCCATTTAAGTTAGAGCCAATAGCTTTGTTTTTTTTATTGTTGTATAGGTTATAAGGTTTAGTCAGGTAACCAATACCTGAGCCAAATCGAACGGTAAAGGGAGAATTGAAATTCTTATTTAGAGCTGATTCAATATGGATATGCCAGGCTATTACATGACCATTGAGTTGAGGATTGCCTAAATTAAAGTAAGTTAAACCGGTTCCCCAGATGATATTTTTGTATGCTTCGTCCATTTCTTTCCAGCCGGTAAAATTGCTGGAGTAATTGACTTCCAACCCATAAGTATGGGCTTCCATATTGGCCATGTACTCCCGATGCGCGATTAAAAATCCGGGCAGAAGATTGACCTGTACGCCCTTAAAGCGCTGAGCATTGGAGCAAAGAGCCGAAGTTAAACTCAAAATTAGAAACAATTGTTTCAAAGCACCGCAAAGTTAGGTCAATGCTTGAAAATTTGTAATTTTCGGGTCATAAAAATTTTTCTACGGCAATTTTTTAAAGTCAAAGTCGTTATATTCGCAGTTTAAACCCCTAAAAGCCTATAGAAGCTAAGCTTACCAACCATTTAAAGTTTGTTGAAAATATTTGTGAAAACAACACATTCGGATAAAAGAACGCTGACAAGGGGAGTCCTATGGCTTTTTGTATTGGCACTTTGCCTTCCTGTATTTAGTACGACGGGGAAAGCTGGTTCTAGAAACCGCTGGAAGTCGCTTATGGCTATTCTGGCAGAAGAATTAGTGGCTGAAACTATTGAAAAATCGGAAAGTGAAAAGAAGAAATTAAGCACATCTGATTTAGTTAAACTTCAGGACGATGTGCCATCTGATACAACTAAAAAGTCGGGCAGCGACAGCTCCAAAAACGACCTGATTTACCCTATTAAAGACAATGTTGGCAACGATAAACCCGGTTACAAAAACAATATTGATTTCTCAGACCCTTCTGTAAAAACCATAGTCGAATACAATCCTGTTACAAAAATGTATGAAGAGTACAAGGAAGTTGCCGGTAAAAAGACCTTGATAAGGAGTATGACCCGCGATGAGTACATGGATTACAGTGCTAAGGAAGAGCGCAAAAGATATTTCGACCAAAGAGCAAAAAGTAATGCAGGTGAAAGTGGTTATAACAATAAGAAAGGGCCGTCTTTAATTTCAACGCCTCCAATTTTAGACAAAGTTTTCAGAGGTGGTTTAGTAGATATTCAGCCAAGCGGTTCAGCCGAATTAACTTTTGGAGGTATTTTCAATACGGTCAGAAATCCTCAATATTCAGCACGTCAGCAAAAAACCGGTCAGTTCGATTTCGATCAAAAAATCCAGCTTAATGTGAATGGTAAAATCGGTAACGCATTGAATCTTGGTATTAAATACGACACGGACGCAACTTTTGATTTTGATAATCAAACCAAATTGAACTGGGTGGGTAAAGACGACCAGATGGTCAGAGCTATTGAGTTGGGTAATGTCAGTTTGCCGCTCAATGGTAGTTTAATTCAGGCGGGACAGTCCTTGTTTGGTATTAAACTGGCTATTCAGACAGGTAAATTAAAAACGACCATCATTGCAACTCAGAATAAAGGTCAGAGAACTGAAACGACCGTTAATGGCGGTGCACAGATTACCAATTTCAGTATACAGGCTCACAATTACGACCAAAACAGACACTACTTCCTGTCTCAGTTTTTCAAAGACCAGTTTGACGGTGCTATGTCAACATTGCCTTTACTGAGCACCGGAGTAATGATTAACAGGGTAGAAGTTTGGGTCACCAACAGAAGCGGTAATTACGAAAATACAAGAGACATTCTTACACTGATGGATTTGGGTGAATACCGTCCATACAACAAAACGCTGTCCACTGGTATCAATCAACCTTATGCTGATAACAATGCCAACCATTTGTACGCAGATATCGTTAATAACCCCAATTCTGATTTAATCAGACAGTCTAAAACCTGTCTCGATAACATGAATCAGAACTTTACCAATATGCAGCAGGGTTTGGATTATGAATTACTGACCTATGCGAGACAATTGGGCGAAAACGATTTCACAGTCAATCAAAGACTAGGGTATATTTCACTCAATACAGCGCTCAATAACGATGAGATGCTGGCTGTTGCTTTCGAATACACCTACAATGGTCAGGTTTATAAAGTGGGAGAATTTGCCTCAGAAGTAGCCAGTACCAGAGAAGACAGCAAAGTTCTGATGCTGAAAATGCTGAAAAATAATATCATCAGAACCCGCTTGCCTATGTGGGAATTGATGATGAAAAATATTTATTCATTAGGATCCTTCAATGTCAATGCAAATGATTTGGTGTTCAATGTTATTTACAATGATGACCCTTCAGGAGCAGATTTGAATTACATGCCTGTGAACAATTACCCGGCTTTGAGTGGAGGTAATCCATTGGTGAGGGTTTTGAATATGGACCGTATCAACAGACAGGGCGAAAGCAAACCTGATGGTGTATTTGATGCTTTAGAGGATCTGACATTTCAGTCTAAAAATGGTCGAATCATCTTCCCTGTCAGAGAGCCTTTTGGAAATTATCTGAGGTCGAAATTTAACGGAGATTCGCTGGTCGCAAACAAATATGTATTTGATGCTTTGTACGATAGTACCAAATGGTTGGCAGAGCAAGACGTAGCTCATAACAAGTTTTTCTTAAAGGGCAGTTACAAGGGCTCCAGCAGTAATGAGATTTCACTGAATGCGCTGAATGTGCCTCAGGGAAGTGTTGTAGTGACTGCAAACGGCACCCGTCTTACAGAAAATGTCGATTACATTGTCGATTACAACGCCGGAAAGGTAAGTATTATTAATCAGGGTATACTGCAATCAGGAGCTGTCATTAAGGTATCGGCTGAAAGTAACAGTATGTTCAATATTCAGCAGAAAACTTTATTAGGAGCGAGATTTGATTACGCAGCCAATAAGAAACTGATGCTGGGTGGTACCATTCTGCACATGTATGAAAGGGCGCTTACACCTAAAACAAATATTGGTGATGAGCCTTTGCTGAATACGATACTTGGATTTGATGCTAGCTATGCTTCTTCCTCTTTGTTACTAACCAAGCTTGTAGATAAGCTTCCATTTATTCAGACAAAAGCTGAGAGCCGATTGACTGCTCAGGGTGAATATGCACGAATAATACCTGGCATGGCAAAAGGTCAGAATAACACCAGAGGGGTGAGTTATCTGGATGATTTTGAAGGAGCAGAAACTACTTTCGACCTGCGATTAATTTCGAGCTGGAAACTGGCAAGTCTTCCTCAATACCAACCGATTCTATTCCCTGAATGGAATAATCTGGCAACAGATAAACGTACTTGGGGATATTACAGATCCAAACTTTCCTGGTACAATATCGATCCGACTTTCTATAGAAAAGACCGCTACACACCAGAACATATTGCCAATGATGTTGAAATGCAGAGCAATCACTTCATGAGAGAAATCTCAGTAAATGAAGTGTTCCCTAATAAAAACATTCCACAGGGTGCTCCAAATATTTTACCAACTCTCGATTTGGCTTTCTACCCAAGAGAAAGAGGTCAGTATAACTACAACGCAACTGACGATTTTACTTCAGATGGTTTCTTTAAAAATCCAGTCAGTACCTGGGGTGGAATAATGAGAAGAATCGAGAGTAATGACTTTGAGGCAGCCAATATCGATTATATAGAAATCTGGATGATGGACCCATTTGTTTACAACAATAGCGGTACTAATAAAGGAAAATTATACATCGACTTAGGAAATATCAGTGAAGATATCTTACCTGACAGAAGAAAGGTATTTGAAAATGGATTTAATCCAAAAGGGGTAATTCAGGATGTTGACAGTTCATTGTACGGCAGAGTACCTGTGTTACCTCAATTAAACAATGCTTTCGATAACGAGCCGGATTCAAGACAGTATCAGGATTTAGGTTTGGATGGATTGAACGATGATGATGAACGACTGTATGATACTGCCTATTTAAATACTCTGAAAGCAAGATATGGAGCTGGTTCCAAAATTTATCTGGATGCACTGGCTGACCCTTCAAATGACAATTATCTTCACAACAGAGACCCACAGTACAATGTCCAGTTGGCTTCAGTAGTTTCAAGATATAAAAAGTTCAATCACCTTCAAGGTAATTCAACTTTAGATAAACTGGATGATGGTACACCAAAAAGTTCAACTACCATTCCGGATAACGAAGACATCAATAACGACTTTACCATGAACCAGACGGAAGACTATTTCTCCTATGAGATTAGTTTAAGTCCTGAAGATCTCGAGATAGGCAAAGGATTTGTAACAGATGTTTCAGAAGTAGAAAAGACGCTTAAGAATGGCAAAAAGGAAAAGATTAAATGGATTCAGATAAAAGTGCCGATTAGAGAGTACACCAGAGCAGTTGGCAATATATCAGATTTTAAGTCCATACGTTTCATGCGTGTTTACATGAAAGGATTTTCGGACAGTACTATTTTGAGATTTGCTCAGATGCAGCTGGTAAGAGCTGATTGGAGAAGATATCTCAATTCATTGACTAAACCAGGTGCAGTCGTGCCATTAGATCCAACAGATAATACAACATTTGTAGTTTCAACCGTCAATATTGAAGAAAACGGAAAACGTCAACCTGTGCGTTACGTAGAGCCTCCGGGCATTAGTCGTGTGCGTGACCCGGCATCCCAAAACTTTGTTCAGCAAAACGAGCAATCCCTTTCATTGAGAGTATGTAATCTCAAAGGAGGTGATTCAAGAGCTGCTTATAAAACCACCAATTTCGATATCAGAAACTATAAAAACCTGAAGATGTTTGTGCATGCTGAAGGTGAGAATTTGAAAGATGGCGAGATATCTGCATTCATTCGTATAGGAACCGACCTTGTGGGCAACTATTACGAGTATGAAATACCTTTGAAAATAACACCTGATGGCACCTATGATGCATCATCCATCTGGTATACTCAGAATGAATTTGATTTTGGTCTGGCCGACCTCTTTAATGCAAAGAATCTGAGAAGTGAAAGCAATGTTCAGCTGACGCGTCCTTTCTCTTATTTCAATGGAAAAGGACATAAAATAACAGTCTTGGGTTTACCTGATTTAAGTAATATCAGAGTCATAATGCTGGGTATCCGTAACAATACGGATAATCCAAAATGCGGGGAAGTATGGTTCAATGAATTGAGAGTGACTGATATTACCAATAAAGGAGGCTGGGCAACTACCGGAAGAGTGGTTGCGCAATTAGCAGATTTTGCTACCTTGTCGGCTTCAGGCAATATTTCAACAATAGGTTTTGGAGGAATTGATAAACGACTTAATGAGAGAAATCTGAGCGACAATTATCAGTATGATTTGTCTTCCAGTTTCGAATTAGGTAAGTTCTTCCCACAAAAAGCAGGCTTTAATATCCCAATGTATATAGGTTACAGTGGAACTATCATTCGACCAAAATTCAATCCACTCAACCCGGATATAGAACTGAAAACATCTGTTGAACGATTGCCTCAGGATCAAAGGAAAGCCGTGTTAAAAGCGGCAGAAGATTTCAATTCGAGGTACAGCATTAACTTTACCAATGTTCGGAAAAATCCAAGCGGTACCGGTAAACCAATGCCATGGAGTATTTCTAATTTTAATCTGACTTATTCATACATTCACGTTCAGAAGCGCAACATTCAAATTGAAGATCAGTTTAGTAAAACTTATCATGGAAGTGTAGGATATGCCTATAGCCCGCAATCCAGACCATGGGAGCCATTTAAGTTTGTGAAAAGCAAACATCTGAAATTCATTAAGGACTTTAATATTCGCCCATTGCCTCAAAATATTCTTGTGCGAATGGATGTCGACAGATACTACTCAGAGTTCCTGGCGAGAAACAATGATTTATTTAAACAATTGACCCCTCGATTGTATGACAAGAATTTTACCATGCAACGGGTGTACAATGTCAATTACCCGATAACCAAGAGTCTAAAACTCGACTATTCAGCAACAGTTAATGCCCGTATAGAAGAACCATTTGGTGCACTGAATACAGAAGAAAAACGCGACTCAGTAAGAAAAGACTTTTACAATTTTGGCAGAATGAGAGATTTTAATCAGATTGCCAATTTTAACTACACAGTGCCTTTCGATAAAATAGGTATATTGAACTGGATTTCTACAACAGTGAGATATAGTGCCAACTATGGCTGGACTCAGGCTCCGCCTTCCTATGGGTCGCTTGGTAATACCATTCAAAACAGCAGAGAAATAACTGTTAATTCTCAGTTGAACATGGTGAGTCTTTACAACAAAATTCCATTCCTGAAAAAGATCAACAGTGGTACTGCCAAAAAGAAAAATCCTAAATCATCCGAACCGGCAGAAGCAGGATCAGCAGCTACCAGTAAAAGTAAAAATGAAAGACAAACTGTTGGAACAGGTTTGTTGCGCGGTATCATGATGCTAAGAAATATCAGTATCAACTACACGGAGAGAAATGGTATTATGCTGCCTGGATTCAATCACACAATTGATTACTTCGGACAAAACTTCTCACATAATGTTCCCGGATTAGGATTTATTCTCGGTTCTCAAGATGATCAAATAAGATACAATCTGGCTAAGAATGGTTCTTTAACCAATGATCCTCGACTGATGAATTTCTATACTGAAAACAGCAGTAAGATCATCACAGGTAATGCCACAATTGAACCGTTCAAGGATTTTAGAATTCAAATGAACTTTAATCTCAGTAGAGCAAGTAATTTACAATCATTGTTTAAGTATGATACCACTAACGGTTATGATAACTGGAGAGACCTCTCGATCAGAGAAACCGGTACCTTCTCAACAACCGGTATATTCCTTAACACGGCTTTCGAGAATGTAAATGCTGATAACGGATGGGTAAGTGAAGCTTATAATAATTTTGAAAATGCCAGATTTATAATCTCACAGAGACAAGCATTGGCAGACGACAGAGTATTGATTAAAGGCATAGACCCAAGCAATAAGAAGTTTTATTATGGATATGGAGCCAAATCTCAGAACACGCTCATTCCGGCATTCCTGTCTGCATACACAGGCGTAAATCAATCGAGAGTTTCGCTAAGTCCGTTCAGAAATGTGCCTTTGCCAAACTGGAATTTGAATTACAATGGATTAAGTAAGATTAAAAAACTAAGCAAGACATTTTCTAATATCACAATTCAGCATCGTTATACAGGTACTTATATGATAGGTGGATACACCAGTAATTTGTTCTATAGTGAAGACTCTTTGGCAAGCACCGGCAGAGATCTGGTGAGCAAGTACAATATCAATAATGTGTCTATTCGCGAACAATTTAATCCATTGATTGGTATTGATGTGACTACAAAATCAGGTATAACCGGTGGGGTTAAAATTAACAGAACCAGAAACATCACTTTGTTTGTGCCTAATGCCAACCTGACCGAACAAACTTCCAAAGACTTTACATTTAATTTTGGATATAGAACCAGCGGCGTTAAGTTACCAATCAAGTACAATGGTAAAAGGATATTCCTTAATAATGACCTGCTGATGGATATGATCATAAGTATTGCCAATAACTATACAATAGTCAGGATGGTTGATCAAAACACCAACACAGTACAGGCTGGTCAAAGGGTGGTATCTATTCGACCAAACATTAACTACATGATCAATTCGAATATCAACTTGTCAATTTTCTATGACAGAAGAGCTTCCAAGCCACATGCTTCGAATGCTTATCCAACAGCATTGACAACTTTTGGTATCAAGTTAAGATACACCATTCAGTAGGCTGTTGCATTAGACATTAAATAGATTTCAGAACTGTAAACTTCATTTTCTCGAGTTTGAAGAGTCATTTGCTTTGTCAGTAAAGTGTCATATTATTTTGTGGAATGTAGCTCGTTAATTTTGTTTAAGAAATATGTTATTTTTTAGAACTGGTTAATTATCAAAAGCATAGATGAAGGTATTATTTTTGTAGACGAACGGAATTATTATATCGACGAAGGTTTATAGACTATTTTACATGTTGGGTAAAAAAAAGTAATTGTTTAAACAAGGTAAGTTGATATATTCGTAAAATAATAAACGAACCATTTATGCTCTTTTTCCATCATGTAAGTAGAAAATTCTTGTTTTCTATCATTTTCCTTGGCCTCGTATTCTTAAATTTCAGTAACATTTATTCTCAGAAGACTTTTGGATTAATAAAGAAAGTCAATGGTAATGACGAAAACGGATATGTTCTGTTTTCTCCTTTAAATTGTGATACCACTTATCTCATTAATAAGTGCGGTCAGAAAGTTCATTATTGGGTCAGCGATTATGCGCCCGGGATGGCATTGTATTTGTTGCCTAACGGTCATTTATTGAAATCGGGTACTTATACGGATACTGCTTTCGGAGCAGCAGGAGGAAGAGGTGGTATCATAGAAGAATTTGACTGGGATAATAATTTAATCTGGCGTTATAAAATTTTCAATGATTCTTTATGTCAGCATCATGATATTAAACCAATGCCCAATGGCAATGTTTTGGTGCTTGCCTGGCATTCTATCAGTAAATCAAAGGCAATATCACTCGGACGAAGAAGCCAGACTTTTGCCAACAATCAAAATGAACTATGGGGTGAACGTATCATCGAATTGAAACCTATTGGAGCTGATAGTGCCGAAGTTGTATGGCAATGGGATTTATTCGATCACATTGTTCAGGATCAGGATACATCATTACCAAATTATGGTTTCGTATCACAACATCCCGAGTTGATGAATATTAATTACGCATTAACAATGCAAACTGCAGACTGGATACATGCTAACAGCATTGATTACAATCCTAAGTTGGATCAGATCATTATAAATTCTCACAATATATCAGAGTTTTGGATCATAGATCACAGCACAACTATGCAGGAAGCAGCCTCGCACAAAGGCGGTAAATTTGATAAAGGCGGAGATTTTTTATATAGGTGGGGCAATCCTCAAGCCTATAATATGGGATCTTCTCAAGATAGGAAGTTGTTTAGACAGCACAATGCTCATTGGATAGCAGGTGGTTTACGTGACTCAGGAAGTATCATGCTCTTCAATAATGGATGGGACAGGGATACAGCTTATTCAACAGTTGAAGTTATTGAAACGCCGGTGTTATCCAATGGGTCTTATGTGCAAAATTTGCCTTTTGGTCCCAGTGCCGCTAAATGGATTTACAAAGATTCAATTCCTAAAAACTTTTATTCTCAGATTATCTCCGGTGCCGAACGCTTACCGAATGGTAATACCATTATTTGCAGCGGGGTTCAGGGATTGTTTTTTGAAGTAACACCACAAAAGAAAATCGTTTGGAAATATAAAAATCCAATCTCCGGTACAATTGTCAGGTCTGATGGTACCAATAGCAATAATTCTGTTTTCAGAGCATCATTTTACCCTTCCACTTATTCAGCATTCAATGGAAAATCATTGGTCGGTATGGGTGTACTCGAACGCAATTCTCAACCTTATTCATGTATTTACGAGTCAGTGCCTCCATCTGTAGTTTCTGTCTTACCTGCAAATAATGCCACTCGGGTGAGTATCGATTCCACATTGCATATCAAAATGTCGGAAGCTGTTCTAAGATACAATGCCAATATCACCATTTATGTGGACGGTTTTCAATTCGAAACCATCAATACAAATAGCGACTTAGTGAAATACAACAACAAAGACATCAGTATAAAACACGCGAGAAAATTCCCTTATAATGCGAGAGTATGTGTCAAAGTACCGGTAAAATTTGCCAGAGACTCATCCTTCAATTATACCATTGCAGGAATTGATACACTACAATGGCATTTTAATACAGAAAAATCCGCTCCATATATCACTTACATCTCTCCTGATAGCAGTGCTATGCATGTTAGTACTGACCCAAAACCTTATTTGTTGTTTAATACTAAAGTGAAAAAAGCTGCAGGTGGAGGATTCACAATTTATGAAAACGGGTCTGTCAAAGAATTTATTCCGATTGCTTCAAATAGAATCAAAATCAGCGGAAATGTGGTAGAATTACTCAATACAAAATTCAATTATAGTAAGACCGTTATCATTACAGCCGATACCTGCCTCGAAGACACAATGGGTTACAATATGTTGCCTTTGGCCTACGGCAGATGGATTTTTGATGTGGTGGATCAGCCACAGGTACTGACTTTAATTCCGGGTGTAGGTGAAACGGATGTAGACCCAAAATCAAAATTGAAAATTGTTTTCGACAGATATATGAGAGTAGACAGTGTTCTGCCAGTTGAAATTTATGTCAACAATATGCTGTACTCTACCATCAATTTAAATTCATCGGAAGTCGAATCCGGAGGAACAGAACTGGTAATAACAATCCCTAATGGTTTACCTGCCCACTCCGACATTGCAATCGGAATACCGGCTTATGCACTAAAGGATAATTACAACACCTGGTTTCAAGGCGTTAACAGTTCCATTTGGACATTCAAAACCGGAGCGAAATCATCTATAAATATTGAGAATACAACTGATATAAACTTATATCCTAATCCTTGTAAGGATATAGTCAATATTGAATCTGCCAATGAAATAGTACAGATTCAATTAATAGATGTTTATGGTAAAATGTATACTTTACCACTCTCTAGAATTTCTGATACACTTTACAACCTGGATGTTGCCGAATTACCTGCGGGCATTTATGTAATCTGTATTGGAGATAAGCTTTCAATAAAATTGATAAAATTGTAATTACCGCTTCCTTAACATGAATTGAACAGCTTGTTAGGAAATGAGAAGGCCGGTTGTAAAAGACCGGCTTCTTATTTATGCAGTAGTTTGAATACTTTCAAATCGCGGTATTCCAATACAAATTGCATATCGACAAGTTGGTTGACTGCCGAATCCAGTTGTCGTTCATTGCTGATAAGGTATTGAGGGTGCGCTCCATTGATGATATAATCCAGACGCTGAGCATCGTGTTCTTTCGAGTATCTGTGCCCTCTTAAATGAAGCAAATACAGAATGTTGTTTGGCGTAGGATCATATCCGACAATAACACAGTTGTTTCTGTCAATATGGTGAGTTGCCAGCATTTGTCGCAGTGTGTCGTATTGATTTGGTTTAACTGAAGACTGGTCCCAGTAATTGCCTTGAGTGTAGCGTTCCCTTAAATTGATGGTCCCGCCGTTGTTTTGAAAAAGGAAAGTCCATATAACCGCAGCCAGGGCAAGTACCTTTAAATACCAGAACTTAGATGGAATTTTCATTGCTGCCTCAGCTAATGAAAGCCAGCTTAAAGTGAAGACAGGGAACAGACAGATGATGTAGTAATCATGGTATTTAAACTGTTCAATCATGACAAATAAGAATGTCAGAGAGCCTAGAAAGTTGAACAGAGTCAGAAACCAAAGTTCATTCGAAATGAATTTCTTCAGAAAAAGGGATAGAACAATACAGCCAAATACAATAAAGATGAGAGGTTCAGAAAAAGTTTGTTGAGGCCAGTTAGCCAGATAAACCAGCCATGCTGTTTTGTATGATTCCCATGATTCAGACCAGGGGATACGCATCATGAAATACTGGTAGTTATGTGTCTGACCCAAATGTTTGCTCCAGAAATACCAGCCAACTGGAATTACCAATGCTATCAGCAGGCTGAAAATGGCCATTTTGCGATTAATAATCTTTATTCGAAAGGTAGGAACAAATGAGAACAAAACAAGGCCACCAAGACTTAACCAGTGAATGGCATTGGTGGTTTTAGAAGCTATGGCTAACGAAAGTGTTAATATCATCAATGCCGACAACCATCTGGAAGTAAAGTTTGGCAAATATGCATGAGGTAAGTGCAATCTGAAAAACAAGAAAAAGACAAGGAAACTCAATCCTAAAGCGCTGATATCCGGAATAAAATTAGCAGCATAGAACATGAGTATAGGTGAGCATTGCAAAGTCAGTACAAGTAGGAAAGATACTAGATCATTCATTCTGGTTCGGAACAACAGATATAAACCGAACATGCCGATGCTGAAGAAAGTAAAGGATAAGCTGCGAAACCAGAACTCATCATAACCAAAGGTTTTGTAGAGTAAGGCAGACAGGAATGGGGTAAGCGGCAATTCACAGGAGACTATACCATCAATACATCTGTCTTCATTGACTTCGGGATAGAGAAATTTGAAATTGCCGTAATAGTAATTCTGAGCTAAAGAGGCTCTATCACATTGAGCACCTTGATGCACCCCTCTTGGCAATTCATGCAGATGTTCGAATATGCCGGAATAGTAGGCAAATGCGCACCAAAGGACAAAAAACTTAAGCGTTATAAGCAGTCGTTTTTTAATCAATAGTTATTTTTTTGTGGGCTGAATTGGCACTTTTGTTTCGGAGATTTTTTTAATGCCACCATACACATTTTTCACCAGCTGAAATCCATTTTTCTTCAGAATAGAAGAAGCAATCATGCTGCTATATCCGCCACCACAATAAACGTAGACCACTTTTTCCTTATCCAGTTTATCGAGTTGAGCTTCGAGATCACAGACCGGATAACTGGCGGCATCCATGACATGACCTTCATCGTATTTGGATGCATCTCGAACATCGATGATACATTCTTCACGGAAATTGATATCCAGTTCAAATTCTTCAGGAGAGATACTGATAACCATATCGATTGGAAGCTGGGCATCTTTATATGATTTATATCCGCCTTTAATGAAAAACAAGTTGTTATAACCGATTGCATTGAGTCTTTGAGCCACTTCATAGTTGTTATCAGCAACTACAGTGAGGGCTTGATTTTTATCTTTAAAAATACCTTCAAATCTTTCTTCAAAAGGGCCATTTGTGCCAATATTGATGCTATTCGGAATAAATCCTCTTTCAAAAATATCGGGGACACGTGTATCAACAATAGGGTAGTTAGGGAGTTTATCCGGGTCGATGAGATTCATGCTGCAAATATAATAAAGGAGAGGAACTTGCGGTTTAAGAAGGGATTGGAATATCTAAATTTCGTCAATTCACTATGTCAATTCGCAAAAAGGTCTTATTTTTGCAGCCCTTAAAAAGGAAAAGGAGAGTTGTCCGAGTGGTCGAAGGAGCACGCCTGGAAAGTGTGTATAGGCCAAAAGCCTATCTAGGGTTCGAATCCCTAACTCTCCGCAACAAAAAGCACGGTGGATACCGTGCTTTTTTGCGTTAGAGAGTTGGGATGAGAGCCCTCAGGGTTCGAGCCGAAGCGCAGCGGAGACCGGCGAAGCCAACCCCTAACTCTCCGCAACAAAAAGCACGGTGGATACCGTGCTTTTTTGCGTTAGAGAGTTGGGATGAGAACCCTCAGGGTTCGAGCCGTAGCGCAGCGGAGACTGGCGAAGCCACCCCCTAACTCTCCGCAACAAAAAAAACAGCCTTTCCGCAAGGAAAGGCTGTTTTTATATGGAGGAAAAGTTTAATTCTATTCTTTTACTAATTTTCGAATAACCGTTTCAGTCGAATTGCGGAGTCGAATGACATAAACCCCTTTGCTCATTGTACTCATGTCAATGGCAGTATCCCCTACATTGATTTGCCCTTTCCACACCAATTGTCCGTTGGAAGCATAAATTTCTACAACTTCATAGGCAACTGTACTGTTGAGATATACAATATCAGCAACAGGGTTAGGATATATGGTCAGCTCTGAGTGAACAGAAGATTCTACACCGAGATTCTTGCAGTTGAAATTCCGGGTGAAGCATATAGTTGTATCGCATTTCAGGCAACTGTCTATTAATGTCAGACAATAAGTATGCGCGCCATTGCTATAAATTGGGGCAATAAAGTAATAGGTATTAGACACTATGTTATTGTCAACTTTCCATCTGTATTTAACACAGGAGTTGTTGCCATTCTGATTGAGCACCACGTAACCACTGGCCGAATTCCGGTACTTAAGTCCATTGCAACTGTCAAAGAAATTAATGGTATAAATGCGGCCTTTCCAATTGCATGAGGTGAAACAATTAATGGTCTTAGTGATACAGAATGAAGTGTCACAGCGATTGCAGGTATCATTTACAACCACACAAATTGTATAGGTGCCATTTTTATTGATTGCATAATTGAGTTTATTGCCACTTCCTTTAACCAAATTGCCGTTGACCTTCCATTGATATTTATAACATGATATTCCATTTGTGTTGAAGTATATTACAGCATTTAGTGAATTTCTATTGCCATTGCCTTTGCAGGTATCCCAAACCGAAAGGCTGGGATTACGTCCTTTCCAGTTGCATTTACTGCCAAAGCAATTTACGGTTTTACTGATACAGAAAGTAGTATCGCAATTGTTGCAAGTATCAATAACAGCAACACACATATTATATGTACCATTTTGATAAATTGGGTAATGTAAAATATTCGAATTGGCATTTTTAACATTCACTCCATTGACTTTCCAGATGTATTTAAAACACTTGCTGTTATTGTAGTTAAAGCTGATGTAAGCATTTACTGAATTTCTATAGCCATTCCCTTTACAAGTATCCCATCCAAAAACAGTTGGATTTCTGCCTTTCCAGTTACAATTCGTAAAACAGTTGATGTTAAAGCTACGACAAATCAAGGTGTCACACTTGTCACAGGTGTCAATAATTTTCAGACACAAAGAATAATAGCCGTTTTTAGTTATCTGATAAGATAGATTTTTATTGTCAGATACCACATTGTTATTGACAATCCATTGAATTTTATAACAAGAGTTTTGTGTGTTAAACGATCCGTTTATGGAACTTTTATATCTTTTGCCATTGCAGCTGTCCCAGGTAGTATAACTTAACTGACGCTTGTACCAGGCACATTTATTTGTGTTGTTGATGCATGTAATGTTTTTGGTAAAGCAATATGTTGTATCACATTTATTGCAGGTATCGATGACCTTTAAACATAAATTGTAAGTACCGTTTTTATAAACTAAATGTTGGATGTAATTCGAATTTGCGCCCTTTATAATGGTATTATTTACAGACCATGCATATTTTAAACATGATTTACCATTGAAATTAAAATTGACATAAGCGAGAATTTTGTTGGAGTTAGTAAAGCAGGAATCCGTAGTACCATAACTGGCATTTCTTGATTTCCAGTTGCAGGTTCCACCAAAACAAGAAATATTAAAAGTCCTACAATAGGAAGTGTCACAATTGTCGCAAGTATCCAAAAGTTTAACGCATACTGTGTAGGTGCCATTTTTGCTAATCGGATATTGCATAATGGTAGAACCACTCACACTCGCACCATTGACAGTCCATAGATATTTATAGCATTTGCTTTGTACACTGACCAGGGCATTAAGTGAGCTTTTGCCATTATTACCTTTACAAGAGTCCCAGCTACTGAAGCTGACCCCTCTTTTATACCAGGCGCAAGTGTTTTTTATACATGAAATAGTTTTGGTGGCGCAAATGGATGTATCGCATTTATTGCAGGTATCGAGTATACTGACACATATTGTATAAGTGCCATTTTTAGAGATTGTATAGTTAAGGGTATTGCCTTTTCCTACAATATTACCATTCACTTTCCAGGTGTATTTAAAACAACCTGATAGATTTGAATTGAAGTTAATAGTGCCTCTCAAACTTGCGCTTCTGTTTCCCGTATGGCAGGAATCGCCTGTAGAAAAGCTCGGATTTCTGCCTTTCCAATTGCAGGCAGCTTTGAGACTTGAATCGGAACTGCTTAAAAATAAAATAATTAGCAGATTGAAACTTAAGACTTTGAGTAGTAATTGTTTCATAAGCGTTTGGGTTGATTAGGTTTAGACTGACAAGTTTAAAAAAGGTTGCATATTAAATTTAATTAATCTGCAAACAGTATTAAAATAGCTGTTTCAGGTGCATTTTTCTCAAATAGTTTTGTGAATGGTCATTTTTATAGAATGAAATAGTACTTTTTTTTATTATTCAATCTGCCAGGTTGATTAAGCAGCAGTCATCATTTCCTTATATTTGTATCGTGATCATTCCTCCATATCTCAAGCCCGGCGATACCATCGCGCTTACTGCAACTGCCCGAAGTATTACACCACAGCAAATTGAACCTTCGGTAAAATTCATGGAAAGCAAAGGCTTCAAAATTCTAATTGACCCCGACTTATTTAATGTGCACAATCAATTTGGCGGCGATGATAATGAACGGGCTGAACTATTCAATAAACTACTCAGAAATCCCGATGTAAGGGCTTTGTGGAATGTCAGAGGAGGATATGGAACCGGGAGAATGGTGGATGGTATTCAGTTTGATTTGTTAAAGCAGGATCCAAAATGGTTGATTGGTTTTAGTGATTACACAGTAATTCACGGACACGCTGACAGACAAATCGGTATGGCGACTATGCACGCAACTATGCCAATTTTTATGTATGAAAAATCGGGGAAGGATTATGAAGATGTTTCAATGGCACATGAGAGTTTGTATAAAGCACTGAGTGGAGAAGAATTGAATTACGACTTACGCGAAGCTCATCAATTGAAAGTCCGGGATTTTGAAGGTGAAGTAGTTGGGGGCAACCTTTCGGTATTGATTAGTATTTTAGGAACTGCATCAGAGCCTAATTTCGATAACAGGATTTTATTTATTGAAGATCTCGATGAATATTACTACCACATCGATCGTATGATGCAAAATCTAAAGCGTTCAGGTCGTTTGGCCAAACTCAAGGCATTACTGGTAGGCAGCTTTATTCAGATGCACGATCATCAGGTGTCATTTGGCATGAATGAGCGACAAATAATAGTAGAGCATTGCAAAGAGTATGATTTTCCAATTATTTTCGACGTTAATTCTGGACATCATCTCCAAAATATGGCAATTCCTTTCGGAGTACCTGCCAAATTTCAAAATGGAATCCTTACCTTTGCCGGCAGGTGAAACTGGTCATCAAGCAAATTACGAAGTTTTTTATCATTGGTGTCTCTGCCGTGTTGGTGGATTTCATTGTATATTACATGATGTCCGATTTCATGAATGTCAACACGGATATTTCCAAGGCGCTTGGTTTTATTATCGGTACCATCTATACTTATTTTCTCAATAAGAAATGGACATGGAAGTACACCGAAAAAAGCAACAAGGGTATGGTATTTATGTTTGGAATCGTCTACGCAGTTTCCTTTGTTTTTAACATACTAATCAATAAGTACGGGTTAGAATATTTACCTCATAACATGATCAGTCTGACTGCTCAAAACAGCGATGGTAAACTCAGTACATTATTTGCCATAAAAGGAGAAAAGTTTTTAGCTTTCTTTTTTGCAACTGTAATGAGTGCGGTTATTAATTTTATTGGTCAAAAATATTTAGTATTCAAGACTGTTAATCTTGACCCCAAAGATGAGACTAATATTGAGGTCTCTTAAGAATCTCTGAGTAGAGTACAGCTTTTCTCAAATCAAAATCCGGTCTGTATTTTTCTGTTTCCACATCTTGTTTTATTTCCGGTAAAGGATTCGATTGGGGGATTTTTGATTTTAATTCAGAATGTTTAGACCTTACTTTTTGTTGAGCCAGTTTCAATGGTTCTCTTTTAAGAGATGATTCATATTTAGGTTTTGGAACAGGTTTTTGGTAGACCGACTTTTTCCCTCCTTCTTGAACGACGATTTCGCGGGTTAACACTTCTTTGCTGACAGGTTTAGTTGCGGGCTTCTCAATTGACCGGCTTGTCTGACTAAGTGTCTTTTGAAGTTCCTTGAAAATTTCTTCAGAAGTTCTGTTGTCTACAGGTCTTTTGTTGATACGACGTTCTTTCTCTTTCTGTGCTTCTTTTTTGTAAAGCGTAGAAATCACGTAACCTACCACCATCAATATGAAAAATATTGTCTTAATTTCGCAGTCTTTTTAATGAACACTCAAACATAGTATATAATTTTGAAAACTCAAAAGGTAATCGTTCTAATGGGTGGAAATCAAGGTAAAGTGATGGATACCATGTATAAGGCCATTCGTATCTTATCGCGAAAAGCCGGTCCTGTCACAAGGATGTCTTCAGTCTATAAAACAAAAGCATGGGGCCCTGTTCCTCAGGATGACTTTTTAAATAAAGCAATTGTTTTGCATACGACACTTAGTCCCGGATTGCTGCTGAAAGCTTTACTGGAAACTGAATCTTATTTCGGAAGAAAACGCACTGTGAAATACGGGCCACGTACCCTCGACCTGGACATACTTTTTTACGGACATCAAATAGTGCATTCAAGCAATCTGAGCATCCCGCATCCTGAATTACACAAAAGACGTTTTGCTCTTGTGCCCTTAGTTGAAATTGTTCCAAAATTTAAACACCCAATTTTAAAGTCAACTATGGAACAATTACTCGAGTCATGTGAAGACCAATTAGAAGTTACTCTATGGAAATAGTCAGTCAGGATATGCCATTGTTTCTTGCTCCCGGTTTCGATTGGTTCAGGAAAGTCATTCATTCGACTAAAATACATGTTTGCAGCCATTGTAAATTTGATGAAGACCCCCGATATAACAGACTTTTATTTGCCGGTCCTCATGGGAAACAGCAGTTCAGTATTCCTCTTATTGGAGAAACAAAAAAAGGAAAATTATCAGATGTGATGATTTCCTATAGCGAAAACTGGCACAATCAACTGATCAATGCTTTGAGAACTGCTTATGGCAAATCGCCTTTCTATGAATATTATGATTACAAACTTGAACCAATTATAAAATCAAAGGAACCATATTTAGCACAATTCAATTTAGCTGTAATCCGGTTTTTAATGGATGCTTTTAAAATTAAGGCAAGTTTGATAGAAACAGATTCAGAACCTGTTGAGCTCAACCAGAATGTAATTTCTGAAAGCTATTACCAGGTGTTTGCCGACAGGAATGGATTTTACCCCAACCTGAGTGCATTGGATTATCTTTTCAATGAAGGCTGGGACAAGGATTGGTCTGATAATAATTTAAGTAATTTATAAAATTGAAATCCCATCATTTGAGTTGCTTAGGTCAAACGAGTAAAAACCTGTTGAACTATTCATGGGCAATTTGACTATAATTGCATGATACAGATGGAAAGAAAGCCTTGGGAAATTATTGGATTGAATTTGATACCGGTCATCGGATACTGGTTTTTCAATTGGAGCATGTTTTCTATCGTATACATTTTTTGGACTGAAGCTGTAATCATTGCGTTTTACTATGTATTGGAAAAATTTCTGGCCAGAGGAAGAGAACCGGTTCTGGCTCAGCCGACACTTTTTGTCCGAATTGTTAAAAGTGTTCAATTATTGGCCATCAGATGGGGCATAATGTTGTTTTATTGGATTTTCATACTGGTGTTTATAGCATTAGGTCAAGGGAAATTGAATCAGGAAGACAGTCTCAGTAATCTGAAAATTCTTGTTTTTCAGGATGACAGTTTTAATATAGCAGTATTGGTATTTGCACTCAATGGCTTATTACACCTGATTCAGAATTTTATTTTGACAGATCGTTATAAGTCGGCTTTAATGAGTGATTACAAATCCGTATTTGACTCAAGAACCATTATTATACATGTCGTGATAGTACTCGGAACTTTTCTCCATCAGTATTTAATGTCTTACGTGCATATAAACAGCCGCTTACCTGGATTGGGTTTTGTACTGATTTTGAGTAGTATGAAGACTATTGCAGATTTGTTTTTCAGGAAGAAATAAACAGTTTTAGAGAAGATTTAGAATGAGATTAATTAATTTAAATATCAGATAATCAATTATATACAAATGTTTGATATTTTTTTTATTTAAAATTTTAGGGGATGAGGGATTCAAAATTGTATTAGAAGGTATGAAAGAACAATTGCAAGCCAACTTGTTTACCAAGTATCTCGCAGGATTATGCACTTCTGAGGAAGAAGCATTCTTGAAGGAATGGCTCAAGAGCAATCCTGCCAATCAATTATTTTTGGGTTTTGTACAGCAAAACATTCCACAATCTGTAAGACTGGTTAAGTAATACGAATGTCAAAGCAAGGTCAACACGAACTTCCTGATTTTCTCATTCAGAATCTGAGTGAAGGGAAGCCTTTGTCCGAAGCTGAAGTTTCGAAAATTGACCTGATTTGGAATACAGCCAGTAAGTATGATTACACTTCAACATCGGTAGACGAACAGTGGTCTAAATTCAGAGCACAAGTTGGAGCTCCGATGGAAGTAGTTCAAAAACCTAAGAAAATCTTCAAATTCGAGATGTTCAGATGGGTGGCAGCAGCAGTGGTTGTCCTGGTTTTGGGTGTGGCTATTAACAACTACTACAATTCTGATGCTGGCTTTTCCGGTGTTTATATGACACAGGAAAATAAGCAAAGTATACAATTGCCGGATGGCTCAACAATTGTTTTAAATAAAAATTCTGAGCTTATCGTTAACGCTATCAACGATTCTAAAAGAGAATTACTTCTTAAGTCCGGTCAGGCTTATTTTAAAGTGACCCACAACAATCTCCCATTTACTGTTCAAACACCAAAAGGAAAAATCAGTGTATTGGGTACTGAGTTTGATGTGAATGCCTATTCCGGAGAAAAATTTGCCGTATATCTTAAAAATGGCAAGATTGAGATGGAATTAAAAACCGGTAAGATACAGATGAAGCCCGGTGAATTGCTCAAAGAAAGCAGCAATAACAGCTATTCCCTTCAATCCATTAATGACAACAGAGAGTATGCCTGGATAGACAATAAGCTGGTATTTGAGAATACCACTTTAGCTGAAATTATTTCAGTTTTGGAATCCAGTTTCAATGTTAAGTTTGTCTATGATGAGAAGCTAAAGGACGAGAAATACAACGTGCACGTCGAAGAGCTCAATGCTGAACAAGTTGCCGAATTACTTTCGAAACTTACCAATTCAAAGGTTTCTGTTCAGTAATTTTTTCAATTATCTATTTTTTAAAACATTCTGGCAGATATTCAACTGCATTGTAATCTCTTAAATTGGGGTTAATTTAGCGGATTGAAATGATCAGGAGGGTTTTGTTATCGTTGATGCTGTTGTTGAACGTGTATTGCGTCTCAGCTCAGGACGATATTCTCAACAGGAAAATCACTCTGAAAGTTCGCAAACAAACCATACCTGAAATTTTAAAGCAAATTGAAAAACTGGCAGATGTTTCTTTCAGTTACAACATTAAGTTAATTCCTGAAGGTAAATTTAATCTCAATGCAAATAACGATGAATTGAATGTTGTATTAGTCAATTTACTTCAACCTCATAAGTTGAGCTTTTCTGTTTTATATGGGAATCACATCATCATTCAGAAAGCTGAGAAGAAGGCCCGGAAATTTACAGTTTCAGGCTATGTCACGGATGAAGTGTCCGGAGAGCGTGTTATTGGGGTAAGTGTTTATGATCAGTTTACTTTAAATAACACCACTACCAATCAGGATGGTTATTATTCCTTAACACTCGACGCTGACAGTGTCTGGCTGGTGTTTTCGCATTACCCGCATCAATTAAAGGAAGTGAAGTTTCTCTTGAATCGTCACACCAATCTAAATGTACAAATCAGCAATACTCAGGATTTGCCAAAGTTTACCGTGACTGGTCGTCCTGAGAATCAGAATAGATTTAAACCTGACCAGACACAGTTGAGCATGATTACAATGAAGCAATTACCTGTATTGTTTGGTGAGACAGACGTAATGAAGGGTTTGCAGCTGATGCCCGGCGTTAGTTCAGGTAATGATGGAACAATAGGCTTGAACATAAGAGGAGGAGGTCCCGATCAGAATTTGATTTTGTTGGACGATGTTCCAATCTACAACCCTTCTCATATTTTTGGCTTTTTCAGTATATTTAATTCGGATATTGTTAAAGATGTTCAGTTGATAAAAGGAGGTACTTCGGCCAGGTATTCCGGTCGACTGAGTAGTGTTGTTGATGTCAGAACACTGGATGGTAATAACAAGAAGTTAAAAGTTCAGCCTTCCATTGGCATATTGTCATCTAAGTTAACCATTGATGGTCCGATAGGCAAAGCTAAAAAGACGACCTTTATAGTTTCTGCCAGACGATCATACATAGATATTCTCAATGCAGTTGAATGGTCGCCGATATTGAGCAATCAATACTCCCCTTTAAAGACAGGTTATTATTTTTTCGATGCCAATGGCAAAATCAATCATCAGTTTGGAGATAAACATCAGGTATCAGTGTCTTTCTATAGTGGGCAGGACAACCTGTTTATCCGCAATTCGTTTAGTTTAAAAGACCCGGATAAGGAAATCACAGAGAAAGACAGGCAGACTGTTTTTTGGGGCAACCGAATGTTCTCCATTCGCGATCACCATGTCTGGTCACCTAAATTATCAGCCTGGGTGAGTTTGGCTTATACTGCCTATGATTTCGGCAATGAATCCAATTATCAGTATTCTGAAAATACCGATACTCAGCAGATAGCCAATACTTACAATTACAGATTTGTTTCAAAAATTATCAATACAATAGCGGCTTATCATTTGGAATACAAAATTCTTGAAGGTTTAAATGCAAAGGCTGGAATGGGGATGGTTTTACATGAATTCAGACGAGAGATAACATCATCAGACAATATCATTAAAGCTGACAGTACTGGCAACTCGACCAATAAAGCGAACGAGTACAATTCCTATCTCGAGTTGAACTGGAAAATCAGAAGGAGATTGAAATTTCAGGCTGGTTCACATTGGGTTTATTATAATTTGAAGGACAAGGATTATTGGAAAATGCAACCCAGATTCTCTGTCAATTATACACCTGATAAGCGATGGCTCATACATGGGGCTTATCAGCGCACATTGCAGTTTTTGCACTTGCTAACAAGCGCTACCAATGGGATTCCTATAGACTTATGGTTGCCTTCAACCTCTAAAATAGCACCTGAGAATGCTGACTTATGGAGTGCGGGAATAAGTTATTCGAAAGGAGATTGGGTTGTCAATATTGAATCGTTTTTAAAGAAGATGAATCATATCATCGACTATAAAGACCAGGCCAATTACATTGGTGCTGATACCGATTGGGAGCAAAAAGTGACAGTAGGAAGTGGCGAGGCTTACGGTACAGAATTGATGATAGAAAAAAGGAATGGAAGAACTAGAGGCTGGTTGAGTTATACTTTAAGCTGGAATAACAGAAAGTTCGCAGAAATTAACGGAGGAAAGGTGTTCCCATATAAATACGACAGAAGACACAATCTGGCTATTTTCATGACACATGATTTCAATAAAAGAATTGATGCAAGTTTGAGTTGGTCACTAAGCAGCGGCTCACGCTATACTTTACCTGAACAAGTTTATTATTTACATTCAGGTTTGGCACCCAATAATATTATTTACATTTATGGTGATAGAAATAACTATCAGTTTCCTTTGTATCACCGTTTAGATTTAGGAGTGAATTTCAAAAAAGTAAAAGCTAAATACAGCAGAATATTAAGTGTAGGAGCCTACAATTTATACAATCGGTTAAATCCATTTTACATCACTCCGGCGTATAACAAAGACGGTGACAGAGTTTTTGAGGCAATCAGTTTATTCCCATTCATTCCAAGTATAGGTTATAAGATCATATTTTGAATTTTAAATTTATATATATCGCTGTTTTATGTGTAGGGGTGATTTCCTGTAAAAGGGAAATTCAAATTAATATTGATAACAAAGCGCCGGTGTTGGTAGTGGATGCAGGATTGGTGCAAGACAGTTTTATGACTGTTCAATTGACCCAGACACAGAATGTAACGGATAATTCAGGGCCGAGAATTGTTACAGATGCTGTAATTGAAGTTTTTAATAAGGATACACAGATACTGGATGTGTTTACTCATATCAATCAAGGGATTTATAAATCGGTTTTGAAACCAGTACCGGATAAAACTTATTTGTTTAAATTAACTCAGAATGGGAAAACCTATTGGGCACATGAATTAATGCCTGACACGGTAGATTGTCTGATTCAGGATACCTCCAGAATCATATTTCAGGGTAAGCAGAATTTCTTTCAATTCAATTTAAGACTGGATGATCCGACAAAGAGCAATTATTACGGTTTGCGAATCAAGCGCAACTATAAAAAAATAAACGGTGTCGATACACAGTATTTAAGTGAATGGGTGAAGATTGAAACTATTGATTTTGTTTTGACAGAAAATCCTCAATCCAGATTTTCCAATCAGCATATTTTGTTCAATGATCGTTACTTCAATGGGCTGACACAATTTATGAAATTTGGTGTATCTGGCTTATTCAACCAATCCAATGAGGTGACAACTTCACTCGAATTATGGGTAAGTTCATACTCAAAGAATGGGTTTGAATACTACAGTTCTGTTAATGAACATTTGTTTTATCAGAATGATCCATTTTCACAGCCAACACTTATCAGAGGAAATGTAGAGGGAGCATTTGGGGGAATTGTCTGCGAATATTCCTTTAAATTCCTGATTAAGTTTTAACTTATTTCATTCACCTTATTCACTGGCATTTGCTTGCCACTTATAGGATAGAGGTATCAGCATAAACAGTACATAGCATAGAATAAATCCAGAATTTATAGCATTAATTGTATTCCAGTTGTCATTAATCCAACTATGGATGGGATGTTCAGGTGAATATAAAATATATTTATTGCCATCACAGGCCCAATTAGCTGCCGTCTGATAATATATATTCATGAAAGTAGCAGGGATCAATGCTCCTGCAAATGTTACAAACCAGATTAAAAAAACAGCTGATACAAGTTTAGATTGAGACTTCGAAATCATCATGAGAGCTGCAATTCCGCATAGCAAAGTAAATATCACATAGATGTAATACATTTCTTCAGCTGAATCAATGGAAATAGATAAAATGGCTCCGCAAATGACCACTACACCTATGCCTAAAATACCCACTATCCAGGGTTTAAATCGCAGTAATCTGAATAATAAAAGTACAAGGCTTAAACCAATAGCAATATAGATTGAAATAAACAGATTGGTAACATTCCAGAAACTCTGATTGCGAATTTCATTGACGCTGGTATTGGCGTAACCCAGTTTATCAAAACCCATGTAGTAAGAACTGTTGATCATATTGTAGAGCTCTTCGGAAGCACCGGATTCAGAAAGTCCATCATAATCACTGTAAATATACATAGGTGAATAATTAATGGTATCTGCAAAACAATATTCGGCACATTTTTTAGCCTGAATGTTGTGATTGATTTTGTATTGATCGGCAATCTTGCAAACCTTTTGAATGGCCATTTCAATTGAATCTATTTGATGGTTATTTATCCATCTTTTTACAATAGCATTGATATCCTTGTTGCTTAAAGTGCCATTCTCTACTTTAGTTCTGCAGTAATAAGAAAACTTATAGTCCCTTTTGTAGATTTGCATATCTATTTCAAATAATCTATTTGGATAGACACCACCGCATTGATTGTTTTCTTCGTATTGTTGAATTTTTTTATTGAAAATTTCTTCCTCTTCACAAGAGAAACTCTTCTCATAATCCATAATTACATGAGGCAAAAACGCCAAGCCTGTATTGATTGCATCCGCTTCTTTTTTATCATCTATGTTGGCGGATAGGTGACGCATTTTAACCAATCGGCCATACTGAAACGTGTGAAAAATGCTCACCAGAGAAAGAAAGATGATTAAAATAAGCCCAAATTCTTTTACAAGATAGAGTTTACTAACCGGATAATAACTTTTGAAAGGATTATTTCTAAGGTAATGAAACAGCCAGATGACAATAATAATAAACAGGATTAAGCCAAAGAGTGCATGTTGGGCTTCGAGATGAATGCGACCGTTGACATACTCGTAAGGTGAATGGAAAAAACTGATATTATAGATGCTGCCATAGCCCATCATAAAGTAAACAACATGAAGAATCAAGGCCGTCAGGAGCATAGGCACCAAACGTGTGTTCCATATCTGAGGGTAATTGAGTAGTAAATATCGATTGATTTTGTTTAGCATAGTTTAGTTGATAAAGAACCTTCTGGATGATTGACTGATATTGCGGATATACCTTACCTGAATGTCATTTTGAGCAATGGCTTTGAAAACAGATTGGCTTGAAGTTCCGGATTCAAAGTGAAGCACATAGACACCTCCATTATATTGTATCGATTTTAGGCCTGTTGAATTAAAGGCTTGTTGCAGTATTTCTCGATTGGTGTCCGTTTCCATTTCATATATTATTTCCATGCCTTCTGATTGTACTTCATTTTGTCGACCCTGATACTGCGGAGCTCCATTTTTAAGAAAAATAACCATATCAGAAATCTTTTCGACTTCATATAGTTGCTGTGAACTTAAAATGATACCAAATGGGTGTTGAAGGGAACCGCTCATGTGTTTCAGGTCTTGTAAAATTGTCTGTTGTGATATAATGTCAAGATTGGAAAGCGGTTCGTCCAGCAGCATAATTTCAGGTTGTCTGAGTAAAGCTTTGGCGAGTTCAAATCTGGTTCGGTAACCTGAAGAGATGCGGTTCCAGTTGAGGTGTTTATATGGTCGTAAACCCAATCTGGCGATTATCAGTTCTGCTCTGAGTACATTCTCTTCTCCTTTTATACCATGCATAGAAAGAGTGAAATTGAGATTATCCATCAAAGAACCAAACCATTTTGGAACTCTTTGAGGGATATATATAAGCTTAGTCCGGAGTTCATAATCAGAGTGGCAGTTGTCTTCAACTTTGTATTTAATTTGGCCATTGTCAATTTTGAGATCCTTGCACAGCATTCGGAGCAAGGTCGTTTTTCCATTGCCATTTTCTCCTACCAGTCCGATCACTTCATTGTATTTTAATTCGAAACTGACCGGACTCATTTTAAAGTTGCCATGTGCATATTGTTTTTGTATGTCTTTAGCATTTAAAAGCACCTGACCTGATTTATCTCCGGAGGAAATTTTCAGATTATCCATTTTATCGAGCAAGTCAAAAGTTTCTTTAGCTTGAGAAATTGCAAGAGAGTTGTCATTGTACTGAGTAAGCAGATTGAGAACATTGACATAAAAATTTCTTTGACCGGTATCCATGGCGCAATCGAGTAGTCGACGCAATCCGAGATGATGGTCGCCGTTGAGCATATAATCTCTGACTTCCTTAGTTTTTAAATTAAATTCAGACATACGAAGCAAATAAACTGAAATGTAGGTTAAATATTGCAGACATCGGATAAAAGTGATGAAAAAGTGGAGGAACGTGTTATAACCTGATTTATCTGAGTGTAATTGTTCCGGGCAAAACTACATTAATCGTACAGACATGCTGATAAATCAGAGGATTTCTGTTATTAAGACTCACCTTATTTTTATAATTCCTAAAATAACCTCATTTTTGCAGGAATTATGAGTTTACTGGTAACTGGAACTGTGGCTTTTGATGCCATTGAAACACCTTTTGGAAAAACGGATAAAATAATAGGCGGTGCAGCTACTTATGTTAGTCTTGCTGCTTCATACTTCACAAGTAATGTTGGATTAATAGCTGTTGTGGGCGACGATTTTCCTCAATCTTACATAGATTTTCTTAAGTCTAAAGGCATTGATACAAGCGGCTTACAAGTAAAGCAGGGCGAGAAGTCATTTTTCTGGAGCGGACGTTATTTCAACGATATGAACAGTCGCGAAACACTCATCACTGAATTAAATGTACTGGCAGATTTTGACCCGGTTGTTCCAGCTGGATTGGATGCTCCCGACTATCTGATGTTAGGAAATCTGGCACCGAAGGTTCAAAGTACCTTGATTTCAAGATTAAGCAAACGTCCGAAGCTAATAGTGATGGACACTATGAATTTCTGGATGGATGTTGCCATGGATGATTTGCGTGAAACATTGAAGATGGTAGATGTTTTGACCATTAATGACGAAGAAGCCAGACAATTATCAGGTGAGTATAGCTTGATTAAAGCTTCCCGAAAAATCAGAGAAATGGGTCCTAAGTATTTAATTATAAAGAAAGGGGAACACGGTGCTTTGTTGTTTTACAATGAACAGGTCTTTTTTGCCCCTGCCATGTTGCTGGAAGAAGTATTTGACCCAACCGGAGCAGGAGATACCTTTGCAGGTGGATTTATAGGTTGGTTAGCCAAGACCGATGATATCAGTTTCGAAAACATGAAGCGAGCTATCATTTACGGAAGCGCGATGGCGAGTTTCTGCGTTGAAAAGTTTGGTACAGACAACGTAACTGCAATAAATGAACAACAATTGCAAGACAGAGTAGCGGCATTTAAAGCCTTGAGTTATGTCGAAATGATGTCATAGAATGTTAACGGCCCATCAGGTTCTACACGGTTATACCCAAGGTATATTTCCTATGGCAGACCCGGATGAAGACAACGCCATTTTCTGGTATGAACCTGAAATGCGCGGAGTAATTCTTCCGGCTGAGTTTCATATTCCTAAAAATTTAAGAAGACTATACAACAAAGGTGTTTTTGACCTTAAGATCAATGGAAATTTCAAGCAATGTATTCTCAATTGTTCCAATAGGGAAGAAACCTGGATTTCTGATGAGATAATAGATGTATACTGCGGGTTAAACAAGATGGGATATGGTATGAGCTTTGAAGCCTGGCAAAATGGTCAGATGGTAGGAGGGCTTTATGGGGTGGTTATGGGAAAAATATTCTTTGGGGAAAGTATGTTTCATACTGTAACCAATGCTAGTAAGGTGGCTCTGGTGTATCTGATGGAATGGGTGAAAGAAAAGGAAATTCAGGTTGTAGATTGTCAGTTTATTAACGAACATTTACTTCAATTTGGTGCTAAGGAAATTCCACAGGCAGAATTTTTAAATTTATTAAGAAAAGCGCTTCAATAATACAAAATAGTTAAATTTGCCCTAATTCATGAAGAAGATAAATAAAGTACTAATAGCTAATCGTGGTGAAATAGCCATTCGCGTTATGCGCACTTGTCGTGAGATGGGTATTAAAACGGTGGCAGTTTATAGTGATGCAGATAGAAATGCATTGCATGTCAGATACGCTGATGAAGCCTACAGATTAGGGCCACCACCTTCAAGAGAAAGTTATTTGCTGGCTGATAAAATTATTGAAATTTGTAAGGAGCATCAGGTTGACGCCGTTCACCCGGGCTATGGCTTTTTAAGTGAACGCTCTGAATTCGCCATAAAACTCGAACAGGCCGGGATTATTTTTATTGGTCCAAGTGCTGAAAGTATGGACTTGATGGGGAGTAAAATCGCCAGCAAGCAAGCTGTTGAGAAGTTCGGTGTACCATTGGTTCCGGGTATAAAAGAAGCCATTACGGATGTAGAAGCTGCCAAGGTAGTTGCAGAGAAGATTGGATTTCCAATATTGATAAAAGCAAGTGCAGGCGGAGGAGGTAAAGGAATGCGTATCGTCAACTCAGTTGATGAATTTGAATCGCAGATGAGTATGGCACAAAGTGAAGCCTTGAGTGCTTTTGGAGATGATGCTGTTTTTATTGAAAAGTACGTTGCGGCACCAAGACATATCGAGATTCAGTTGATGGCCGATAATCATGGCAATGTAGTGTACTTGTTCGAGCGTGATTGCAGTATACAAAGAAGGCATCAGAAGCTTGTAGAAGAAGCGCCTAGCAAAGTGTTAACGCCGGAATTGAGAAAGCAGATGGGTGAAGCAGCGGTTAACGTAGCTAAAGCAGCTAAATATTCAGGAGCAGGTACGGTTGAATTTTTACTGGATGAGAAGCTCAACTTTTATTTTCTTGAAATGAATACCCGATTGCAGGTGGAGCATCCTGTGACCGAATTGATTACAGGATTGGATTTGGTTAAGGAGCAAATAAGAGTTGCAGAAGGGCATACATTGAGCTTTACACAAGATGATTTAAAAATAAACGGACATGCTTTGGAGTTAAGGATATGTGCGGAGGATCCGACTAATAATTTCTTGCCGGATATTGGTAAACTAACAACTTACAGAGTGCCTCAGGGTCCGGGGATAAGAGTGGATGACTGCATGGAAGAAGGTATGGAAATTCCGATTCATTACGACAATATGATCGCCAAGCTGGTTGTATGGTCGGATACCAGAGACAACGCTATCGAGAAGATGAAGCGAGCCATTACTGAGTACAGAATATCAGGTGTAGCCAATACCTTGCAGTTTGGGTACTGGGTGATGGAGAACGAGCATTTCATCAATGGTGATTTTGATACCAAGTTTATTGATAATTATTTCAAGCCTGAGTATTTATCGACTCACTTTGATTCAAATCTGGAAGAGGCATTGGGCATAGTATCAACTTATATTTTCGCCAATAAGAAGTCGGAAACAGCCACTGCAAGTAATTCTGAACAGCAGGATACTGAGTGGTACAGAAAGCGCAGGCAGCTTCGTTGATTGGAGATAATCAGGTCAACTTTACACAATCTTAAATACATAATCAAGCGTTTTTTAACTGTTGGCCCAGCTGGTTGAACGGAAAGGACAATTAATGGGATTTTTGTGTTGAGTTTTTTTAATTTTCGGCACCCTAGTTCCTTGTTAAAAGTTAATAGTTATTGGTTATTAGGGGGTGAATACGGTCAATTGGATATCCAATTAACCAATAACCAATAACCCCTAAATCCTCGTATGTTTGAAAAATCAATAAATTTGATATAAAAATGAAGGGGAGATAAGAGCAGTCTAAATCCTAATAAACCTTTAAGGTATTAACTGAAATAGGGATTGCCTTATCTTTCTTTTTTCTCTATGAGT
>CAUJCT010000037.1 GCA_963169345.1 Bacteroidota bacterium
CTAGCTACTAACAACATCACAGTTACTAAGCAATCCTTAGAACTTCACAAAACACACCCCGACGTCTGAGACATCGGGGATTATTATATAGATAAATGCAATAAAATAATCTGATACTCCTCTATGAGTGAATACCCGACCTTAGCTCAATTGAATAAAATTAAACTGTAAAATTAAATACCGATTCGGCATTGAGAGATGTCTGCCTGGCAATTGTAAGAACATCTACCCGGTAAATTTCCGCTAATTTCTCTGCTACCAGCGGTATATAGGCACTTTCATTTCTTTTACCTCTATATGGCACCGGTGATAAATAGGGTGAGTCCGTTTCCAAAACTATACGATCCAAGGGCACGTGTTCCAACACTTCATGAAGTTTTGAATTTTTAAAAGTGACCACACCTCCTATTCCCAGGTAAAAACCTAATTTCAAAATCTCTTTTGCCTCTTCCAGAGAACCGCTGAAACAATGAAATACGCCTTTGGGTACTTTGGGCATAGACTTTAATAACTTTATAGCTTCATAAGTAGCACTTCTTGTGTGAATTGAAACCGCTTTATCTAAGTCGACTGCCCATTGACACTGCAATAAAAATGCGTCCAACTGCCAATCAAGCGTTGTTTTGTCCCAATATAAATCAAGGCCAATCTCACCAACCCCAATATAATTCGTGCCACCAAACAACTCCTTCTCTATTATTTGTAAGTCAGCCTTATAATTTTCATTCACAGAACATGGATGTAATCCCATCATTGGTAAACAATGTTCAGGATCGAGCGCTTTAAATGACTTTAACGCTTCTATAGAACTGACATCAATATTTGGCAACAACAGGCGTTTTACCCGCGCCTGAATGGCTCTGTGAATTACAGCCAGTCCATCTTCGTTAAATTCCTCCGAAAATAAATGGGTATGAGTATCTATGAAATACATTACCAGCTTAGTTTTTCTTTATTTAGAAATGCTGAGATACCTTTTTTACAATCATCTGTTGAGCGCGCTTCTGCATTGGCCTGGGCTGCTAAGTCCAACTGTTCATCTAAACTCTTGCCTCGCATATTATTAAGTAAGTTCTTAGTCAATGCCACCGATTGTGTCGAAACACCTTTTACCAAACTGCCAGCAAACGAAACGACATGTTCAGTTATATCCCTGGAATCTGAAATCTGGTAAACAATGCCCATTTTCTCAGCTTCAGACGCATTAAATATCTTTCCAGTATACAACATAGACTTGGCGGCATTTTCGCCAATCTTAGTCCCTAAAAACACTGAAACAATTGCCGGGATAAATCCTATTTTGACTTCAGTGTATCCAAAACTGGCCTCAGGTGTTGCAAATACAAAGTCACACAAACCTGCTAAACCACATCCACCCGCCAATGCCGGACCTTCCACTTTTGCAATCGTTATCTTAGGAAACTCATATAATGCTCTGAACATCGACATCAATGCCTTGGAATCCTTAAGGTTTTCATCGAAACTATTGTTTTGAAGTTTTTGTAAGTACCCCAAATCCGCACCTGCACAGAAAGCCTCCCCATTAGCTTGTATCACTACTACCTTGCAATCAGGGTTGTCTTTTAATTCCGTCAGTGACTTTAATATAGTTGCGGCCATTTCATCATTTAAAGCATTGCGCTTCTCAGGCCTGTCAAGTGTCAAATATGCAATTCTGTTTTCAATACGCAATTGAATCATACTGCAAAGATGACAATAATTTGTTAGAGCTGCTCTCAAAAAAAAGGATTTTGAGTCAAAAACAATGATATTTATTAAGACCATGCGTATTATCTCATTATCGAGAGTGTGCTGAGAAAATTGAAGGTCATTGTTGTGAACTGAACAAGAAATACAACGATTTATGAATTAATAAAAGCGTTGGAATTAATAGCCTTTAATACCCTTGGACTATAGATTATTGAAATCAACTGACGCTAAAGGCAAAAAAAAAGCGCTTCGTTTGTGAAGCGCTTTTATAATTAATCTGAAACTATTTCTTCTTTTCTTTAGGTTTCATGAAGAGTATTTTACCCTTCACCAATGCACCAACTTTCTTAAGAACAGGGCTCAATCCACCCATTGTTGGTTCATCCACTTTATTACTGATGATCACTTTAACATCTTCAATGACCACATCACCTATTGTAATTGTACACTTGAATGCATTACTTGGTAATTTCTTACCATCTTTTGTTTTAATGCTTTCACCTTCTTCGAAATCTTTCTTAGAGATGACTCCGCTTTCCAGTAACTGTACAGCCAGTTCTTCAGTAATTTCTATTTTTCTGCTTGTAGGATCGTAAACCCAATTGATGTTCTCTTTATCATTGATCATGGTTGGCACGCTCATGCTACCTCCACCATTGTCAATCATAGTCACTCGTTTATAATCATCCAGTGAAACTGTATCAGGTTTTGCTGGTGCAGTAGTAGTACCTGTTGTTCCTGTACCACCTGTTGTTCCGGCACCAATCTTACTATCTACCGGTCCGCCTTTTAATGCATCGCTATTGATGTTTTTAAATGTAATCTCACCTTCATCAGGATTCAATGTACCGTTCAGTGCTTTCAATCCATCTACACCAATAGTATATGGGCTTCCGGTATTGTTTATTTTGAATGTTACTGATGTTGCAGTATAGGCGCGGTCTTTAGGTCCAAATCTCAATGTATTAAACTTAACAGTCGCATTTGGTTTCAATCTGCCCGCCTGAATATCCGCAATGGTGATGCCTGTTAAATCTTCGGCTTTAATAACACCTTTGCTTATTAAACGCTTCAATTCATTTATGCTTACAAAATTATCCGCACCCGGGGTGATATAAGCCTGAGCAGTATCAGCGCCGTTTGCAGAAACACCAATCATATAATTAGCTCCTACTTTCTTAGTCTTGACTATAATCGGTCTTGAATTGACATTATTTGCATCACCACTAAGAACTTCTTTTACATTAGGATCGAAGTTAACGTCAAGTGTTTTGATAGTTGTACGTCTGTTCTCCTGATGTTGGGCTTCAGTACAAGGTACAATAACTTTTCCTTCACATTTACAGTCATTCACTAACTGAGATTCTCCATAACCTTTCGCCATTAATCTGCGCGGATCTACACCTTTTCTAACCAGGTAAGCCACTGCAGAGTCTGCTCTTCTTTGTGAGAGGTCGATGTTATAATCGTAAGATGAACGACAGTCGGTGTGTGAACCTAATTCCAAACGCAATTTTGGATATTTCTGCAAGAGAGGTAAGATACGTGTATCAAGTACCAATGCAGCGTCCGGACGAATATTGGCTTTGTCCAAATCATAATAAATTGGAACAACCTCTTCGATGATTTGAGATTTCAAACAGAAATCCTGTCTCAAAACTACTGAATTCTTAATGCCTCTGGTGGTTCTTTGCACCGGCATGGCATCGAAGTAATACAATTCTCTGTTATCGCAGTTAATCTCGTAATTGGTTTTTTCATTCAGACGAATTTTACCATAGTAACCCTTGTCGTCTGTTTTGACAATAATTTTGGTTGAATCCTTATCATTCGTAATAGTAATGACAGAATTCTTCAAAGGTTTATTTACATTGTGTCCGGGAGGGTTAGTTTCCGGTTTGGCACACTCATAGACATATCCTTCTATTTCAATTATCAATGGTTCGATATTGAACTCATAAATATCGAAATCACCCTTACCTTCACATCTGTTGGATGTAAAGAAGCCATGATCTCTGTTATTGTTATCGAATGTGATACCGAAATCATCACCACCACTGTTCAATGGTGCTCTCAGATTTTCTGGAGCCGTCCATTCTGTTCCTGAACCTTCAGACCTGAAAATATCAAAACCACCCATACCAAGGTGACCTTGAGATGAGAAGTAAAGTGCATTTTCGTGATCATTCCAGTATGGGAACATTTCATCCTTTTCAGTATTGATTGAGTCGCCCAGATTAAAAGGTTCACCCCAAGATTTTGCTCTCTGGTTATAAGTTACACACCAGATATCATATCCACCCATACCATCTGGACGATTAGAAGAGAAGTACAAAGTTTTACCATCTTCACTTAAAGCAGGATGTCCATAGTCGAAAGTATCATCTACACAGAATCCGAGCATTTGCTCTTCACTCCAGGTAGTACCGGTTAATTTGGCTGAATATATTTTGCAGTATTTTGACTTACCGTCTGCACCGTTACACTGAGTGTAATAAATTGTGCTGTATTTTCTGTCAAATACACATGAACCGTCATTGAATTTGGTATTAATAGAACCATCAGCAATTACAGGTTTCTCCCATTTTAAAGTTTTCTTTTTCTTATCTTTTTTACCTTTTGTAAACCAAATATCAGAGAATCCACGGTTAGTACCACCGAAAATTCTTTTCTTGGATGGTCCACCCTCTCTGTCAGTTGAGAAATATAAGACATCGTCTTTTTTGCTACCAATCATTGGGCTGTAATCCATACCCTTGGTGTTAAGTATCTTGAAGTTGGTAACCTTGTAGCGGCTTTTTGGAATATCTTCTCTCCAACTTTCAGCACTGTCTATTGAAGCAATTTTTTGCTGAGCTCTTTCATCGTTGGGCACATTTTTAAGATACTCTGTAAAATGGTCTCTGGCTTCCTTTAAAGCTTCCTTATTGCAATCACCGGCTATCTTCATCTTCAATGCTCCAAGCTGATACATCGCTTCCGTATTGTTCTTATCATTTTTAAGAACTTTTTCGTAAGCTTTGATCGCTTTCTCATAATCGTTAGCCATTCTGTAACAGAAAGCAGCTTCTTCTCTGGCTTCTGCCTTCTCCTCCTTGTTCTTGCTATTGGTAGCAATATAATTGAACAAAGATGCTGCATAGGCATACTGCAAACGACCTTTTGCTTCTTTTGCCTTAGCCATGCTCACCGTTTGACATCCGGTCAGAAAAACAGAGAAAATCAGCAATGAAACGCTGATAAATAGGAAAAACTTCTTCATGTGTATGTTGATACTTTAACTAGGTAAACGCACAAACCTAAAAGAAAATAATGATTTTACAAAAAAATATTTGTGCTGATAGGCTGTACAACTAGAAAATAACGCATTCTTAGGCACATTATTGCCTTGTGAATGTTTAAAATCCGAGGCTATCCAATGCCAGTTTTACGCTCCCTTTGTCGATTAACAAAGTTTTTGCCTTTTCATAATCAAGACCAGTTTTCTCCATAATCATCCTCGTCCCCCGGTCAATCAACTTGTCATTGCTTAATTGCATGTTAATCATTTTACTGCCCCTCACTTTTCCAAGTTTTACCATGGCAGTTGAAGTGATCATGTTTAATATCAGCTTTTGTGCAGTACCGGCTTTCATTCTTGTACTGCCGGTTATTACTTCCGGACCTACAACCACCTCTATTGGGAAACGGGCAACTTGTCCGATTGCTGAACTGGTATTGCAACAGATACATCCGGTTGTTATGCCCTCACTGTTACAGGCTTTCAATCCTCCCAAGACATAAGGAGTTTTACCAGATGCTGAAATTCCAACCACTATGTCTCCTTGTTTTAGTCCCTTTGATTTTAAATCAATCATTGCAGCTTCTAAATCATCCTCTGCAAATTCAACAGCTTTCCTTATTGCACCGTCTCCTCCGGCAATTATGCCTGTCACCAGGTCAAAATCTACTCCATAGGTTGGTGGACATTCACTGGCATCCAATATACCCAATCGTCCGCTTGTGCCAGCTCCAATATAAAACAATCTTCCCCCTTTATACAGACTGTCAACCACGGCCTCGATTAATGCTGATATTTCAGGCAGACATTGGCCTACTGCCTCTGCAACTTTCTTATCTTCAGAATTTATAGCTTGCAAAATTTCAGCAACGCTCATCTCCGATAAAGAAGGAAAATTAGAATCTTGTTCTGTAACTGGTAACACGATGAAGCAAAATTAATAGATTATTTTGGTAAAAATTAACGCTACCCTACAATTGCACGCGTTTGACAAACATGAAGCGCTGCTTGTAATAAGCTTCTTCGGTGTGAGAGACTATTACTCCGGCCTGTACTGAAGCATGAATGAAATATATTTTCCCTTCTTTGTATTCAGTAACAATACCTACATGACCAACAGTTTCAGATTGACTGTTTCTGCCTGTAAAAAAAATTAAATCGCCTTTAACCGCATGACCAAAACTTATGAATTTACCAATAAGTGCAATTGCACCTGAAGAGTTTGGAACTGTTTTGCCGAAGTTGCCAAATACAAAATTGACAAAGCCACTGCAATCAAAACACTTGGGCGGACGACTGCCATAACAATAAGGTTTATTCAGATATTTAGAGGCAAATCGTATCAAAGAATCACATACTGCAGTATCATTATGTATCGAACTGTCAATATGTGAAAAAGCCGGAGAACTGTCCTTCCTGCTCATGGCCATTAAAGGCAAAATGATCAAGAAGAGCAGCTTCCGGCTTATCATTATCGCTAACTGCTAAAAAATTAATACCTGTATGTATCCTTTTTGAATGGACCATTAAGTTCAACACCGATATATTCAGCTTGTTCTTTGTCAAGTTTTTCAAGCTTAGCACCGATATGAGCCAAATGCAAGAAGGCTACTTTTTCATCTAAATGTTTAGGTAAAACGTAGACTTTCTTTTCATATTTATCGCTGTTGTTCCAAAGCTCAATCTGAGCCAGAGTTTGGTTAGAGAATGAATTACTCATCACAAATGACGGGTGACCCATTGCACATCCCAGATTCACTAAACGACCTTCAGCCAAAACTATGATGTCTTTGCCATTTACATTATAAACATCAACCTGAGGTTTAATTGAATATTTTTGAGAACCGTAGTTATCGTTTAACCAGGCCATATCGATTTCGTTATCAAAGTGACCGATGTTACAAACGATAGACTTGTCTTTCATAGCTTTGAAATGTCTGTCTTTAATGATATTGACATTACCTGTTGCTGTTACAAATATGTTTGCTCTTGTAGCAGCCTCATCCATAGTGACCACTTCAAAACCGTCCATTGCAGCCTGTAAAGCACAAATTGGGTCGATTTCAGTAACCAATACTCTGCAACCAGCACCTCTTAAAGATTCAGCAGAACCTTTACCTACATCACCATAACCTGCAACAACGGCAACTTTACCAGCCATCATAATGTCTGTTGCTCTTCTGATAGCATCTACCAGACTTTCTTTACAACCGTATTTGTTATCGAATTTAGATTTGGTAACACTGTCGTTGACATTAATAGCCGGCATCAACAATGTACCTTTCTTCATTCTTTCGTACAATCTGTGTACACCTGTAGTGGTTTCTTCACTTAATCCTTTGATACCAGCAGCCAGTTCAGGGTATTTATCAAATACCATGTTGGTTAAATCGCCACCATCATCTAAAATCATGTTAAGCGGGGTTTTGCTTTCTCCAAAGAATAGAGTTTGCTCTATGCACCAGTCAAATTCTTCAGCAGTCATACCCTTCCAGGCATAAACTGAAATACCAGCAGCAGCTATAGCAGCAGCAGCGTGGTCTTGAGTTGAGAAAATATTACATGAAGACCAGGTAACCTCTGCGCCCAATTCAACAAGAGTTTCGATGAGAACAGCAGTTTGAATGGTCATGTGAAGACAACCTGCGATACGGGCACCTGCCAATGGCTTGGTTTGACCGTATTCTGCTCTTAGAGCCATTAAGCCTGGCATTTCTGCTTCAGCTAATTTGATTTCCTTTCTTCCCCATTCTGCCAAAGAGATATCTTTGACTTTGTATGGAACGTAAGTGCTAGTTTCTGTAGACATGTCTAAAAATTAAGTGGTGCAAAGGTAGTTAAAATAGGGGGTAAAAAAAAGACGAATCCTTGAAAGGAGATTTCGATTGCAAGTAATTGATTTTCTTTTATATAAATATATAAAGAAAGTCTATAGCGCTACTTTTTGCTTTGTTGTCTGCGCTTTTGCTCAGCCTTTATTAATCCAAGCTCTCTGCCAACCTGACCTTTCACAGAACTGTTCTCGGTAGCTCTGCGGCTGAGATATGGCAAAACCGCTTTCACCGGACCATAAGGCACGTATTTGGCAACATTGTATCCGAGATTTGCCAGATTAAAACTGATATGATCACTCATACCCAGTAATTGTGCAAAATATATATGAGGGTGATCATTCTTCAAACCTCTCTGCTCCATTAAGTCACACAACAACTGAGAACTCTTTTCATTGTGAGTACCGGCACAAATACTGACTCTGTCTATATGTTCAACACAAAGACGTAAGGCACCATCATATTCAGCATCCGAATTTTCCTTGCTTAAGTGAATAGGACTTGTGTACCCCATTTCCTGGGCACGGGCTCTTTCTTTCTCCATATATGCACCCCTGACAATTTTAAATCCCAGATGACAATTCAGGTCTTTGAGTTTTTGTTGAATATGCTCAATTCTTCCTGTTCTGTAACACTGAATGGTATTGTAAATGATGGCTCTTTCTGAATTGTACTTCTTCATAGCCTCATAAGTCAATTCATCAATGATATCCTGAATCCACGAATCCTCTGCATCGACAAACAATCTAACCCCATTTGTAGCTGCCGCATTGCAGATAGATTCAAACCGGGCTTTAACCCTGTCAAATTCCTTACTTTCTTCATCGGTTAAAGCAGTTTTGGCATTCACTTTAGTAAGCAAATCCATGCGACCTATACCGGTAGTTTTGAAAACAGAAAAAGGAATTTCAGATTTATTCTTAGCAGCTTTTTCAATGGTATCTATGATTTCTTTACATGTATGATCGAACACCGATTCCTTTTCTTCACCTTCCACAGAATAATCCAGGATGGTTCCAATCTTAGAAGCAGATAGCATTCTTATTGCTTTTTCACAGTCGGTGATACTTTCTCCACCGCAAAACTGAGTGAAAATAGTGGCTCTTATAAGCGATTTAACCGGAGGCAAATAATCGATTAATGAAGCGGCAATACCTGGACCATACTTAATTAATATCGGATAATTGAAGCTTTTAAATAGTAATGAAGCCTTTCTTAAATCGGCATCTGTTTTATGTGCAAATGCAACTTCTGTGTTGTTAAAATTGATATTGGGCATAACAATCGCGCTGCGAAAATACAGAGATAAAATGTAGTTCAGACATACCTTTACGAAAAAAATGATACAGATTAGGCGGATTTATCACCAAACTTTTTCTCGCAGGTGATTTCAATTGGAATATCTTTCACCGGGTGAATAAATGAAATGCCATAAGCGTGCAAGCAGATGGACTTATCTTTAAGAGCCTGAGGAGCTCCGTATTTCATATCACCAACTATTGGATGCCCCATAGATGCCAGTTGCGCTCTGATCTGGTGGAATCTGCCGGTGACAGGATAAACTTCAAGAAAAGCCTGGTCGCCTCTCTCTTCGAGCACCTTATAACTCAGAACAGATTCTTTAGAATTATCTACCTTTTTCTTAAACACCTCAGCTTTGTGAATCTGGCTGTTTTTTCTGATGAAGCAGCGCAATTCCTGTTCTTTAATTTCAGGCACACCATTCACCAAAGCTCTGTATGTTTTTTTAATTTGAGCTGTTCTGAACAACTCGTGCATACGAGAAAGTCCTTTACTTGTTTTGGCCAGAATAACAATACCACTCACTGGGCGATCGATTCGGTGAATGACCCCACAAAACACATTACCCGGTTTGTTATCTCTGACTTTAAGGTAGTTTTTCACCATATCAGGGAGAGGTTCAGTACCTTTTTCATCATTTTGTACAACCACCCCGGATGGCTTATTGACCACTATCAAATGATTATCCTCATAGAGTATAATCTTGGCAACATCCAATTCAATTTGTTTAGGTGTATGACTCAATTCCAGTATAGTTTTAATGTCTAACAATCGACTAATAGCTTTGTTTGTTAAGTCAATTGTCAGAAGATCATGTGTACTCGTTTCGAGTTGCAAAGATATATAGAAATATGAAATGAAGGCAATTAAGGAAATGGAAGACAGATAAGTTTTTGAAAATACAAAATATTACAACTTGTCCGCATATTCATTTCATCACATAAAAAAATCCCGCATGGTCGCGGGATTAGTAATTTGGTGGAGGTAATTGGTGAAATGTCGAACTTTTACAATCTACTAAGTTCATTTATTTTGGGGAAGGGACTACAAAACCAATAAAAAATATCAATATGAAATACAATTATATTTGCATCAATAATTTATGACTAAAAAGATGAAAAATGCACTTTTATTATTGTTTTTTGCAATTGCTTCAGAAGTTGTAAACGCACAGTGGACCGTTACAAAGGGTCCGTATGGAGGAGACATAAGGTGTATGACGACATTTAAAAATGTTATTTATGCCGGAACTGGAAGCGGTGTTTATATCAGTTCAAACAATGGATTAAGTTGGAAAGATATTTCAATTCTTAGAAATGGAACAGTGCTTTCAATGGTACACAATGATACTTTTGTCTTTGCTTCATCTTCCAAAGGGATTTTTAGAACCAAAGATCATGGGAATAATTGGGAAACTGCAAAATCTTTTAAAATAGGTGAGATTCCGGAGAAACTTTTTATCAATGAAAATATTCTCTACGCAAGTATTAGAGACACACTTTGCAAATCTTTAAATAATGGAAGTTCCTGGCAGCCAACAGGACTGAGAAAAAAAACAAATTCTATAGCCTTTAAGGACAGCTTTATTTTTGCTGCCACTTTTGAAGGATTATATAGGTCGGCAGATGATGGCAACTCATGGATAAAGGTTTTAAACCAAACAAGTGGAATGGAGGTTGTGAAGAAAGACAGTTTTATTATATTTTCAACTTATAATGGAGTATATAGAAGTTTGAATAACGGAGATCAATGGTCTTATGTAAATTATGGTATTAATACACAAGTTTTAAGAGGCTTGTATGTTCACAATAATGCAATCTGGGTGGCATCATATAAAGGACCCATCAGATCTATTGACAACGGGAACTCATGGACCCTTTTGGGAAATGGATTAAATGGGCCAATTTCGAATATTGAAGCTTACACTCATACAGATTCATTTCTATTGACCGGAACCACTTTTGGGATACATAAATTTGATTCAATTAATGCAACCTGGATTGATAGGACTAATAATTTAAATAGCAATAATGTTTCAGTTCTTTATACATCTGACTCAACAATATACACTAGTAACTTAAATGGCTTTAGTTACTCAAATGATTTTGGGAATAAATGGAAAAACATACATCCCGAAGGTATTCTTCTTTTAAAATGGGGTGATAGTCTTTTCGCTTCTGCCTATAATAAATTCATTTTCTCAACAAATGGAGGTCAATCCTGGGTTGACAAACCAACAAATGTAATCAATTCAGGGATTAGGGAGATGTATTCGCTTAAAGGAAGAATTTATATATCAACTGGTGATGGCGTATACTTTAGTGATAATTTTGGTAATCAATGGACACTTATGACAAATGGATTACCAAAAGTTCCTATCTCAGCTTTCAATATCAATGATAAAATCTTTGCCGCAGGAACTAATGAGGGAATCTACATTTCTATTGATTACGGTCAGACATGGGTTAAGAAGAGCGATTTGTTTAATACATCACAAGAACGAATTTTGGATATAACAATTAATGATACTTTACTTTTTGTATTCAATTATAACAAAATTTATATGAGCAAAGATTATGGTAATTCCTGGTTAAATATCAGCCATAATTTTGATAGTGTAATTTATAAAGATATCATTTCAATAGGGAAATTTCTAATTGTTGGAACATCTGGTAATGGTGTATATCTTACTAATATTAATAATGGAATCTGGAGACAGATTAACGAAGGATTTCCTGAAAATTTATTTATAATAAATCTTCAACGATCGGACGAATATTTATTTGCCGGAACACAAGGAAAAGGGCTTTGGATGAGAAAACTCGATGAATTTATTACCTATATAAGTTCTTTTGAAGCAAATGATTTTTTTAGTATTTATCCTAATCCATCTCAAGGTCAAATTTCAATTAGAACCAATAGTACACTTCTTGGAGCAAAATTTACTATTTATAACTTATTAGGGGAAACAATGCTCACAGGCAATATATCAGAAGAAAAAACCTTTGTATCAATTGATTCTTTGAAGGAAGGAATTTATATAATCAATGTTGGTGGAATTTGCGAGAAAATAGTATTAACTAGATAATCAATATACCCTTTGCCTGTTAACGGTGTTGAATGAATTAAGTTCACTAAAGCTATAAGTAAAAAATTATTGATTCAAAACGGAATTTTAATTCTGTTGAAGTAAATATGCAAAATGTCGAGCTTGATATCACAGTAAAAATAGATTGCATGCCCCATTACCAGAGTTTTTCTCATCTTTATAAACATCATGCAGAAGAGTTCGCTCAAATCCATGAACACTATGCAAGATAATGCGGTACTGGGCAATATAAAATAAAAAAACCGTCCCTATCATTATCGGGAGCAGGTTTATATTTTTGTAAATATGACTTCTAGGGATCTAACCTAGTACCCTCTGTCCCGATAGTTATCGGGAGAGTCAGATGCTCTTGGTTTCATTCATGATCCTTTCAAGCATTTCTGGATATTGTTTTAGATTTCTAATGTACTTCGAGCTTTTCATGGATTTTATTTTCCTCTCCAATCTAATAGCGTGAGCATTGTCAACAGCATGAATCAACAAATACAATTCTCAATCATCAGTTGTTGCAGTATATCTATGTTTGCCATATTCAGCTGTATTGTGCTTTTTAATCCTATCTGATACATCATTAGTCGTATCGCCTACATAGAACTTATTAAGTTTTTGAGAATACAAAATATAACAACTTGCCCGCATATTCATTTCATCACATAAAAAATCCCGCAAGGTCGCGGGATTAGTAATTTGGTGGAGGCAATTGGCGAAATGTCGAACTTTTGAATGACTTCTAATTTAAACATTATGACATTCTCAACTAGAATCTTTTGATGTGAAGTTGACTCTTAATCAGCGGGTCGAGAGTTCGAGCCTCTCCGGGGTCACAAATAGTAAAATCAAGGGTTTCAGTAAATGAATCCCTTTTTTATTTTGGGCTTGTTGCGTAACATTTTGCATAACAAATAAGAAAAGTTTTAAGCAGTTTCGATTTGAGCGTATTTTTCTATTTTGAATTCTAATTTGTTTTTGGTTATATGTATTTAAGTATTTGCTTAAATAAGAAAACTTATTATATTTGCCCCGATATTATGGATAAAATTACATGTTTAAGGGTGTTTGCTGACCAGGCTCAAATCATGGCTTGTAAAGACAAGATAGAAGCCAATGCGAAGTCATTTGCCTTGCTGGGGAGAGTGCTTGAACTTGCGGGAAATGAAAACAGGTTGAAGATATTGTACCTGCTAGAGGAAGAAGGTGAGCTTTGCCCTTGCGACATGAGCGATATTCTGGAGATGAGCATTCCGGCGGTGTCCCAGCATTTAAGAAAACTAAAGGACGGCAATATAATAGAAGCAAGGCGGGCAGGCCAGACTATCTACTATTCTCTTAAAGAAGAGCATATGAAAATTCTTAAGCCCTTTTTTAAGCATATCAACACGCAAAATATTACAACGAAGACGATATGAAACAGGGGAAGCTGATAGGTGCGAGTCTTTTATCTGCTGTAGCGGCATCTCTTTGCTGCATAACCCCATTGTTAGTCATTTTTGCCGGAGCAGGGGGTGCAGCATCCAACTTTTCCTGGATTGAACCTGCAAGACCTTACCTGGCAGGGTTTACATTCCTGATTTTAGGTGTAGCCTGGTATCAGAAATTCAGGCCAGCTAAAGCAAACGTCGATGAATGCGGATGCGAGATCAAAAAAACTTCATTTTGGCAATCAAAATCCTTTTTGCTTATAGTTACCGTTTTCACCATTGGAATGCTTGCTTTTCCATTATACTCACATGTCTTTTATCCAACTCAGGAAAAACAAGGAAGTATAACAGGTAGCAAGAATTTACAAACAGCAGAATTTAAGATTTCGGGAATGACTTGTGAAAGTTGTGAACAGCACATCATACATGCATTAAATAAACACTCTGAAATAATCTCTGTGAATGTTTCATACGAAAAATCAAATGCCCTTATTCAGTTTGACGAGGCAAAAATATCTATAGATAAAATCAAGGAATCCATCAATTCTACCGGATACTCAGTTAAAGAAACAATTATTAAAAAATAGTTCTATGAAAAAAGCGACCATAATTATATGTTCAATATTGGGGATATTGGCATTCCGAATTACTGCCTGGACTAATGGGATTAAAGAATCGGGAATCATTACATTTTACAAAGTGCCATTGGTGTGCGGTGCAGCACCTGAGATTGGCTGCGGGAGCCGCCTGAAACCTCTATTTATAGATACAGACAAGGAAAAACAGATCAAGGAAACATGGTCAAACAGGCAGGGAACTGTTATTGCTGTTGTCTGGAATGAAGGAACAGATGAAGACCTGATTCAATCACTTTTCAAGAAACATGATATTGAGGCTAAACTTATTTCCGAAAATTCAAAAATAAAGGAATTAAATGCCAGTATGATGGGTAAGGACAAATGGTACAAAGGCATGGAAGTGGATCAGTTGAGCATTGAGGAAGCCGGAGTTATAGCGACAGATTTAACAACATTTGCCAAAGACTCAGGATTGATCAATGAACAGGAAGCTGGCATCATAAAAAAGCAAATAGAGGATTACTTTAAAAAGGAGCTGGTTATTGTAAGAACTAATAAGGAATTGGGCAGCCAGGAAACCCAGGATCGCTGGAGGAAAGATGGGTACGAGATCTATGCTAAAAACATAGGCAAAGAAAGAGCTGACAAAGTTGCTGCACTTTTTGCAGTCTATTTTTCAGGTACTGAAGCATGTGACACGGATAAATCATGCAGTGAAAAGGAAGACGATTGTTGCAAAAAGAAATAATATGTCAGTTCAAGTGATATTGGAATCAGTAATTACCTGCCCTGAATGTGGTCATTGCAAACGGGAAACCATGCCAACAGATGCTTGCCAGTATTTTTATGAATGTGAAGGCTGTGGCAAGGTCCTTAAACCTAAGAATGGGGATTGCTGTGTTTATTGCAGTTACGGGAGCGTCAAGTGTCCGCCGATACAGAATAATAATTCATGTTGTAATTGATGATGTACTGGGTTAGGATCAGTATTGGTTTGGCAATGGTGTTGTTAGGCATCATTCATATCTGCTTTGTTTTCCCAATAGGCAAGTTCGAACAGCATCACTTGTGATTCATCGGTTCAGGGATAGCAATTATATTGAGTGGCCTATTCAATATTTTGGCTGTCTTAAGCCGCAGTATACCCTATATTAAGTGTTTAACTCTAGGTATTAACTCAGCATTCCTAATCTTGTCTTTTGTGGGTTTACTTGTTCTCTGTGGACCGCAGGTATATGTAGGAATCTCCCTGTATTTTCTTGGCACTCTGCTCCTGCTAATACAACATTATAGAAAAAAGGCAGAATCTGGTAAGTATCAGCAGCATGAAGCAGGTCCAGATATAGGAGCAATGGAAGTCTTATCTGAAATGTCTGTCACACCTATGCTTCGTATTTTCGACAGGAAAAAGGCTGAGGAATTCTACATAAATTGGCTTGGGTTTAAAATAGAATGGGAACACCGCTTTGATGAAACAGCCCCAGTTTATATGGAAGTATCAAAGGCCAGAATCAAACTGCATTTAACGGAGCATCATGGAGACTATACCCCTGGAGGCAAGTTTTACATAGTTTGCAAAGGCTTACAGGAATATCACAAGCAATTAATTGACAAGAACTATCCATACAATAGGCCGGGGCTGGATATGGCCACCTGGGGTTCCCCATGCATTACCGTAATTGATCCCTTTGGCAACCAGCTATTATTTACAGAGTCTAATGATTCCAGTAATTAAAAATTAATCGGTAAGTTATTATCAAATTTAGAAAGTCAAGTAAAGTTGGAGAATTAACAGGTTTATTTTATTTTTGTAATTCAAAATGAAGAAAGTCAAGAAAATACTAACCAATGCTCTGTGGGTTTACCTGCTGACTTTGCTTGTATTGCCTTGCAATGATAACTGTGGTAGCGAATCGCATGAACAACCTATTACAATGGAGCAAGCCCAGGATCACCATGAAGAGGAAAACGACCTCTGTACCCCTTTTTGTATCTGCTCATGTTGTGCTACTCCAGTTCTTGTAGATCAAGTATCTGATTTGGAGCTAAATATAGCAGAATTTGCTGGACACTCAGACTATTATCATTCTTCTTTCTCTAGCTATTCCCATTCTATCTGGCAACCGCCTAAGATCGTTTCTTAATTTTTTAGGTGTCGTAGTAAAGGTCTGTCCATGAGTCATGCCTTTGGTATTATTTATTACTTGCAGGTTTTAAATCAATAAGGAATTTTTGGTCGTTACCTGTATCTACGGCACATCTCCATTATTTAAAATTATTAAGAACAAAAAAGATGTTAGATAGAATCATTTCATTCAGTATAAAAAACAAAATTTTCATTGGGATAATGACATTCGTGCTCATTATCTGGGGTGTTTGGAGCGCCACAAAATTATCCATTGACGCCGTTCCTGATATTACCAATAACCAGGTACAAATCATTACAACCTGTCCTACATTGGCGGGTCAAGAGGTGGAGCAACTGGTCACCTATCCTATTGAACGCAGCATTGCCAATCTGCCGGGGCTTGAGGAGCTAAGAAGTATTTCGCGTTTTGGGTTATCAGTTATTACGGTTGTATTTAAGGATGAGGTAGACATTTATTTTGCCCGCCAGCTTATCAATGAGCGTCTCAAAGAGGCAGAAGGCATGATTCCCAAAGGGATAGGCACTCCTGAACTTGCTCCTGTAAGTACAGGACTTGGTGAAATATACCAGTATATTATTCACCCGAAAAAAGGAAGCGAGGATAAATATTCGGCTATGGACCTGAGAACAATGCAGGACTGGATAGTAGCCAGGCAACTGATAGGCACTCCTGGAATTGCTGAGGTTAACAGTTTTGGGGGTCAGATGAAGCAATATGAGGTGGCAATCAATCCTGAAAAACTTCTTGCGATGGGTGTCACTATTTCAGACATATTCACAGCACTGGAAAAAAACAATGAAAATACAGGTGGGGCCTATATTGACAAAAAGCCCAACGCCTATTTTATCAGGGGAATCGGTCTGGTGACCTCTTTTGACGATATCCGCAATATCATCGTGAAATCCAACCCCAATGGTATTCCTATACTTATAAAGGACATTGCAGAGGTGCGTTTCGGGAGTGCAGTCCGTTATGGTGCCATGACCTTTAATGGTGAAAAGGATGCTGTGGGAGGTGTTATCATGATGCTCAAAGGAGCAAATAGTGGGGATGTAGTTGCTCGTATAAAGGACAAACTACCAGTCATTCAGAAATCGCTGCCTGGTGATGTGGTCATCGAGCCATTCCTGGACCGGACGGAGCTTGTTGACCGGGCTATCTCAACAGTTGAGAAAAACCTCATAGAAGGAGCCCTTATTGTCATTTTTGTACTGGTCATTTTCCTGGGCAATTTAAGGGCGGGACTTATCGTGGCTTCTGCTATTCCGCTATCCATGCTATTTGCGCTGGGCCTGATGCGGGTTTTTGGAGTCAGTGCCAACCTTATGAGTCTGGGTGCGATTGATTTTGGACTTATTGTGGATGGAGCGGTTATTATAGTTGAGGCAACACTTCATCATCTTGGCCTGCGAAAAAGTGTCGGCAGGCTTACCCAACGGGAAATGGATGAGGAGGTATTCCTGTCAGCCAGCAAAATACGCAGTAGTGCAGCATTCGGTGAAATCATTATCCTGATAGTTTATATACCAATCCTTACACTCATTGGAATAGAGGGAAAAATGTTCAGGCCAATGGCCCAAACTGTCGGATTCGCAATTTTTGGGGCTCTCATCCTGTCTTTGACTTATATACCAATGATGTGTGCACTATTTCTGCCAAAGGATATTTCTCATAAGGTGACATTCAGCGACAGGCTCATGAATTTTTTCCAGCGTATATATGCTCCATTGCTTGAGATGGCCATAAGGTTCAGAACAGTCATAGTGATCGTTACTGTGGCAATATTTGGCTTATCCGTGTTCACTTTTTCAAGGATGGGCGGGGAATTCATACCGACGCTTGCAGAGGGCGATTTTGCATTTCACTGCATATTGCCGCAGGGTACTTCGCTCTCCCAAAGTATAGAAACTTCTATGCAGGCTTCAAGACTTGTAAAGGAATTTGATGAGGTGAAAATGGTAGTCGGTAAGACAGGCGCTGCGGAAGTCCCGACTGATCCAATGCCACCGGAGGCTACCGACATGATGATTATTTTAAAACCCCAGAAGGAATGGAAGTCGGAGAAGAGCTATGATGAACTGGCGGATGCAATGATGGAAAAACTGGAGAACATACCGGGGGTCTTTTTTGAAAAGAACCAGCCCATCCAAATGCGGTTCAATGAACTGATGACCGGAATCCGCCAGGATGTGGCTGTCAAGATATTCGGTGAGAACCTGGATACGCTTCTGTCCAACGCCAACAAGGTTGCAGCGGTTATTAGAAATATTGAAGGAGCCACTGAACCAATGGTAGAGCGTGTCGAGGGCTTGCCGCAGATCAGCATACGATATAATAGGTCGCAAATTGCTAATTACGGGTTGAATATTGAAGATATTAACCATTTGGTCAGTACGGCCTTTGCTGGAGGGAGTGCGGGAGTAGTGTTTGAAAACGAAAGAAAATTTGATCTTGTTGTCAGGCTTGACAGCTCTCACCGGAAAGATGTAGAGGATGTTGCGCACTTATTTATTCCTGTTGGGAACGGGGCGCAAATTCCCCTTTCACAGGTAGCCGAAGTCAAAATGGAACTTGGTCCTGCACAGATAAGCCGGGAGGATGGCAAACGAAGGATTGTGGTAGGCTTTAATGTCAAGGACAGGGATGTCGCCAGTGTGGTAAAGGATATTCAGGAGCAACTTGGTGCAAAGGTGAAACTACCGGAAGGATATTATTTCTCATACGGGGGCACATTCGAAAATCTTCAGGCAGCATCCAAACGCCTGATGGTTGCAGTCCCGGTTGCGCTGGCACTGATTTTTGTTTTGCTTTATTTTACATTCCATTCAGCCAAACAGGCACTACTTATTTATACAGCTATCCCGATGAGTGCCATAGGCGGGGTGTTTGCTTTAATGATACGCGATATGCCCTTTAGTATTTCAGCCGGAATAGGCTTCATAGCCCTTTTTGGAGTTGCGGTATTAAACGGCATTGTGCTTATTGGCACATTCAACCAACTTGAAAAGGAAGGGATCAGTGATGTCCTGGCCAGGATCAGGGAAGGAACAAAAATCCGGTTGCGACCTGTGCTGATGACGGCGGCTGTTGCGTCTTTAGGATTTCTGCCAATGGCTCTTTCACACGGAGCTGGTGCGGAAGTACAAAAACCACTAGCAACAGTTGTCATTGGCGGGTTATTTACTGCAACCTTCCTCACGCTGTTCGTATTACCGCTTTTATACTTAATATTTACTCGAAAAATTAAACCGAAAATGAATACATCACTCATAATATCCATTCTACTGGTGCTGACCTGTCAAAATGTATCAGCTCAAACCGCAAGGAAAATTACAGCGGATGAGGCAGTGTCAATTGCCCTGAAAAATAACCAGTCTCTCCAAGCGACAACGCTGGAGGTGCAATCTGCAAACAAGCTGACAAAATCAATTTTTGAGCTTCCCAAAACTAACCTTACGATGCAGTATGGTCAATACAACAGTATCAACCAGGATTTGGGATTCCAGGTCTCCCAAAGCATTCCTTTTCCTTCATACTTTAGTGCCAGATCAGGTTTATATAAAGCAGAACTTTTGGGCAGTCAGTTGCAGCTACAGGCAACAGCAAATGAGATCAAGGCCAGGGTTCAATTTCTTTATTACCAGTTGGTGTATCTTGAAAAAACTAAGGAAAAGCTCATTTTGCTTGACAGCATGTACATGGAATTTGTTAAGGTGGCTACTCTCCAACATAAGACTGGACAAACAACCCTTTTAAGCCAGGCAACTGCTGAAGCGCAATCCGGCAGGTTAAAGTTACTTGTGCGTCAGAATGAAAGTGATAGAACAACAGTTTATACCACCCTAAAGGCATACCTGAACTACCAAGAGGACTTTGCTGTGGCGGATACTGGAGAATTTGAGCCGTTAACGCTTGTCAATGATTTCGATACAGCTATCTTGGCCAATAATCCGGCATTGAAGCTGATGTATCAGAATGCGATTATTGCCGGACAAAATAAGAAGCTGGAAGCGGCGCAAGTCCTTCCTGACCTGACAATTGGTTATTTTAACCAGTCCCTGATTGGGACACAAACCATTGATGGCAATAGTATTTATTTTGACCGCAGCAAGAGATTTCAGGGTATCAATATTGGTATCAGTATTCCGCTGACATTCTTCAGCACTTCGACCAGGATAAAATCCATTGATATTAAGCAGCAGTCCCTGCAAAGGCAAGCTGACAATCAAAAGCTGGTCTTGCAGTCAGAGCTTCAGAATGCCTTTGAACAGTACAATCAGAACCTGGCGCAGTACCAATATTATAAAACTTCGTCCCTGTCGAACGCAGACTTGATTATCAAGGTCTCCAAAACAAGTTTTACCAGTGGTGACATTGGTTATGTAGAATATCTCCAGGCCTTGCAAACCGCTACCGATATCCAGCTTGGTTATCTGCAATCTATCCAAATGGTCAACCAGTCGGTCATCAACATCAACCTTTTAATGAGTAAATAACAAATGAAAAAAATAATCATAATAATCCAAATATTTCTGCTTGTCATTTTTGCGACAGCGTGCGGGAATAAACCAGCAACATCTGAAAAGGAAAAGGAGGAACACGCACATGAGACACATGGAAACGAGAATTCAGTGGAGCTTTCGCCTGAACAAGTCAAATCCATCAAATTAGAATTAGGGAGCATTGAGAAAAAACAATTGACAGCCTCCCTGAAGGCAAATGGCATATTGAAGGTGCCTAACCAGAACCGTGCTACTGCAACTGCCATGATGGGTGGAGTTATCAGGTCCATTCTGGTGCAGACTGGTAATGTTGTGAGGAAGGGACAGGTAATTGCTACTATTGCCAATACTTCATTCATTGCCATGCAAGAGGAATACCTGAGTGTGTCTTCCAAGCTCGCCCTGGCTGAGCTTGAATATAAGCGTCAGCAAGAATTGCAGGCCGGCAATGCCGGAACCCAAAAGGTTTTGCAACAAAGTGAGTCAGAAGTAAAGATTTTAAAGGCACGCAAATCAAGCCTGGGTAAGCAACTGGAGCTTGTTGGGATAAGTTCTTCCTCCCTGACCAGCGATAATATCCAGAAGGTTGTGAGTATTTACAGTCCCATTAGCGGTTCAGTCAGTCATATTCATGTCAATATCGGGAGCAGTGTGGATGCCAACAATCCTATAATAGAGGTCATCGACAACAGTCAGCTTCACCTGGATTTATTTGTTTATGAAAAGGATTTATACAAGCTGAAAGATGGTCAAACCATACATTTTACCTTGACAAACAATCCTGGTAAGGAGTATGATGCAAAAATCTATAGTATAAGCAACACATTTGAACAAAACACGAAGGCAATTGCCGTTCATGCTACAGTGGAAGGCGACAAAACGGGTCTGATCGACGGAATGAATATTACTGCCTTGGTAAGTCTTGAAAACGCTACTGTGAATGCTGTTCCGACAGAGGCCATTATTAGTTACCAGGGTAACGATTTTATTTTTATACAAAAGGATGGTCATTCAGAAGAGGAGCATGGACATGAACACAGCCCAGGCGAGGCAGAAGAAAAGGAAGATGCGCACGGTCACGAGCATAAAGAGGCAAAGACGGCTGAATCAACAGAATCAAGCACCTATGAAATGATTCCTGTTCGCAAGGGAACTACTGATGTTGGGTATAGTGAAATTACACTGCTGAAAGATATTCCAATGGATTCAAAGGTAGTAGTGAAGGGTGCATTTTTCTTATTGGCAAAAATGACTAATTCAGGCGAACATGAGCATTGATATGAAAACTTTTTTGCA
>CAUJCT010000038.1 GCA_963169345.1 Bacteroidota bacterium
TTCGATGATCTTTTAATTCAAAATAGGATTGTATACCTGCTGGCAATACTAGGTTTAATATAATGTGTAAAGATTCGTGCATTTTATAAATGCAAATATCTCATTTATTTTGTTTACCCCACAGAAATTGTACCTGATCCGTTTTAATTCTATTTTTTAATCACAGTAGTTACTCATATCAAACCCTCTATATCCAGCGAATTCTGCTTTTCTGAGTAGACTTTGTTTAATTGCTGGGTGAAAGTTTCCATTTCTTCGGATACTGTTTTGATATAGCCTATGTATTGTTTTAAATCCAATGTACTTAAACTGTCTTCATCGTCCATTAAGGCCGTTAGTCCCAATAAGGTCGTAACGGGTCTTCGCAATACATGTGAAATATCGAATGCAATTTTCTCAAGTGTTTCTTCGTATTCCTTGAACTTGCTGATGTTTTGAAATGTGCCGTAACAAATGATTCTTCCGCTTTCGTTGATTTCTGTGATGGCTTTGCCAACATGCCATTCGGTTTTTCCTTCGGGAGATGTAACGAGGTATTCAACGTACCAGGGCGATTGAGTCGCTATGGCTTTCTTTAAACTTTCTCTTATTCTGCCCTGATCCTCTGGGTGAATCATGCTAAAGGCCAGTCGTGGGTCTTTTTTAATGGCATCTGCATTGAGCTTGGGATGTAGTTTAGAAATACCCTTGCTAATAAATGGAAATGACATTGAACCATCTGCTGCCATTTCTAACTGAAAAATCACACCGGGAGCCTGGTCGGTGAGTTTGTTGAGTTTCTCCAGATTTGTTTCAATATTCTCTTGCTGTATTCGAATCAGTTTGCGGGCATTGATGAATTTCATCACCTGCTTGGATAAATTGCTGAGTGCTGCCCTTTGATTGTCGCTGAGCTGATGGGGTTTATTGTCGAGCACACAAATGGTTCCGAGCACGTTGCCATCGGGTGAAACCAACGGAGCACCGGCATAAAACCTGACTTTTGGGTCGTAAACAACCAGTGGGCTATTGACAAAGCGTTCATCTTGCAAGGGGTCTTCAACCACCAGTAGTTCCTGAGGTTTATTGAGTGTATGCTGGCAAAATGAAACCTGACGGGGCATGTTTTCGATGGGATAACCATGGGCAGATTTGAACCATTGACGTTCACGGTCGATGAAACTGATTAGACCAACATCGGTGCCGCAGACTACCGAAGCTATTTGTGCCAGCTCATCCAGTTCCTGCTCGGGCGGCGTGTCCATGATGAAATAGCTCAATAAATCATTGATGCGCTCATCCTCGTTATATGGTTGATTATCTGACATTGAATGTTATAATAGTATGAACAATAATATTTATAAAAAGTTGAATACTTGAAAAAACTTTGTCAATTCAGGTCAAAAATTTTTTTAAGTGAAATTCCGGCAATACATTTGAATCATGAAAGCGGCATTTTCATTATTGGTTGTAGCAGGTTTGGCTTTAGCTTCTTTTACAAGTGTAAGTTATAAACCAAAACCATGCGGAACTTACAACGGTCGCAATCTATACAAAGGTGAAAAGGGGGGCTGTTATTTTAGCTGGTATCAAAAACAACCTTTAGGCCAAACCGGTATTTTGGATATTTATTACAACTCGTCTTTTTTATTCATACGTCGTTGTATTTCTTGCTCAGACCACCATTGGTATGTGCTTCGAAATACGCCTGGTCTGAATAAAAAATACTCGTTTTTGGCTCTAAATCCTATTTTTGAAACCAGCTATACTTAAAGACTAAAAAGAAAGTGAAAGTATATGTCGATAAAATGCATTGTAATTGTTGAATTTGCTCATCAATTAATTTTAAATCGATATAAATCAATCATTTAAATAATTAATAAAAAATTCAGACAACTTTCTTCGAACTAACATAGTCTTGGAAATAAGCTGTCTATTAATAATAAAACTATGTAAGCGTGACATTCATCCGCAAAATATTATCAGTGTGTGTGTTATTATCCTGTCAATTCCTGATGGGTAATCCTGTTGCAGATTTTTCTATGTCTGTTTCTCAGGGTTGTGTGCCACTAACAATTAAGTTCACTAACAATAGCACCGGTACAGGTCTCAGATATTCCTGGTCTTTTGGAAACGGAAACCAATCTACCCTAAAAGATCCATCTGCCATTTATTACCGTTCAGGTAAATTTACAGTTACATTAACAGTAACAGATGCCAATGGTAAGCAATCCAGCAAGACATTTAATCCAATAAGGGTATTTTCCAATCCTGTTGCTTCTTTTATATCCGATACAGTCGGATGTATTGGTCAACCTTTGGCTTTCACCAGTACTTCGACTCCGGGAGACACAAGTATAGTTAAATGGACCTGGGATTTTGGAGATGGACAGCTAGGTTCAGGAAACAATCCTCAACATGCGTATACTTACAGCACGAAATTCAGTATTGGATTAACAGTTGTCGATGGATTCGGTTGCAAATCTCTGGCTGTGAAACCTCAGTACGTCAGAATAAAACCTTCCCCCAAAGCCTCATTTAAACTGGACAAGGATTACAGTTGCAAACTTCCCGGTGTTTTTAATGCTACAAATACTTCGCCTGGAACGAACACATATTCATGGGTATGTTCAGATGGTAAATCCGGAACAGGTACAAGTTTCAGTACCAATATCAGTTCTTATGGAAAATACAATATTACACTGAACGTTGCTAATGGTGGTTGTACAACTTCAGTTGTCAAAAGTGTGAATGTACAAAAGTTAATTTCAAAGTTTACCTTAGATCAGGGTTCAATTTGTGTGGGCGCAGAGGTTAAATTTGAAAATATTACAACACCTGATAACAGTTCACTTAAATTCAGTTGGGATTTTGGAGATGGTTTGAAGGATACTGCTAAATCACCTAAACATACTTATATCAGTACCGGAAAATACAATGTTAAGCTCAGTGTAAGCAATGGAGTATGTAATGATTCAACTGTTCAGACTTATACCGTGAATCCAGTTCCAAATGTGGATATCAGTGTTGTGGACACTGTAGGGTGTAAAGCACCGTTTACAGCAAAATTCAATATTACCGGTTCAGAGTATGTATCAAGTGTCTGGAAATTTGGAGATGGGACTAGCGAAAAATATTTCAGAAGAGGTGATAACATTCAGCATCAGTATAATAAAAAAGGGTCTTATCCTGTCAGTGCAGTTGTAACCAATTCTTATGGTTGCGGGCAGGAATTGGATTTAGAAGAAAAGATCCATGTCGGCACACAGGATGTCGAAATTAATCCTAAGGAATATAATGCTTGTCTTCCAAGTGATACCGTATACAATGCTGAGTTAAACTTTATGCAGCCTGTTGAATCTATAAGCTGGTTGTTTTCAGATTCAGGGCGCATGTATTATGGCCAAAAAGTCAAAAAGCATTTCGAAAAAGCAGGAAATTTTTCAGCAATTGTCAAAGTGCGGACTTATATGGGTTGTGAGATATCAGACACAGCGTCAATTTCGGTAGGCCATAGATATGTCCCAACGTTTAATATTCATGATTACGATGTCTGTGCTATTGATAAAATTAGTTTTGAAAATACAACTGATGATTCGTTAAAGAAGTTTTTAAAATTTGGGTTCGAGACCATTCATCAATACAAAGGAGATACCGGGACCACATTGAATATCCGGGATTCAGTTTTTGAATCGCACAGAGGCGGAAGGCATGTATTTAAGATGTATGCTATACATTTTGGATGCAAAACCCCTTCTGAAATGACAGATACTGTTTATTCTCATGGACCATTTACCAGCTTGTCGATTGAGCCATTGGATTGTAGAAATACCAGAGTAAGAGTTAGTCCATCAGTTAGTTGGGCCAACCGATACGAATTCTGGAAAGATGATACCATTCGTTTGCCAATACAAACAATCATTCAGAAATGGGATCCAAACAAGTATGTATTAAAAGCCTGGAATGATACATTTGGTTGTTATGGTGAGCAAAGGCCGCTTGGTCCACCACCTTTCAATTATCAATTGACTACAAGTTGGAAACTGAGTCAGGATTGTGCACCTTCAATAGCCAATTTAAAAAGCAATATTTTACCTGTTAAAGTTAAATGGGTAATAGACAATAAAGATAGTTTATCCGGTAAAAATGTCAATTTTACATTTAAAGAACCCGGACTTAAAAACATCATGGCGGTAGCAGTGTTCGATTCGATTGATTGTCCGGATACTGTTTATTTCTCATTAAACGTCAATGGTGTCAAGCTGCGTTCAAATGTGTTAAAGCAGGGGAAATGCCTTCCAATGACTTTACAGTTAATAGACACTACTGCCGGCAGTGACAACGATATTCATACCTGGATAGTCAATGATTCAATCATGGAAGTGAATCAGATGCTGACCAGTTTTGTTGTTGGTTCTATGACTTCCGGTGATACAGCGATTAAAATTAAGCATATAGTGTCAAGTCCGAGTGGTTGCTCTACAGAAAAAGAGTTTTCCATTCCTTATGAAGGTCCTGTAGTCAATTACGAAATACGCAGATTTACAGTATGTGATACACCAGTTTTTTACTTTAAATCTTATCCGGATACATCCAGATCGAAGTTCCCTTTGACCTACCATTGGAAAACTGATCATGGGTTTGAAAGCCAATCAGCTAATGCCAATGCTAAGTTCAAGGAAATGGGTATGCATTATCTGACCTTCACGATTACAGACAGAAATGGTTGTTCTACTGTTTATAAAGACAGTTTTGAGGTATCACCAAACATGCTGGCACCTCAGTTTAAAGCCAATCCTACCGGCAGATTTTGCCCACCTTTGGAATGTGAGTTTACAGACATGTCCAAATCATTTATATCAGAAATTAATTCATGGGAATGGGATTTTGGAGATGGCACTACTTCGCAGCTTCGCAACCCTAAAAAGATGTATTTGTTGCCAGGTTCTTATGATTTAACATTAAAGATTACCAGCAAATCGGGCTGTACTGCAACCATCAAAAAACCTGGTTATATAATTGTGAATGGACCGCGAGGTTCTTATGATTTCGACAGAGGTGATGCCTGTTTGCCTCATACAGTAGAGTTTAGGGGTACAACCATGGATTCTGCCACTATGGAGTGGGATTTGGGAGATGGGGTCGTCAGAGAGGGCAATTTTTTCAAGCATACCTATAAGTTACCGGGCAGATTCATACCTGCTATGATTTTAAGCGATACTTTGGGATGTAAATATACTTTACCACCAATAGATACTATAGAGGTATTTGATTATCCTAATGCTCAGTTTAATTTGAGTGGGTTGTGTTTAAAACAACCAATCAACGTGAGCAATTTGTCCAGTAGTAAACACGATAATCCTTATTTGAAAAATACCTGGTATCTCAATGGTAAAGAAAAAACCATTGGTAATGATTCAATTTTAAAACCAGATGGCAGAGGAATCAATACCATTAGACTGATAATAGAAAACATTGGTAGATGTAAGGATACACTCGACAAGCCAATACGCATTTTTGCCCCGGAAACAGATTTCACAGTCAAGGATAAATACATTTGTCTGGGTATGCCAATGACTTTATTGAATGCCTCTAAATCGGATACCAGTATCATCGATTTCAGATGGGATTTTGGAGATGGCAACCATGGAACAGGAAAAGATGTTATACATCGTTACAATCTCCCTGGAGCTTATGATATACGCTTGATTGCTAAGGATATCATGAATTGTGAAGATACAATCTTTAAACCTGGTATTGCAATCGTTGGGGACACAATTGAGCCTGTACCTGTTCATATTCGCAGGGCTTCTGTAATTGGCGATTTCAGAAATGAGTTGGTATTTGAAGCATATAAGAGCTTTGATTTCACCAACTACAGTATTTATAAATATAGTTCTGGCAGCTACCAGAAAATAACAGAAATTACCAATCCATTAGATACGGTATTTATGGATAATATGGTCAATACACTTGACAATTCGTATTGCTACAAAGTGCGAATGAAGAATTTATGTTTGCTTGAATCTCCATTGCCAATTACCCGGGAACACTGTACAATAGAAACCAAGACTAAAGGATTATTCGAGAGCAACGAAGTAAAATGGTCGCCATACATAGGATTTGATTCCATTGCCAGATATGAAATCTGGAGAAGCGACAACAACGACCGCCGAACCTACGTATTGCTTGATTCAGTAGCATCAACTGCCAATACTTATCTGGATACTAATTTTTCTTGTTTTGTATCCAAACATTATTTGATAAAAGCCATTCAAAGTGGAGGGTTTAATGAATATTCCAACTCAGATACATCGGTTGGTACACCTCATACTGTCAATACAACCAAGCCAAATCTTGCCTGGAGAGTTACAGTAGAGAATAACGATTATGCCTTACTAGAATGGAAGCATGACGCCTGGAGCAGACATGGTATCAGAGGTTATCTGGTAGAGAAATGCTTTGCAGATGGCAGAAAATCAAACAATGATCAGTACTTTGATGCGGGTATTACCAGTTTTGATGATATGAGTGTGAACGTTAACGAGCAAAGCTATGTGTACCGCATGCGTGGAATAGATAATTGTAATGATACTACACCATGGAGCAATTTTTCTCAGACCATACTTTTGAGCGGCAGGTTTGATAAAGCATCCAATAAGCCGGCTTTAAGTTGGAATTTTTACAAGGAGTGGGGGCAAGGAATTGTGCGATATGAAATTGACAGAATGCTGCCAAATGGTGTTTTTGAAACCATTGCAAGTGTTTCAAATTCTGTTAATACTTATATAGACTATTCCGCAGAATCAGGCTGTGTACCTCATTATATTTACAGAGTCAGAGCTATCAGTGCCTGGCATTCAACTTACGATACTTTGGCTACCAGTACTTCCAATCATGCCCAGGTTTGGCCTGAATCGCACTTGTTTATGCCTAATGCCTTTAGTCCTGACTTAAATAATATCAATGAAAAGTTTGGTCCAAACGGACAGTATATAGTGAAATACCACATCTCCATATACAACAGGTGGGGAGAAAAGCTATTTGACTCCAATACCTGTATGGATGCCTGGGATGGCACCTACAAGAACGAACGCTGCCAGCAGGATGTATATATGTATCGCATAGAGGCAGTTGGAGCAGATAACAAAACCTACAATTTGCATGGCACTTTCACCTTGCTAAGGTAGTTGGTGCACAGGCTATTTGTCCATTAAATCTTACACAAGCAATTACTAAACCTTGCATTTTAACCGCATGGCATTATTTTTGGATAATTATTTGTCATGAGGTCTTTATCCCTACTCTTTTTTACTTGTTTATTTTCATTATCAGTGAGTGCACAGAAGCTCGACTGGCAATTGCAGGTGGATCAGGAGCAAAATCGAATTGATATTCTGGATGGAGACTTAGACAGTAAACTGCATATAGGCAACGAGCGTCAGGACCTTTTGGCCACTGATATTTTTTTTGCGTCCGTAGACAGGATTCAGGAGCAGATAAGGAAAATGGATGCCAGTAAATCTGTCCAATACAGCAGAGGCTTATTTGAGTATTTAAAGAAAATTCAGAAGCACGATATTGTTCATTTATCTTCACAGCAAAGAGCGATGGATATGCTCGAGAAGCTGGTCAGTTTAAACAATGATTCGAGAGAGCTGGAGTTGTTGAAGAACGATTTGAAGACAGGATTGGTATTGTCCGATATCATTAATCTAAAGTCGTATGCAAAAAATTACTGGGTATATGCGGCAGGGTTTTATCCAACTGATGTGTTGAATTTATTTAAAACATTGGCTTATACACCATTGGGTAACGATGTGGTATTGGCATTGGCGCGAATCGATCCGGGTGCTATTAAGCAGTATTTTGGCAGCAACCATTTAATAGATAGGGCCATTAAAAACTCGAAAGACAGCATCGCCATGTTGTTGTACAGAATTTACAGCACTTATGGTACGGCTTCTAAATCTTATGCCTTAATAGACCTGGTGGTCAGCAAAAAAATGACTTTAGAGAAAGCAGAACTGATATCGAAAGACCCGGTGAAGTTCTACAGGACATTGATTGATTTGCGCAAGCGTAAAAATATACTGGCAGATTACACAGTAGAAAAGGAGTTGGAGACCATCAGCATGGAGCGTGTGGTGGAAATTAATCTGCGCCATGAGGAAAAAGATACAGTAAGATTTGAGCCTATTCAGGAAGATAACGCACAGGAGATTTATACATCTATCGTTTATTGTCAGCAGGAGATATTTACATCTTCATTTCTGGGTATGTACAAACGCATGATGGCTAAACGCAAAGAGAAATCGGGATATGAGTTTTTGAAAGCGACCAATTTCAACCGTTTTAGAATTTTCATTAAGCAGTGTGCAGGTTATAATAAATTGGATGATTTCTTTTCTACAATGAATGATTCTCAGGTGACGGCATTGGTAGCTCAGTTTGCAGGCGGATTGTACAATTACGGTGGTAATTTAGGCCCGGCTGTTGATGTTGCTGATACTTATGGCAGTCTGGAGAATGAGAAATTTAAAAGTTTGTTTAATCAGACACTCGAAAAGGAATTGAAGTGGTGCATATTGAATGCCAATGAACACGGTATTAAAATTTATGGGCTTTTGCTGAAGCTTACAGGTGGAAATCCTGAAAATTTTACAAGTGCCTTTGCTTTTGATATTCCAAATCTGGACAGAATCAGTTCAGCGGATTTATTTCCGGATAGTTTACACATACAGCAACATTTCTTCTTTGACGATGAGGATGGTGAAATGGCCTTTAACTCGTGGTTGACCTTATATCCTGCTACTATATATAAAAAGGAAGATAAAGGAACTTATGTGGTATTTAAGAGCATTAAAGGGCGCAAGATGGAGATTTATGCCAATAAACCACATGCAGAAATACAGGGACGCAAGGATTTGCAGGCTTATTTTGAAAAGACAGGCAGGTTTCCTGATTTGATAGTACACAGAGGACATAGTTACTATATAGACAACACACTTGACAATATGACCAACAGCAATAAAGTGGCTATTTTGGGCAGCTGTGGAGGATATCAGAATATTTCAAAAGCGATGGAGAATGCTTATGATGTTCAGATCATCAGTACAAAACAAGTAGGTACATTAGTAGTCAATACAGTATTAATTCAGGAGATTACAGAAACCATACGACTAGGCAAAGATTTGGTTTGGCCGGATGTATGGAAGCAGATTGCCATAAAACTTAAAAACAATCCTCAATTTAAGGATTACATACCCCCATACAAAAATCTGGGAGCCAGGTTTATCAAAGCTTACAATGAAATTTAAGTGTTAGCTGAAAGCTTAGTTTGTAGTTAAAACAGAAATTATTTTCCCATTCTATATTTAAAGCTGGTCGTAAAAGCCACCTTTATGCCAAACAGGTACTGGATTATATGTATTCGAACGCGTCTTTTTTTATTCATAAGTTGATGTATTTCTTGTGTAGCTCAGGGCAGGCATGTGTTTCGATATACTCAGCATCCGCTTTGTTTATTGATAATCTTCGTGTGAACTGAATTAAAAACATGAGCATTTGGATTTTAATCAAATTTCGAGACTGGCACTAATTATTAAAATATGTATTATATTTGTATTTTATATTTATAATATGACAACATTTACAAGTTCTTTACCCGATTCATTATTGAATTTGCTGGATGAAAAAGCAAAGGAATTGTCACTTCCAAAGAATAAAATAATTGAGAGGGCATTAAGTTTATATCTCGACCAACTGAATAAAGCTGAATATCTGAAATCATATAAACGTATGGCTGATGACGTCGACATTCTGAATATTGCAGATGAAGGTTTGGCAGATTATTACAAACAATTAAGGGACTATGAAGCAAGCTGAAATATGGTATGCAGATTTAAATCCGGTGAAAGGGAGCAAACAATCCGGATACAGGCTTGTTGTGATTGTGAGTGGTAATTTAGCCAATGATAATCTGCAAACAGTTATATGTTGTCCTTTGACGACTCAAATAAAAAATTACAAGGGTAATGTGATACTAAACCCGAATGAGCGCAATAAACTCAAATTGCCATCAGAAATCATCACTTTCCATATCAGGTCAATTTCAGAAGAGCGTTTAATTAAAAAAGTTGGGAAAATCAGTGAAATTGAGCTTGCGCAAATAAAGAAGTGTTTGGATGAAATTTGGAGATATTAGTAGGAATATAATTATAAAGATGAGCAAGAAGGACACTTATTTTTTGCAAGTATCCCTTAACTTTGTAATATGCTAAAGAATAAGCGATTCCAAACCGTATTGGCAATTTCAGGTTTAATGATGGTGTTATTTAGTTCGTGCAGAGCCAGATTTTATACACCCAACAGGCATGTGGTTCCGATGTTTAAAAAGAGCGGAGAAGTCTTTTTAGATGGTTCCATGAATATGTTTAATAAGATGGATATAACAGCAGGAGCTGCCTTAACGGATAATATTGGTGCCTATGTTGGATATGCAGGGGCATCTCAAACAGCGGGGTCGGATTCCATCAATGAAGACAAATACCGATACAGAGGAAATATGTTAAATGCCGGAATTGGTTTTTTTGTCAATCAGGATCAAAGTGAAGCCTTCAGATTTGAGATTTATGGGGATTTTGGATACGGTTCATTTAAAAACAGAGTGACTGGATTGCACAGTGAGTTTTTCAATGGCAGTTACACCCGTATGGGCATTATGCCCTCTATTGGTTACCGTTCAGTTGACGATGCGATTACGGTAGCTTATACTGCTCGATTCAGCCAATTAAAATTCTTCAACGAATCCTACAGTGACCCACAATTTTGGGAAGAGGATTTAAAACGTTACAGATATGCATCAAGTTATAATATGTTAGAGCACGCCTTAACCATGCGACTAGGAGGTGAGCGTGTAAAGTTTCAGATGCAGGCAGCCATTTATCAGGCATTAAACGCCGACAAATCAGACAATTTCCAATCGGCGGTACCCTATACGAATATGGCTTTTATGATTGGGATTGTATACAATTTGTACTTGAGGTAGTAGGTCCCCACTAACTTTTTGTTTTTTGCCTTTGGCAAAAAACAAAAAGTTAGTGGGGTATTAACTCCCACAACACAATCCCGGCACACACCGCTACATTAAACGAATGTTTGGTGCCAAATTGCGGGATTTCTACGCAGGCATCGCAGATGGAGAGAACATCCTGGTGGACGCCATCTACTTCGTTACCTAAAATGACGGCATATTTTTTATCTTTATCTAACTGAAAGCTACCGAGAGGAATGCTGCCTTCAGCTTGCTCTATAGCGATAAGAAAATAGCCATCCGATTTTAATTTCTGGCAGATTTCAAAAGAAGAATCGTGGTAGGTCCAGGGTACAGCATTTTCGGCACCCAGAGCTGTTTTGTGAATCTCTCGGTGAGGAGGTGTACCGGTGATACCACACAGATACAAATGTTCTATCCCAAATCCATCAGATGTTCTGAAAATACTGCCAACATTATGCAGGCTTCTCACACCGTCGAGAACGAGCGAAACAGGGTGTCTGTATTGATAAAATGTTAATCGGTTTAACTGGTGCGTGCTTAACTTGCGGAACATTTGTCGGGAGGGCAGGTGTAACTAATTTATGTAGGGATAGTATGTGTGCAAAGATAGCAGATAATCAAACACCATTGATGAAACAGTACTTCGGATTTAAACAAAAATATCCGGGAGCATTGCTTTTGTTTAGAGTTGGGGATTTTTACGAAACATTTGGAGAGGATGCTGTCACTGCATCTAAGGTTTTGGGTATAGTGCTAACAAAACGTGGAGCAGGTAGTCCTAGCGAAACAGAATTAGCCGGATTCCCTCATCACTCTTTGGATACTTATTTGCCTAAACTGGTCAGAGCCGGCCACAGAGTAGCGATTTGCGATCAGCTTGAAGACCCTAAAATGGCCAAAGGAATCGTGAAAAGAGGTGTTACTGAGTTGGTAACTCCCGGAGTTGTATTCAATGATAAAGTACTGGATGCCTCCAGCAGTAACTTTTTAGCGTCTGTTTATTTTGATGCAGGCTCGGCTGGCGTGGCTTTTCTGGATATTTCTACAGGAGAGTTTTTAGTTGCAGAAGGCTCTCAGGACTACATAGACAAATTGCTGAACAGTTTGAAACCTTCAGAGATTATTGTCAGCAAACCTCAATTGCAAACCTTTAAGGAATTAACCAATGACAGATTTTATCAGTTTCCTATGGAAGACTGGGTGTTTCAATTTGATTTTGCCGAAGAAAAACTCCTCAATCATTTTGGAACTAGTACTCTGAAAGGCTTTGGAATTGGTCATTTGAAATCAGCCATAGTTGCAGCTGGTTCAGCTTTGTATTACCTCGAGCACAATCAACAAACCAATATCAGACATATCAATGCCATCAGCCGTATTGATGAAGATAAATTTGTGTGGTTTGACCAATTCACCATTCGCAATCTGGAAGTATTGTTTCCAAGTCACCCGGGCGGTAAAACACTTGCCGATGTTTTGGATAATACCCTGACACCGATGGGCAGCAGATTGCTGAAAAAGTGGATAGTATTACCCTTAAAAGATTTACACGAAATCAATTCAAGACTCAATACAGTTGAGTCATTGATATTATATAAAGAAGCTTCAGAAGACCTCACAACCTCCCTGACACAATGCGGAGATATGGAAAGAATCATTTCCAAAATATCATTACTGAGAGCCAATCCCAGAGAGGTTTTGCAACTAGGCAGAGCATTGGAATGTGTTCGACAGGTCAAACAAATTTGTTCGAATTTGCCAGGAACTGAAATGCAGGTATTTTCAGATCAATTAAATCCCTGCCACAGTCTTGTAGACAGAATAAACAAGGAACTAAAGGCAGATGCGCCGGTATTGGTCAATAAAGGAGGTGTCATCAATGATGGTGTTAATGAAGAACTGGATGAGCTCAGGAATCTGCAGTTCAGTGGCAAGGAAAAACTCCTGGAAATACAAAAGAGGGAAATAGAAAGAACAGGCATACCTTCTCTTAAAATCGCTTTTAACAATGTGTTTGGTTATTATCTTGAAGTCACCAATACACACAAGGACAAGGTGCCCGGAGACTGGATCCGCAAGCAGACACTGACAAACGCAGAGCGCTATATCACTCAGGAATTAAAAACGTATGAAGACAAGATACTGAGTGCTGAATCAAGAATACTGGAGATTGAAACTCAGATTTACAATACGCTTTTGCATGATATGAACGACTATGTAACGGCTGTTCAACTGAACTCACAGTTACTGGCACGTCTTGATTGTTTACTGAGTTTTGCAAAAATATCGGTCCAGAATAAATACACCCGTCCTATCATTAATGATGGTTTTGACTTAACTTTAAAAGACTGCAGACATCCGGTTATAGAAAAGCAGTTAAGTATAGATAACGCTTATATCCCTAATGATATCGAGCTGAACAGAGACCTTCAGAGAATTGTTATTTTAACCGGGCCGAATATGAGTGGTAAAAGCGCCGTGTTGCGTCAAACCGCACTGGCAGTTTTAATGGGGCAAATAGGTTGTTACGTTGCTGCAGGGTATGCAGAATTTGGTCTGGTAGACAGAATATACACCAGAGTAGGTGCCAGTGATAATATCTCCGGAGGTGAAAGTACTTTCATGGTAGAGATGATAGAAACCGCAGGTATTCTCAACAATATCTCTGCACGAAGTCTGATATTGCTGGATGAAATTGGCAGGGGTACATCTACATTTGACGGTGTTTCATTAGCATGGGCAATTGCAGAGTTTTTGGGCAAACATCCGGATGCACCTAAAACTATATTTGCTACACATTACCACGAATTGAACGAGCTGGAAAAAAATATTCAGGGCATAGTCAATTATCATATATCAGTAAAGGAGACCAAAGACAAAGTGATATTTTTGCGCAAGCTTGTCAAAGGTGGAAGTGAACACAGCTTTGGTATACATGTGGCTCGTATGGCCGGAGTACCTGTAATGGTACTGAGTCGTGCAGAGGAAATACTGCATGAATTGGAGAAAGACAGAGCCAGTATCAGTGGAAGGGAAACCTTAAAGCAAATAAAAGTACCGCAATATCAGTTGACGATGTTTGGAGTGAATGATCCAAAATTGGAAGAGCTGCACAGACAACTTCGTTCGATTGAACTCAATGCTATGACGCCAATTGAGGCATTTATGAAATTGCAGGAACTGAAGAAATTGTTGTAAATCAGAAACTCTGATCTTTTATAATTTTACTACCGATCGGGCATTCAGTACAAGCTCTCTTATCACAACTATATTTTCTAAGCTCCAGGAGTGATTGAGAATCGAATGCAGAAGTACATTCAACACCTGACATAGCCCAGTCTCTTATAATATGGTTGTTTTCAGGAGGCAGCTTTCTTAATATATCCAGTGCATTTTCCATCATACCCTGATCTTTGGTGTAGTAACCAAATTGAAAAATAAACGGCACAAAAGCATTGATGATGATGACTTGTCTGGCAGCCAATGAAAGTGCACATTGGTGTTTATTGCTTTTCTTTCCAAATTGATAATGATTGTTCCAGTATTCAGAGAGTTCAATACCAAGCATACGGAGCATAGTTGGTATATTAGGACTTAATAATATATCTTGAAAAATTATCTGGAAATCGGCGAGAATAGCAGATAATTGAGCCAGGCGTATACTAGGGAAATTACCTGGTCGCATGCGCATGAACTTGAACACAGATTTATCTAATGTATGCAGATTCAACCTTTTCCTTTGATAGATCCATTCTTGTCTTAACTTAGCCTGATAGGCATCATTTGGACTTTCTTCCAGAAATCCTGCGATACCAAAAACAATGGCCATAACCTTTAAGGGGTCGTTTTCCGCCCGGCAAATTTCTTTAACTGGTAAATGCAAAGCCAATAATTCGAAAGCTTCGCCATTGGTACCAAAACCAAAACTTCTCACCAGTGACGCGAAGAAGACGGTCATCCAATCACCTTCTGATTGACGCAGCCATTCCTCCATCCATAAGCTTTTTCTTTGTAGTCTTTGCACCATAGCTCTATCGAGTGCCTGACTGATAACTGGAGCAGGAATATCTTTAAGACGGTGCATACAAGGTATTTTTTGGTGACTGAATTTTAGCGCTTCATAATTGTCAATCAGGTGACTCAAAATCTTTCCTTTCAATTCAAGACAAGGTACAAGAGAGCCATCCTGTCTTTTAGCTTTTTCAGTTTCATTGTATACAACATGCAAAGTCACATTGTTATACGCAGGGTCGTTTTGGTGATTGTGTTTCATCCATTCATCAGAATTAATATGAATTTCTATATGTCCAAACCAGTCGGTATCATCGATTCGGATATGAGCATTGTTGAAATCAGGTCCTGCGTGTCTGTTGAGTTCACCGCTGTTAAAGATTTCTACAGATTCGTTATCTGTTGTAATTAAAGATTGTTGATCAAAAAGGCCATGTGCCCAAATAAAATGCAAAAACTCCTCATTCATTCCCACAGTTCGAAAATAAATAAGTAGATTGAGAAAGACTCAACCATTCAAAAAGGAAAAGTGCTATTTTAAAAAATTAAGATTGAGGTTGGTTGAAAGAAGTATCTTCCATGACCTTATTTTGTTCTACTTTGACTACCCTCGCAGGATATTTTTCAAGCAATCTGTGTTCGTGGGTTGCCATTAAAACAGCAGTACCTTCTTCTTTGGCAATGGTTTGAAGTAAGTGTGTAATATCGTTGGAGATTTCAGGATCGAGGTTACCTGTTGGCTCATCTGCAAGAATAATTTCAGGTTTGTTGAGCAAAGCTCTGGCAATTACGAGACGTTGTTGTTCGCCACCACTAAGCTGATGTGGCATTTTGTAATCTTTTGTTTCAAGACCTACAATTTGCAATACTTCACCAACACGTTTAAACATCTCCATTTTATTGGTCCAGCCGGTAGCATTGAGTACAAAAAGCAAATTATCTTTAGCATTTCTGTCTGTCAGCAATTGAAAGTCCTGGAATATGATGCCCAATCTGCGACGGAGTTTAGGTACTTGTCTTCTTTTGAGTTTAATCAAATCGAAACCTGCAATTTGACCTTTACCCAATTCAAGTTTGAGTTCACCGTAGAGTGTTTTAAGCAAAGAACTTTTACCACTACCGGTTTTACCAATCAGATAGACAAATTCGCCTTTGTTCAGACTAAAATTAACCTGATGCAGGACCAAATTTTTTTCCTGGAAGATGTCAGCGTTTTCTAAATGAATGACCGGTTCGGACATGCTTTGCTTTGTTGATTCTTTGCAAAACTAAGGCATTTAACTGATTTGCCAATCAATAGGACTCAAGCCTTTTTCAACAAGGAAGGCATTGGTTTTAGAAAAGTGTTTACAATTAAAGAATCCATTGTGAGCAGAAAGTGGCGAAGGGTGAGCAGCTTCGAGAATCAGGTGACGATTGATGAGTACTTTTTTACTGCGAGCATAATTACCCCATAACAGAAAAACAAGATGATCTCTTCTCTCATTGAGTTTCGAAATAATAGTGTCTGTAAATGTTTCCCAGCCTTTTTTTTGATGAGAGCCAGCGGTATTAGCCCTAACTGTAAGTGTTGCATTGAGCAGCAAAACACCTTGTTCGGCCCAGTGCATGAGATACCCGTGATTTGGCATTTGGATACCAACATCAGCTATCAGTTCTTTGTAAATATTTCTAAGAGACGGAGGCACATCTATGCCTTTATTGACACTGAAACATAGACCATGTGCCTGTCCAAATCCGTGATAGGGGTCTTGTCCTAAAATGACAACTTTTACCTTATCGAAAGGTGTTGCATCCAAGGCTGCAAAAATCTGTGAAGAAGGTGGATAAACGATAGCACCGGATTGTTTTTCCTTCAAGAGAAATTCCCTCAATTGACACATATAGGGTTTTTCAAATTCATCTTTTAGAACTTCCATCCAGGAAGCATCGAGTTGCACCATGGTTCAAAGATATTGATATCGACCTTAATTTCCCTTCCAAATTTTCTTTAAAACCTATGCAGCTTTTGTTATTTTTGGATGCTCAATCATGGACGCCCAACAACGCATTATAACTCTCAGAAAAGAGCTCAGCGAACACAATTATAAATATTATGTTTTAGCTCAGCCAAGTATCAGCGATTTTGAATTTGATAAAATGCTGGAAGAGTTACAGGAACTCGAAAAGCAGCATCCTGAATTCTTTGATCCGGATTCTCCTTCGCAAAAAGTTGGTGGTGCTGTCAATAAAAATTTTGAGTCCTTTAAACATCAGTACCCAATGCTGAGTCTTGGCAATACCTATAGCCAGGAAGAACTCAGAGAATTTGATGAAAGAATATACAAATTACTTGGACACAAAGACTACGAGTACATTTGTGAACTCAAGTTCGATGGGCTTTCCATCAGCTTGCATTATGAAAAAGGGCTTCTGTTAAGAGCTGTAACGAGAGGAGATGGTACCCAGGGGGACGTTGTAACCGATAATGTGCGTACCATAAAAGCACTTAGAACCAAATTACATGGTGACTTTCCTGAGCATTTTGAAGTGCGGGGTGAGGTGTTTATGCACAGGCCGGCATTCGACCGCATAAATCAGGAACGAGAAGAAGCTGGTGAAGATTTGTATGCAAATCCGCGTAATCTTGCTGCAGGCATTTTAAAACAACAAGACAGTGCTGAAGTAGCAAAAAAACCACTGGATATTTTCATTTATCAGTTAATTGAAAAAAACGAGACCATCAAAACACATTTCGAGAGTCTGAAAAAACTAAAGGAATGGGGACTTCAAACCAGTGAACATTCACGCAAATGCAAGGATGTTGAGCATGTATTCGACTTCATAAACGAGTGGGACGAAAAGAGAAAATTGCTCAGTTATGATATTGATGGTGTAGTCATTAAAATCAACGATTATCATCAAAGAGAAGAATTAGGCTTTACAGCAAAATCACCACGCTGGGCTATTGCCTATAAATTTAAAACAGAAGCTGCCTGCACCAAATTATTAAAAATAGAATATCAGGTTGGACGAACAGGAGCAATCACGCCTGTGGCCAATCTTGAACCTGTCTTTTTATTGGGTACAACGGTGAAAAGGGCTTCCTTACACAATGCCAATGAAATAGAGCGTTTGGATGTCAGGGTAGGTGATTATGTATTTGTAGAAAAGGGAGGTGAAATCATTCCAAAAATTACCGGTGTTGATTTAGATAAAAGAGACCCGGGATTATTACCACATGTGTATATCACAGAGTGCCCGGACTGTGGAACAACTTTGATTCGCAAACCAGGTGAAGCACAGCATTACTGCCCTAATGAAAGCGATTGTCCAACACAGGTGATTGGAAAAATACAGCACTTCATACACCGAAAAGCTATGGATATAAATGGCATGGGTGATGAAACAGTTGAATTGTTGTATAAGCATCATTTGATAAAGAACATTGCTGATTTATACGATTTGAAATATGAGGATGTACTGAAACTGGACAGGATGGCGGATAAATCAGCGCGAAATTTACTGGAAGGTATCGAGGCATCCAAAGCCATTCCTTATGCACGTGTATTATTTGCTTTAGGTATACGTTATGTTGGTGAAACTGTCGCTAAAAAACTGGCAGCCACATTTAAATCTATTGATGATTTAATGAATGCCTCTCAAGAAGAACTCATGAAGGTTGACGAAATAGGGGAGAGGATAGCCTTATCCTTGGTTGAATATTTTGGTGATGCCAACAACAGAGCGATGATAGAGCGATTGAAATCAGCGGGACTGCAAATGGTCAATACAGAAAAGGAAAAGGAAAAAGTTTCCGATATATTAAATGGAAAAATAGTCGTGATATCAGGAGTGTTCAGCAAATTCAGCAGAGACGAAATCAAAGAGCTGGTGGAAGTCAATGGCGGTAAAAATGCAGGCAGTATCAGCAGTAAGACACATTATGTTGTTGCAGGGGAAAATATGGGTCCGGCAAAGTTGGAAAAAGCCAGACAATTGAACATTCCAATTCTATCTGAAGATGAATTTCTGAACCTGATTGGGCAGTCAATTTAATTTATTACGCCAGCAAGCTGGAAAGTGCTAAGGCAGACATGAGGCCACTTAGCAACAATAGTCCGAAGACAATTAACACACTGATGGCCCATCCATAACCTTTATATTTTCCGGCAAACTTTTTTTTGTTTCTTATAGCCAGAATCGCAAGAACTACTCCAGCCACAGCTAATAAACCGCTAATAGTGCCGAGCATTATAAAAGATAAACCCAATATTTCGCCAATGCCTGCCAGCAACATACCAGAGTAAAAACTGATACCCGAAGCAATTGCTAATCGGTCTGTTTTTCTTTTTACTTTTGGTAATGAGTCAGTAAGCGGAACTTGAATTTTATGTTTGGATTTTATTGCAGTTGTCTTGATGCCTGTTGGATGTTCATGTATGGAAGAATCTCTCATTTCACTTGTGTAATTTGGATGATTTTGACTTGTTTTCACAAAATCGAAACTGACATCCACACTATTTACAGCGGGCAATTGAGAGTATATATTTTTCTTAGGTTTGCAAGCGATTAAAGACATTACAATCAAGGTAAAAAAGTATCTGTTCATCTTACAATATTGAGCAGAGAAATTGAATATAAATCAGCCACTTTATTGAAACAGTATTTATTTTGTTTAAAGGCGTATATTTTTTTATTGAACAGCTTGAAAAGACAGATATTCCAATTATCTAAACAGTTTAGATTTGGTGTGGATTTTATTCTTCGTACAGAATAAAGTTATTGGAATTCTCGTTTTTACTTTTGCGATACGCGAAATAATGGCCAAACAAAAAGGAAATAACTTCAGAAATGCAGCAGATGATTTTCAGGCTGAAGAGCAGGAACGTGTGAAGAAGCCTGCTGTGGGCCGTTTTGCATGGATAAAGGACGAGAGAACCAAAAGAATTGCTGGTGCTTTTTTCATTTTATTTTCGCTATTTCTCTTTTTGTCATTTACCTCACATATCATCAATTTATGGGGTTTTGAAACCGATCAGGATTTGTTACAAAGCAGCAGTTGGCAATGGTATAGCGTGCATAACCCTAAAGGTACTGCCAATATGATGGGATTTTTTGGTGCCTGGTTTGGGCATCTGTTCATCCATAAGTGGTTTGGAATTTCATCTTATGTGTTGCTATTTAGTTTGTTTACACTTGGTACAAAATTGCTCTTCAACTGGCAGATGTATCCGATTGGTAAAATTCTGCGATATACATTTTTTATTATTGTCTGGACTTCCATTTTGATGGGCTTTATTTTCCATCAAAACAACATTTTTATGGGAGGAGGTTTTGGCTATTATGGTTTCATGTGGTTGAAGGGATTGATGGGCTATGCAGGGACTGTTCTGTTTCTGTTAATGTATGCAGCAGTTTTCATGATACTGGTATACAATATTGATTTTAGATTTGGACGAAAACTTGCTCAAGCTTCGGGGACGGATTTGAGGGTAGATTTCTCTGACCATGCCGCAGAAGCTGCAGCAATAAAAGCTCAAATGGAGGAATTAAAATCGCAGGAGCAGTTAAAAACAAAGGATGAGATTATTGAAGATGAAGCAGAAGGGATAGATTTAATAACCTTGAATAATGAAGAGGAAATTGAAGAAGAATTAACTGAAACGGTTGAGGAAGAAGAACTTGAAGAGGTTGTGAGTACAGATGAGCCAAGCAAGCCAATTAGCTTTAATTTAAATACACCTTCACAACCTGTAAAAATCAAACAGGACAATTTTGAGTTAAAAATAGAAGCTCCTGAAGAAGAAGAAGTCATAGTTGAGACAGTAAAAGCTGAGCCTGTCAGTTCAACGGCTTTCACAGACGAGTTATATGATCCGCGACTGGATTTAGCGGGCTACACCATGCCTACAATTGATTTGTTGCAGGATTATGAATTTACAAAGACAGAGATTGACAGAGCAGAGCTTGAAACAAGTAAGAACCTGATTGTAGAGACACTAAAGAATTACAATATTGGCATTTCCGAAATTAAAGCCAATATTGGTCCTACTGTTACACTTTATGAAATAGTACCAGCTCCCGGAGTCAAGATTTCGAGGATAAAGAACCTTGAAGATGATATTGCTTTGAGTTTAGCTGCCTTGGGCATCAGGATCATTGCACCTATTCCTGGAAGAGGTACCATTGGTATAGAAGTACCAAATAAAAAGCCTGAGATGGTGCCAATGAGACAGATGATTGCGAGTAAGAAATTCCAGGAAAGTAATTATGAGTTACCCGTAATACTAGGTAAAACCATTTCAAACGAAATATATCTGGCAGATTTGGCTAAAATGCCGCATTTATTGGTAGCAGGAGCCACCGGTCAGGGTAAATCTGTTGGATTGAACACTCTGATTGTATCTTTATTGTATAAAAAGCATCCTTCGGAATTGAAGTTTGTGCTGGTAGATCCGAAGAAAGTTGAATTGACGTTATATAACAAGATTGAAAGACATTATTTAGCCAAACTACCCGGTGATGGTGATGCCATCATTACAGATACCAAACTGGTTTGTAATACACTCAATTCATTGTGTATGGAAATGGATGATCGTTACGAGTTGTTGAAATCGGCTGGTAAGCGTAACATCATTGAATACAATACTAAATTCAGGGAGAGAAAATTATTACCAACAGAAGGTCACAGATTCTTGCCTTATATAGTGGTGGTGATAGATGAGGTAGCGGATTTGATGATGACGGCGGGTAGAGAAGTTGAGACGCCGATAGCCCGATTGGCACAATTGGCAAGGGCAGTAGGTATACATGTTATTCTGGCAACCCAGCGTCCTTCGGTTAACATCATCACAGGTACTATAAAAGCGAATTTCCCTGCGCGATTAGCATTTAGAGTAACGTCTAAAATTGACTCAAGGACCATTTTAGATAGTAACGGAGCCGATCAGCTGATAGGTAAAGGGGATATGTTGTACAGCACCGGTAATGACCTGATTCGTCTGCAATGTCCTTTTGTAGACACTCCTGAAGTCGAAAAGATAACTGAATTTATTGGTAATCAAAGAGGGTATAGCGGGGCATTTGAATTACCTGAATTTAAGGGAGAAGAAGGGGGAAGCGACAGAGAGGATTTTGATCCAAATGAGCGGGATGCATTGTTTGAAGACGCTGCCAGACTGGTCGTAATGACGCAACAGGGTAGTACATCTTTAATACAGAGAAAACTCAAATTGGGATATAACCGTGCAGGCAGGTTAGTCGATCAATTGGAACAAGCCGGAGTTGTTGGTCCATTTGAAGGGGCTAAGGCGAGAAAAGTCCTGATTCCGGATGAAATATCTTTGGAACACTTTTTGGATAATCTGAATAGCAAATAATTTATTAATTTTGCACCCTTTTTAAATTTTGTTAAGATAAACCAGCTTAAGTAATGAGCAAATCACTTTTAATTACATTTATAACTATTTCATTTATTGGATTTTCATTCATCCAAACCCCTAAAAAAGAGACTGAAAAAGATAAGGCAACAACCAAATTATTAAAGGACGTTTCTAAAAAATACAAAGCTTATAAGACTTTGAAAGCTGATTTTTCAGTTTTACAAACGCCTGCCGATCCAAAAGCGCCATCTAAAAAGGACAATGGATCATTGATAACCAAAGGCAACAGTTTCAAACTTGTATATGCAGGTCAGGAGATATTTTGCAATGGAAAGATTATCTGGACTTATACCAAAGAGTCAAACGAATGTCAGAAAGAAACCTACAATCCAAACGCCAATAACAGTATTAATCCGGCAAAGATTTTTACAGTTTGGGAAAAAGGATTTCTCTACGAGTCGGATGGCAGTTCAAAAGTTGGTACTGTCGAGTATGCAAAGGTAAAACTTACTCCTACTGATAAATCTAAACCTTATTTCCTGATGAATCTGGAGGTAGATAAGGCTGCAAAGACAGTACACAGTTTGAAAATTTCTTTCAAGGCGGGTAATAAACAAACCTATACCGTTACTTCGCAAACCCCGAATACAGCAGTTGATGACAAGACATTTGAGTTTGATGCAAGCAAGTATCCAGGTGTTGAGATAATTGATCTGACTGCTAAGAAGAAGAAGCCTTAAAATCGTCTGAAGAGGCTGATTTCAGTCAGTTTTACAAAATTTTCCAAAGCATTAAATTTGCAAGGTGGTATTACATAATAAAGTCAATAGAGAAATATTAAAAAAGAAAATTGAGGAGAGTACAACTCCTCGTACAACAATTTCTTTTTACAAGTATCATTACATTGACAACCCTCAGGCATTCAGGGATGCTTTGTATTTGAAATGGGAGGAATTGGGTGTTTTAGGTAGAATTTATGTTGCAGATGAGGGGATCAACGCTCAATTATCTGTACCAACAGAAAATCTTGAGGCTTTTAAGGATCATTTGGAAAGTATTGATTTTTTAAAAGGCAACAGGTTAAACATAGCTGTTGAGGACAATGGAAAATCATTCTTCAAGCTCAGCATTAAAGTTAAAAAGAAAATTGTAGCGGATGGAATTGAAGATCCTGAGTTTGACGTAACCAAGATAGGCAAGCATTTAAAAGCAGAGGAGTTTAACGAAATTACAGAGAGAGAGGATGTGGTAATAGTTGATATGCGCAACCATTACGAGAGTGAAGTTGGACATTTCGAAAGGGCTATTTTGCCGGATGTAGTGAGTTTCAGAGAGCAATTGCCGAAAGTGGCAGAAATGCTGGCGGATAAAAAAGATAAGCCGGTTGTCATGTATTGTACTGGCGGAATTCGTTGTGAAAAGGCCAGTGCTTATATGAAATACAGAGGATTTAAGGAAGTATATCAACTCGAAGGTGGCATCATCCATTACGCCAATCAAATTAAGTCTAAAGGATTAAAGAATAAGTTTCACGGTAAAAATTTCGTGTTTGACGAAAGATTGGGTGAGCATATAAGTACGGAGGTGATTTCTAAATGTCATCAGTGTGGAGCACCATGTGATACACATACCAATTGTGCTAATGTTGCATGTAATTTACTGTTCATACAATGTCCGGAGTGTAAGGCTAAATACGCCAATACTTGTGGTGAAGAATGTCAGCATATAGCCTCATTGCCTGAAGAAGAGCAAAAGAAAATGCGCAAAGGCAAAGATTATGGCCGTTTGGTATTCAACAAAGGTAGAAAGATTAAGACTCAGTAGTTTATCTTAAAAGTTTTGAGCCATTTTACCTTAGGGTTCAATATATTTCAAATCTAAGGCAACTTTTATTGTCTAATTCTAGTCAAATTAATAGACCAGTTAAAGTTTATTAATTGTGTTGTATTAAATTTGATTTCCATATGAAAAAACTAATTACTTTTTTTAGCCTTCTTTTTATTTTCCAATTAAAGATTTCCGCTCAGGTTGTAGCCAATGCAGGAAGCGATCTGGAAATTTGTTTGTATGACACATTAAAACTTACGGGTTCGGGCTTACCTGTTGGTGATTCAGGGAGTTATAAATGGTACCAGTTGAAGAGCAATACACTGGTAAGTACGAATGAATTTTATAAGAAGAGGGTATTGTCTGCTCTGCCGGATTCTTTTAGGCTGCTTGTTACAAGGATAAAAAATGGTATAACTTATATAGACGATGATACCATTGCCATACACGTCAATCCTTTGCCTACCTTCGCTTATGGAGGATTGTCAAATTTCTGTTTTTCCGATTGCAATTATAATTTGACGAAAAATTTATATGCAATAGGCAGAGCTGGTTATGATGCAAGTGAAAAGGATTCGAGTTTGGTTTATTATAAGAACAATAAAAAAGACTGGTTAGTAAAAACCAATGATGAATACATTTACAGTTTTTGCAATTATATCAATAATTCGGAAATACCATCCAATGGAATAAGGGATACAATTTGTTTCGAGTATAGAGATTCTAAAGGTTGTTACAACAAGGCTTGCAGATCATTTCGAATCAATCCCAACCCGATAGTTGAAATGATAAATGCCACTATTTGTATCAAACAGGGTCAGTTCAATCTCGATAATTTAGTCGTTAAGCCATTTGTAAAAACAGGAGGAATAAGTACGTTTAGATGTTTATCAGTTCCTTCCACTTCCAGTCTGGATAAAAACAATATCATTAGTACTGTACAAACTGTACCAGCTACTCATTATTTGAATTTAGGAGCAATTGACACTTTAAATGTAGGGGACTATGTGATAGAATACGGGTTTAAAAATTCATTTACTGGTTGTGAGACATTGGATACGGCAACCATCACTATTGTTGGGTTGCCTGAATTAAAGTTCAAAAGTTTTCCAAAGTTTTGTATAAATCATGATGCCATTGATTTAGATACTATGGTTTATGATGCCAGAACAGGCAAGGCATTACATGGTATTTGGACAAGCGTTGAATACAATGGTTCACGAGATCAGTCTAACCCAAATGTCAAAATTAAACTGGATAGTTCAATCGTTCAGAATCGTTTCAGGAGCCAGTTTGGAGCAGGTAGTTACTATATTAAATTTGTTGAACAATCATCAGTTTGTGGTATAATGGATAGTATTCCTGTAGTGGTAAATGGATTGCCTTTAGTACAAATTGATGTTCAGGATACAGTTTGCGTAACGGATTCTGTAGTGCCTTTGAGTAATATAGTACCTGTTGGGAATGTAGGCATTTGGTCGGGATTAGGCGTCAAAGGCAATAGTTTTGATGCTAGATTTAGTCCGCAAAAAAATGAGTTTGAAAGGATGCCTGTTAAGTATACGTATACCAATCCAACGACATTGTGTACCTCTTCCGATTCACAAGATATTTACGTTAAAACGCTGGTTAGTTTTAAAATAAATTCACAAGTAACACGCACTAATTCTACTTTCCACATGGCTTTTTATTTAAGTAATGTTCAATTTGCCGGTAGTAATGTAAATAGTCTTATCTGGAGATTCAGCGACAACACTGCTGACTCAAGTTTAGGTTTTATGGGCGTTGCTTACAAAACCACACAAGATTCAGGTATATATAAGGCCTATGTTACTATTACTGATGGATTTTGTCAGTCGACTGATTCGTTGGAAGTAGATTTGAATTACACCATCAAGGACAGTAAAATTGATAATAGTAAGTACGATGGATTGACATTTTATCCAAATCCAGCAAATGAAAGCATTCAACTATCTATTTTAGATGCAGGAGAACTTGTGATTGCTGATTATACGGGCAAAGTGATAATGAAATTGGATCTCGAGGCAGGTAGTCATAAAATTGATGTCCGTGATTTATCAAAAGGCTTGTACATTTTAAGCTATGTCAATTCTTATGGTCAGACTATTCAATACAAAGTAATCAAGGAATAGTATTTCTGTAAATGATTGAGTAGGCAGGTCCATTTTTAATGGTTTTATATTGTTTAAAATTTGGACTAAGCTTAGATGTGTCAGATATATTGCCTGGTAACGTAAATACTTTGTAGTCGACCGTGTCCGAAGGAAGAAGTTCAATTTTGAAATCTGCAATTCTGTTATAGCCGTTGTTTTGGTCGAAGAAGCAAGCAGCAAGCGGAAAACCAAGTTCGACAGATTTCTTTTTATAGTTGGGTTGATCAAGTTCAGAAATGACTGCACTCATGTTTTTAAGATGGGGCACATAAGAAAAATTGACATCTGTATAGTCACCCTTGCCTTTGAGGTACCAAAGTCCATTGAAAGTCAGTACAGCTGCTGTTAACCAAACGAGGTATTTTTTATCATGAACTGACTGAGCAAAAATCAATAGACAGAAAGTAAGGAAAGGCAATAAAAAGAAAAGTGTATATCGGCTGAGAAAATAATTGAGAATTTGAAAACCAATACCTCCAATAAAGATGACTGGAAAAATAAGAAGAGAAGCTTCCATTTTTCGTAAAGTTTTAAATCCGTTGATGAGAGCGATTGCCAATATTATCGGGAACAGAAAATGACCTTGATCGAAGAAGACAAAGTCTGAAAGATTGTCCCACCGTTCGTTTATGTAATATGCTTCGAGCTTGGTTAATGAAGTATGAAGAGGATAGAAGAAGTAGCCTCTTTGAACTTTTTGTATAATAAAAAAAACAGTAATAGAAAGGACTGGAATTATGAAAGCTGTGAAAAGAAACGATAGATTAACTTTGAATTTAGATTTGACAAATTCAGTCAGTACGAAAGCAATAGGCAGGATTAGAGCAGATTCTTTAATGAACAGGGCAGAGGTTATGGCTAAGCACAAAAGTATTTTTTTATTGTTGATATAAGCCAAAATAGCTACAGTAGTGGCAAGCATAAGTGGCATTTCCGGTAGAACAAGCACCGATTGTGAAAGGAATACAGGTTGTATGAACAGAGTTAAAGTAAGAATCAGTGCGTGTATTAGAGAAATGAATTTCTTGAATATGAGAAACAAGACGTGGAAGTTGATCATATTTAGGAGAGCAGCAGCACAATGGGCAACTAAAGGTTGGCAACCGAATAATTTAAAGGCGAGGGCAAAATAAAATGTACTGAGCAAAGGATGTCCGCGTGAAAGCTCATCAGGAATAGCGTCTGGAAGCAGGCTAAGTCCATTCAGATGCATATTTACAGCCGCTCTCGAATACACACCCAGTTCATCCCAAAGGTAAGGTTGATGAAATACGCCCCACAGCCATTCCAATAGGATATAGCACAGGAACATAGACAGATAGAGAACAATTATATGTAATGCATTTGGGTATTTGGACATTTCAGAGTTCAAAATTACATAAAAAGACAGCTTCAGAATTCAATATAAAAAGTCGATTTCTTCAGAAAGTTTGCTCAGATTTTGCCAAAAATTGAACTTAAAGTGTGGGAAAACTATATGGAAAAGCATGGAGAATACTGTCAATTAGAGTCAATTGGCACTTACAATTAACAAAGAATTACTGTCGTGGAAATGCTTAATTAACTGATTAATAATTTGATGGGATGTATGCTTATTTTTTTGTGTTTTAATTTATACACAATTGGAAAAATAGAAACTTTTTTTCTTGTACGATTTGTCTACTTCGCATTCCTTTGTAATAGTAAAAAACTAGTATTAAAATACTAAAAAGATACCCAAAACTAGTATTTTTTACTCAGAAAAAGTTCTAAAATTTGATAATTTGAATAAAAGACAAAATGAATAAAAAATATCATTTTTGAGATGAATCGTGTTGATAAGAAATGGTATTTTATTGAACATTTGCTTTGAGAAAGAATGATTTGCGAAAAGTGTAAGTTCATTTTTAGGCACTTTTATTTGAGTTTATAGCCACGACATTAAGTGTTAATGTGATAGATAACCGTTAGGTTAGTTTTTTTCATAGAGTGCCCCGGAAACGGGGCATCTCTATTTTACAAGGTTTTGTATTAAGACTTCAGCATCGAATTACATATAAAAGAAAAACGCCGTCAATTGACGGCGTTATCTCATTTCTGTAAGAAGAAATAGGTGTGTGTGTCTATTTTAAAAAGAGCAAATCGCGGTATTTTGGCAATTTCCAGGCATCGTTGTCGATTAGCTCTTCGAGTTTATCTGCACTTTCTCTGATTTCATCAAAGTAAGGTTTTACCTTATCGCAGTATGCTTTAGCCTTTTTATCGGCATGGTTCAGATTATTCGCTTTTTTGCGTTCTTCAATCATCTTATTGTTGTTTTCCCAAATCAAATTAATGTGCATTGAAATTTCTTTCGCCAGCTCATATAAATGTTTGTTTTGGGCTTTTGTCTGACCAATTCTGCTTAATCCTTCAATGGTGTCTACTAATTTCTTCTGATATTCAACTGCAGATGGAACGATGTAATTTTTAACCAGTTCACCTAGAATTCTGCCTTCAATTTGAATTTTCAGCAAATAATTTTCGAATTTAATTTCGGTTCTGGCTTCTAATTCTTTATCAGTGAAAATATTGTTCTTTACAAAGAGTTCTTTGCTTTGTTTAGTAGAATAGGCGTCAAGGGCATACGGAGTAGTTTTAATATTATTTAAACCTCTTTTAGCTGCTTCTTTAACCCATTCTTCACTGTATCCATTGCCTTCAAAGATTATTTTCTTAGAAGATTTCACATACGATTTAAGAACTTGTTCAATAGCTTGAATTTTATTCACTTTCTTTTTAACCAGAGCGTCAACCTCCTTTTTGAATTTCACCAGTTGTTCACCCACTATTGTATTGAGAACGATAATGGCATTTGCACAATGGTCGCTGGAGCCAACTGCTCTGAATTCAAATTTATTACCTGTAAAAGCAAATGGAGAAGTTCTGTTTCTGTCAGTGTTATCTAATAGGATTTCAGGAATTCTGTAGACACTTATTTTCTTTTCACTTACTTTACTGCTTTTACCTTTGCTTGGTTTAGATTGTTCGAACTGGCCGAGGACATCACTCAGGGTACTTCCAATAAATACTGACATGATAGCTGGTGGGGCTTCATTAGCACCCAAACGGTGATCATTAGCTGCTGTGGCAATACTTGCTCTCAGAAGATCGGCATTGTCGTGAACAGCTTTTATGGTATTGATAAAGAAAGTCAGGAACTGCAGGTTGTCAATTGGGCTATGACCGGGAGACAACAGGTTTACACCGGTATCTGTGATAATTGACCAGTTATTGTGTTTACCTGAACCATTTACACCTTTAAAAGGTTTTTCGTGCCAAAGTACTTTAAGTTTATGTCTGCTGGCAACCGATTGCATAACATCCATAAGCAGTGAGTTGTGATCGATAGCCAAATCAGCCTCTTCGAACATTGGAGCACACTCATATTGACCGGGAGCTACTTCGTTGTGACGGGTTTTGAGAGGAATGCCTAGTTTAAGAGCTTCTTTTTCAAAGTCTGTCATATAGTTGTAGATTCTTTCAGGAATGCTTCCAAAGTAGTGATCTTCCAATTGTTGTCCTTTTGCTGGCATGTTACCAACGAGGGTACGACCGGCAAACACCAAGTCAGGGCGTTGGTTATAGATTTCTTCATCCACCAGGAAATACTCCTGTTCGATTCCCAAAGACACTTTTGCATTTTTCACATTAGGGTCGAAATATTGACAGACATCAGTCGTAATATTGGTTAAGAAGTTGGTTGATTTAATTAGTGGAGCTTTATAATCGAGCGCTTCACCAGTATAAGCAACAAAAATTGTTGGAATGCACAATGTTTTACCACTAGCTTTTTCCATTATAAAAGCAGGAGAGGAAGGGTCCCAGGCACTATAACCTCTAGCTTCAAAAGTATTTCTTATACCACCATTAGGGAAACTGGATGCATCAGGTTCTTGTTGTACCAGTGCTTTACCGTTGAAAATTTCAATACCTGTATCAATTCCGGTAGGTTCGAAGAAAGCATCGTGTTTTTCTGCTGTAGAACCACGTAAAGGCTGAAACCAGTGGGTGTAGTGCGTAGCACCTCTTTCAATCGCCCAGTTTTTCATACCTTCTGCGATTTGGTCCGCCATTTTGCGGTCCATTGGTTTGCCTGTGTTTCGAGATTCGTTAACCGCCTTAATGGCTTCTTTGCTGACGTATTCGGCCATAGCTTTTGGTCCGAATACGCTCTTTCCGAAGTATTCTGAAATTTGTTTCATGGAGTTTTTGGGTAAGGATTTGTCTTGAGAATGGGATTTACCAGATGATTTTATCATGACTGATTTTTGGTGCTGCAAAGGTAAAATTATTCATCTCAAGTCAACTCTGTTAAGATGAAAATAATAAGAATATAATGTAAAAATATTGATAAATGTCGAAAAAATGATATAATTTCGACACAAAATGATAAATTCACAAATTCCGTTTAATCAGTTGCCTTTTTTAAGGAATCGTCTGGATAGTAGTTTGAGTGGAATTGAAAGAACAGAAATGACGTGTTTAAGGCAATTGGAATATCTTAATGGCTATTTAGATGGGATTTTGGATGAACAGGTACAAGAGTTTCTTGAAATATTACATTTAGCAGATTTCAGACACTCATTGGATTTAGAGAGGGAGCCGATTGCTTTGCACAGATTGATGGAAGGGTATTGTTCGGAAAATGCTTTGAAGGATCCTCAACTTCAGTCGGCACTTAATTATTTGAGTTGGTACAGAGAGGTTCGTTCGTTGAGTTTAGATCAATTGGCTCCCGGATATTTACGACTGATTAGAAAGGGGGCAGATTCAAACAGAGAAAGGAAAGAAATTACAGTTAAAAGTTATTTTACGAATTTAACATTGTACACTGCGCCTCAGGGGAATACTGTACTTCAACCGTTGAGATTGGAGTTGGACAGTTTCCTGAAAGATATTTCCAGCCAGGATTCATTAACAAGCCTTGCCATAATTCATTTTCATATTAGAACATTAGCGCCTTTTAATGACTTTAATGGTTTTGTGGCGCGGGCATATAACATGTTATCTCTACGACTTATTGGTCTGAATTATGATTTTATTCCGCTTTCTTGGGCAATTACCAAAAGGAAAGAACAATATCAGTCGCTGATAAGACAGTGTATTTCCGAGAATAATTTAGAAGCCTGGGTCCGCTTTATGCATGAGGTAGCCGAGTCTGCAGCACATAGACTATACATACAATTGAAGTCGATGTTAAAGTTAAAGAGAAAATTGAAGGATCAGTTATTAAAATACACTATCTACGATTTTCCTGAAGAGTTGGTGGGAGTGTTAATGAAGCAACCCTATATAAAGACGGCACATTTGACATCTGCACTTGGGTGCCACAGACATACAGCATATACCTATCTGAATCATTTGGTAGCGATGGGCATTTTGATTGAAAAGACATCTGGCAGGGAGAAATTGTATTTACACAAGGAGTTATTCGATTTAATTAATGATTGAACTCAAGAAAGTCCAAGGTTAAAAAATATTCTCTGAAATAACAAGTATGTCTTAATGAAAGCAGCTTAAATTTTGACAAGAAATGCAGAATTTTTTGTAGAATGAGGAGTGAAGTTTTTATTTTTTTTAATTTTCGATACCCTAGCAGGGTGATTGAAATTAAAATAATTGTTTCCATTAAAATCAAATACCTTTTCTAAATGAAATTAACAAGTGACTTTTATTGAATTCAAATGAATTTTTAATGAAATAGAAAGAATTTTTTGTAGAATGAGGAGTAAAGTTTTTATTTTTTTTAATTTTCGATACCCTAGCAGGGTGATTGGTTTTAAAATAATTGTTTCCATTAAAATCAAATACCTTTTCTAAATGAAATTAACAAGTGACTTTTATTGAATTCAAATGAATTTTTAATGAAATAGAATGAATTTTTTGTGGGATGAGGAGTGAAGTTTTTATTTTTTTTAATTTTCGATACCCTAGCAGGGCGTTTTGCATTAAAAAAATTCCCTTTACCGCCTCCCCACCCCAAATCCCACAAAAAAGTATTTACTTTGCTCTCTGATGAAAGCCATGATTCGCATGTTGAAACTGCTTAAGCCTTACAAAGGGCTGGCAATGCTTAACATGCTTTTTAACCTCATTCAGATTTTGGCAGGTTTGTTCTCTCTGGCGCTGGTAATGCCTTTGCTCGATTTCATGTTTAATAACAATCGCGAAGCCTTCAGACAAAAATCTGTAGAAAGTTCAGGGGACTTCAACTCTCTTTACAATGACTTCATCAACTGGATGACCAACCTGGTGGATGATAACAAGCAACAAGCTCTCCTCTGGATTTGCATCAGTTTGCTGCTTGCAACCATTATTAAAAACATTGCACGCTATCTTGCCTTGTACTTCCTGGTCATCCTGAGAAACAGAATTATCAGAGATATACGCCGTGATCTTTATAATAAAATTCTGGACCTGCCTATCTCCTATTTCAGTGATGAACGAAAAGGTGATATCATCTCCCGAATGAGCAACGATGTCAAAGAAGTTGAATGGAGCCTCATGGCATCTTTGGAAGCCATATTTAAAGAACCCGTAACAATAGTATTTTATATAGGCTCTTTGGTATATATGAGCCCTAAACTGACATTGTACATCATATTATTGTTGCCTTTTGCGGCAGGTTCAATTGCTTTGTTGGGCAAGTCACTCAGAAGAAAATCCAAACGAAACCAGGAACAACAAAGTGCAGTTTTATCTTTCCTCGAAGAGTCTTTGGGTGGTATCCGTATTATAAAAGCTTTTGCAGTTGAAAGTGTGTTTAGAAGGAAATTCAATTTGCTTAATCAACAATCCGCCTTAGCTAATATTAAAGTCAATCATCGCGGAGATATGGCATCTCCTATTTCTGAAACACTTGGTATCATTGTGGCTTGTGTGCTTTTGTGGTTTGGTGGAAATATGGTGTTTGACGGTGAATTAAAAGGGTCTGCATTTTTAGCCTACTTTGCAATTTTCAGCCAGGTAATTCCTCCATTCAAACAGCTTTCCCAGGCTTTCCCAATGGTACAGAGAGGTGCAGCAGGCATGGACAGGTATGAGGAAATCTTAAAATCGGATATTAAAATTTACGAGAAAAAGGACGCCAGGGAAATTCACCGAATTGATAAAGGCATTACTTACGAGAACATCAATTTTAGTTACAATTCCAATGGACAGGTGCTTCACAACGTTTCATTCGAAATTCCTAAAAATAAAAAAGTAGCATTGGTGGGCTCTAGTGGTAGTGGAAAGAGTACATTGGCGGATTTGTTGCCTAGATTTTATGACAGTCAATCAGGTGGTATAAAAATAGATGGAACTGACATTCGTGAATTCAAATTGAAAGACCTGAGATCCATGATGGGAATAGTTACTCAGGAAGCGATTCTGTTTAATGATACAATAGCTAACAATATTCTGTTTGGACAGGAAGGGAGAACTATGGAAGACATTATCCATGCTGCGAAATTGGCAAATGCTCTGGAATTCATAGAAAAAACAGAGAATGGATTTGATACTGTAATCGGTGAAAGAGGCAGTAAACTGAGTGGCGGTCAAAGGCAAAGATTGGCAATAGCTCGTGCATTGCTAAGGAATCCTGAAATTTTAATTCTGGATGAAGCCACCAGTGCTCTGGATAATGAAAGCGAAAAACTGGTTCAGCAGGCTTTGGATAATCTTAGAGAGGGACGTACAACTCTGGTTATAGCGCATAGACTGACAACGATTCAGGATGCTGATGAAATCATCGTTTTAGACAGAGGACATATTGTAGAGCGTGGAACACACGACAACTTATTAGAGCGCAAAGGTCATTATTACAGACTCTATACCTCACATGGTATGAACAACTGACGAGAATCAGTTGAGAAGTCACATGACCAATAATTGGAGTGTAACTAATTTTACCAAAAATTTCAGAACAGTAATGAAAGTTAATATCAAAAGAATAGACAGCGATTTTTTATTGGAAGCTGTCAACGACACAAACAACACATTGTTGATGGATGGAACTGAGAGTATTGGTGGACATCACAAAGGGTTCAGACCGTTTCAGATGTTACTGGCAGCTGTTGGGGGCTGCAGTGCAATAGATGTGATTTCAATTTTAAAGAAGCAAAGACAGGAAATCACTTCTTTTGAAATGGAAGTAGATGGAGATAAGCAGTCGGTAGATTCTTATTCTGTGTATAAACGTATTGAAATGCACTTCAAATTAGAAGGAAAAATAGATCCGGAAAAAGCCTTAAGAGCAGCGAAACTATCGCATGACAAATATTGTTCTGTTTCTAAAGCTTTGGAGCACGACTCAGAAATCGTACTTAAAGTTTCAGTGAACGGTGTTTTAGTCGAAGAAGAGAAAGTCTGAGAACTCAGGCTAATACTAAAGGCAAAAAAACGAGACCTGTTTAGTATATTTGCCTTGTGTTAAATTCTAGAATCATTATTTTTTGTTTTTTATTGGCATCATTTCAATTGAATGCCCAGGATACTTCTAAGGCCAAAACAAGTGCGCCTAAGTCAGAGTATAGGAATTCTGTATTGTTGTGTTTTAATTACGCACGATTAGCTCAGTTTGGTGATTTAGCCAAGCGTTTTGGCGGCGTTAATTCACTGGGATTCACAGCAGCATATAAATTTGGAAAGAACTATCAGATTCAAGGCGGCATTAACACAGTGTTTGGAAGTCGAGTAAAGGAAAATGGGGCATTTGACACTATCATTGGCAACAGTGGTTATCTTATAGATATTAACGGCAATTATTCGGAGGTCAAGCAGTACATGAGAGGTTATCACTGGCATGTCGATTTTGGAAAAATTATACCTATCAATAAGTACGACCAGAATTCGGGATTTTTAGTGAGTGCCGGACTCGGTTTTATGCAGCACAAGATAAAGTATACTTTTCAAAGAACTGTTTTACCACAATTGGAAGGTGAATATGCCAAGGGTTACGACAGACTTACAAACGGCTTGATGTTTAGAGGTTTTCTTGGGTATCAGAGGATAGACCCTAAAGCAATGCTTAATCTGATTGCAGGGTTCGAATATTTATATGGGTTCACCAAAAACAGACGATCTTATAATTTTGATACGCGCACAGCAGAAACTGGTCTGAGAAATGATATCATGCTGGGATTCAAATTTGGATTTATGATTTCCATTTCAGGACGTAAAGCAGGAACAACTAAAGGCGAGGAAGAGCGCTATTTCGAATAATGAGTTTTGTCTACCGCATATTTGTAGGTATTGTTGAATACCTTTTACCATTAGCAGCTTTGTTTACAGGCGGGAAGCTAAAGTTGTTTGTGGAAGGCAGGAAAGTGTTGTTTAAACGATTACAGTTTAAGAAAACAGGAAAAGTATATTGGTTTCATTGTGCAAGTTTGGGTGAATTTGAGCAAGCACGACCAGTCATGGAGCAACTCAAACGTTTAGATGCATCTTGTCAGCTCGTAGTTAGTTTTTTTTCTCCTTCTGGTTACGAGCAGCGCAAAAATTTTGCTTTAGCGGATTTGGTTTGTTATATGCCATTGGATACCCCTTCGAATGCGAAAAAATTTCTGGATATTATTAAAGCAGATATGGCCATTTTTGTCAAGTATGAAATATGGTATTGTCATTTGAAGGAGCTCAGGAAAAGGCAAATACCAACTTATCTGTTATCGGCTACATTCAGAGAAAATCAATATATTTTAAAATTTTATGGACAATGGTTATTCAATGTTTTGAAGGATTTTAAATTGATTTTTTTGCAGGACAGCAAGAGTTTTCACTTGCTCGAAAACCGAGGATTATATAATATTATGTTAAGCGGAGATACCCGTTATGACAGGGTTCGCAACACTGCATTATCTTCTCAGAGAATAGATATTTTAGAAAAATTTAAAGGTATTTCACCAATTTTAATGGTAGGAAGCAGCTGGCCTGAAGAAGAAACAATTATTAAGGATTTTTTGAAAGATGAAAACTTCAGGAAATTCAAAGTTATTCTGGCACCACATGATGTTACGGAATCACATATTGTACAAATCAGTCAGTTATTGAAGGAGTTTGGACTGAGTCGTTTTACTTCCGGTCAGTTTCAAACTAACGACAGGGTAATGGTTTTAGATACTATTGGTCATTTATCAAATGCTTATTTTTATGCAGACCTTGCATTTGTTGGAGGTGGATTTGGAAGGGGTTTGCACAATATTCTGGAAGCACTCGCATTTGGAGTCCCGGTTGTTTATGGTCCGGAGGTAGACAGATACCCGGAGGCGCTTGAATCAATGGCCTCAGAGGTAGCTTATAAAATTTCTGATGTTGAAGGATTAGGAGCGGCAATCAATCGTTTGCTTCCATCAAGCCATTTAGAAAATCCTGTCAGAGCAAAATGTCTGGATTTTATTAATTGGCATTCAGGAGCTACCGAAAAAGTAATTAAAGAATTATTGAATTAGAACTGTTGAATAGTTCAAAACAATTCTCCGGAATCTTTTCTGTACTGGATACGGCCCAGGTGTTTATAAGCATGTGCTGTAGCCTCTCTTCCTCTGGCTGTTCGCATGATATAACCTTCCTGAATTAAAAAGGGTTCATAGACTTCTTCAATAGTACCGGCTTCTTCACCTACAGCTGTAGCAATAGTGTTTATGCCCACGGGTCCCCCTTTAAATTTATCGATGATGGTGCTTAAAATACGGTTGTCCATTTCATCCAGTCCATTGGCATCAACATTGAGAGCTTCCAGAGCATATTTAGCAATATCAATGGTTATTTCTCCATCACCTTTTATTTGAGCAAAGTCGCGGGTTCTTCTGAGCAAAGCATTGGCAATACGGGGAGTGCCTCTGCTTCTACGAGCAATTTCCATAGCAGCTTCATCATGGATGGGAACTCTGACTATACCAGCAGAACGAATGACAATACGAGCCAATAAGTCGGTTGTGTAATATTCAAGTCTGTTTGTAATGCCAAATCTTGCGCGTAAAGGTGCAGTCAACAAACCTGAACGTGTAGTTGCACCAACAAGGGTAAAAGGAGCTAAACTGATTTGCACCGAGCGTGCACTTGGTCCGCTATCCAAAACGATGTCAATTTTGTAGTCTTCCATTGCCGAATAAAGGTATTCTTCGACAACAGGACTTAAGCGGTGGATTTCATCTATAAACAAAACATCTCCCTCTTCGAGATTGGTCAATAGTCCCGCCAAATCACCTGGTTTTTCCAGAACCGGTCCACTGGTTGTTTTAATATTGCTTTTTAATTCATTGGCAATAATATTGGCTAAAGTAGTTTTACCTAATCCGGGAGGGCCATGTAGTAAAACGTGATCGAGAGCTTCACCTCTCTGAACAGCGGCTTTTACAAATATTTTTAAATTGTCAAGAATTTTTTCCTGACCTGTAAAGTCTTCAAAAATGGAGGGGCGCAAGACTTTCTCTATATCTTTGTCGGCAGGACTCAGTTGAGACTTATCAGGATCGAGGTTCTTATTTTGCATCAGGCTTTGCAAAGATATTCGATATAAAGCAACCTTTTGAAGAAAAAATTAATCTTTCAAGTAAAAATTGTATGAAATTTGTAATAACCTACAGGATGAAAAAACTGGTTTTAAGCGCACTGATATTTGGATTGATGGGTACACTCTCTGCTCAGATGAGTGCAGGTGTGAAATTTGACAAGATTTCCCATGATTTTGGTGATTTAAAAGAAGAAATGGGAACTGCAACAGCCTTGTTTGAATATACCAATGTTAGTGGCGGCCCGCTTTATATAAGTAAAGTTGAAACCAGTTGTGGCTGCACAAAACCTGAATATACCAAAGATACTTTAAAGCCGGGTGAGAGAGGATTTGTTAAAGCGATTTATGAGACTAGGGGGCATCACGGCACTTTTCACAAAAACATTTTTGTATATTTTAATACCCAGGATTATTACCAAAGTTTAAGTATATCAGGAAATGTCATTCCTGAAGCCAATCTGTCAAAACGTCCGCCTTCTTATGCCACAACTTATTCCAATTTGGCATTCAACACCACACTCGCTTCGTTTCCTAATTTACATACAAATGAAACCCAAACCTATGTGATCAAGATGTTTAACTACATGGGTTATCCGATAAAAATCTGGGAAGTAAGAGAGTTACCAGAATATGCAAGTGTTGATTTGGGAGACAGCACTATAGATGCCAGCGACTCACTTTATATTACTTTTAAAGTTGATGGCAGTAAAATTGGCAACTTAGGAGAAATTTATCAAAGAGTTTTGTTACTGACAGATGATGTAGCCGGAGAAAATAAGTTCTTGCATATCTATATCAATCTTAAAGAAGATTTCTCCAAAATGACCAAGCAACAATTGAAGCTGGCGCCTGTCATCCAATTGGATTCAGGTTCGACACTAAACTATGGAAAATGCCGTGCTGGCGGTATAGTGAGTAAGACCATTACCATTACCAATACAGGAAAGAGCGATTTAAACATCAGGAATGTCAAACCTAGTTGTTCATGTGTTACATTTAAGTTGCCAAAACAAATATTAAAACCGGGAGAATCAGTTACGTTTACAATCATTATAGATACAGTTAATCAAACTATAGCAACTCATAACAAGTATATAACGCTTTACAGTAACGATCCAAAGAAATCGGAAATCAACATTAAACTTATCATACAAATAACCAGTTAGCAGATATGAAGAAAATAATTGGAAATGCATTTTTAGCCTTAATTTTTGGAATCTTAGGCGCCTTTGTTTTTTCAAGATTTAACAATAGTTCTGAAAGCAATTCAAATATTCAGCAAGATCAACTCCGTGGACTTTTGGCGTCCTATAATGGCAAAGTAGGAGAAAGTTCTATTAGCTTCGTCCTGGCTTCAAAAGTTGCCACTCCAACAGTGGTTTTTATAAAAACGACCGCTATGGTGAGACGTTCAGATCCATTTGGATTTTTCTTTGATGGATGGGATCCATTCGGAAGTATAGGCAAAGTGAGCAGCACCGGAAGTGGCGTCATTGTTAGAAAAGATGGCTATATTGTAACCAATCTGCATGTTGTTAAAGACGCTCAGACCATTGAGGTAGTACTTAACAACAAGAAAAAGAATTACACGGCCACTTTAGTCGGCACAGATCCTTCTACCGATCTGGCAGTTTTAAAAATTGATGCAGATAATTTACCTGCTATCAGTATGGCTAATTCAGATGACTTACAGATTGGGGAATGGGTTATAGCTGTAGGAAATCCTTTTAATTTAACATCTACAGTTACAGCAGGAATAGTGAGTGCTAAGGGCCGCAACATCAATGTAGTCAACAATCAGTTTCCAATAGAATCTTTTATACAGACGGATGCAGCTATTAATCCTGGTAATAGTGGAGGAGCCTTAGTTAATTTAAATGGCGAGCTGGTCGGAATTAACACAGCAATCTTTAGTCAAACAGGTTCGTATGCCGGATATGGATTTGCAATACCAGTCAATATTGTCTCAAAAACTATAAAGGATTTAATTGATTTCGGTAAAGTACAAAGAGGTTACTCAGGAGTAGAAGCTAGTGATATAGATGAATCCAGCGAAAAACTGAATAAAATAACTGAAGGGGCATTAATTACAAGTGCTTACGAAGGTAGTCCGGCTGATAAAGCAGGCTTGAAAAAAGGCGATGTTATAATTAAAATTCAGGACAGAGCAATAGGCAGTAAATCCTCTTTTGACGAGCACATGTCTTATTACAGACCAGGAGATAAAATTAAACTTGTCTACGTTAGATCAGGTGTTCAGAAGGAAACAACCATGACATTGACCAATGAAGATGGTGAAACCAGTTTGTCTACCAAGGAGGTAAGCAGTTCGGATAAATTAGGAGCGGATTTCAGCACTGTCAGTATGGCTGAGAGACAAAAGTACAAGATCAGTAACGGCGTGAAAGTAAGCAATATCAGAAATGGTTTTATCAACCGATTGGGCATTGAGGACGGTTTTATTTTTATAAAATTCAATGAAAAGCCATGCAATGACGCTTCACAATTAATAAAAGATCTGGAAAGTGCTCAGGGCAAAATCATGATAGAAGGCATAGATGCCTATGGCAATACAAGAATATACAATTACTGGTATTAACTAAAGCTGGCCTCAAAAATAACCTTTAGGCCAAACTGGTAATTGATGATATGAATTCGATTGCGTCTTTTTTATTCATACGTCGTTGTATTTCTAGCTCAGACCACCATAGGTATGAGCTTCAAAATACGCCTAGTCTGAATAAAAAATACTTGTCTTTGACTCTAAATCCTATTTTTGAGACCAGCTATAGTAATATTCTAACCTTGTTTGGCTGCAACCTTCATCGTATCCAATAAAGCCTGTTTAACTTTTTCACTCACATCGTGCAAAGGCATTCTGACTGTAGTGCCGCAAATTCCCATGGCTTCAAGAAGTACTTTAATGCCACCCGGACTACCATCAGCAAAGATCAGGTTCATAGCATCCAGCAATTGATTATGCAGAGGCAGAGCAGATTTAAAATTGCCTTCTAATCCTAATCTGACCATATCACTGAATGCTTTAGGATAAGCATTGGCAATTACACTGATTACACCATCCATGCCAAGAGATAAGAAAGGATGTGTCAAAGCATCATCACCACTGATAACAGCAAAATTATCGGGTCTGTTTTTAAGAATATCCATGCATTGCGTAAAGTTACCACTGGCTTCTTTTGTACCAAGAATATTTGGGTGTTCAGCCAGTTTTAAAGTAGTTTCGGTACTGATATTACTGCCGGTTCTTCCCGGAACATTGTAAAGAAGCAAAGGCAAAGTAGATATGTCTGCAAGATGGGTATAATGACGAATAATGCCTTGTTGATTTGGCTTATTGTAATACGGGCTAACACTTAAAATAGCACTTATACCGTCCAAATCCTGATATTTTATTGCATCAGCAACTTCCAGAGTATGGTTTCCACCTATTCCGAGGACCAATGGGAGCCTTCCGTTGTTTTCAGTACGTATGGTTTCGAGTATACTTTGCTTTTCCTGCTTTGATATTGTCGGACTTTCACCTGTAGTACCTAAAATAACCAGGTAATCTACACCATTGTCGATCATGTGATGAACGAGTTTTTTTAAGCCAGTGAAGTCGATACTGGCATCAGGATTAAAAGGTGTGACCAATGCCACTCCTGTTCCTTTAAGTTTTTGGGATGAGATGTGTGCCATAATGCGTGTGTTTATTGGATTTTACTCAGATTTTTACCAATTTCTATTAAGTAATTCTCGCAGGGATTAGCTCCATTTGGACTAATCAGTAATTCATAAAAATTGGTATCATCATTTTGCAGGTAAGGGCCAATTCTGAATTTTGCTTTTGAAAAGACAGAAATGGTTTTTAAATATTCATTGTCAGACAGGCAGCCATTGATAAGTAAATCGTAAGGAGTTTCGAGTACATCTTTGAGTGCTTTCGATTTAGGCACTGCAAAAAAGTTAAAATCACCTTTACAACAGAGTTTATGAATTTCGTTTGGCAACATATCCGGGCCTAATTTTTTTATGGGATGAAATACTAAAAAAGCGATTTCTTTACCACTTTTTCTCAATTCATGACCAAATGTTTTTAACTCTTCTATATCCGATTTATCCTGTGAAGCATCCCATAAAAGCAAAACAGTATGAATATCCTTATATGCTCTGGCAGTCCTGGGAATGGACAGTTGTTTGACTTTCTTAATTAATGCTTTTGTTTTCAATGAATAATAGGCAAATTTAGGGAATTGTTTTGGTTTTGAGGAATTGAAAAAGTTGCCGGAGGATTTAGTTCAGTTCCTTTGCAACTTAAACAATAAAACTTCTGCCTTCTAAAGCCAATTCTGTTGATGGAAAGACTTCCCGTGCTTCATCCAGTAAAATTTGCAAACTTTCATTGTCGTATCGTGAAGAAAAGTGTCCAATGATGAGTTGAGATGCATTGGCTAATTTTGCTATAGTAGCGGCTTGTTCGGCAGTGCTGTGAAAATAAAGATTAGCCCTGTCGATTAAGTTGCGGGTATATGTAGATTCGTGATAAACCAAATCGGCGCCTTCGATGTTAGGAACTATTTCAGGGTCAAAAATAGTATCTGAGCAATAAGCAAATGAACGACTTTTTTCTGAAGCTACAGTGAGCAGTTGATTAAGGATAATTGAGCCATCAGGCAATTTAAAATCTTCACCGGCTTTTATGTTTTTATAGAGCTCAACAGGTATATTATACTGCTTAGCAGCCTCCGGATTTAGATGTCTTAATTTTTTTGCTTCCGTTATTCTGAAACCTGTGCAGTGAATGCGGTGTTTAAGAGGGAAACTCGTGATTGTAAAATCGGAAGTTTCCAAAACTGTTTCAGGTTGAGTTCCATTTGTGATAATATAATGAACAGGATAATTAAGATGCATATTGCCTGCCTTAATCATTAATTGAATGATGGCTGGTAATTCAGGAGGACCAATTAAATGAATATCCTGAGTTCGGCCCATAAGACTCATAGTGGATAGCAATCCGATGAGGCCGAAATAATGATCGCCATGTAAATGAGAGATACAAATATAATCGATGCCCGTATGTTTGATGCCAAATTTAAGGAGCTGCATTTGAGTTCCTTCACCGCAATCGATGAGGATTTTAGTGGAGCCAATTTTCAGCAGCTGTGCACTGGGGTGTCGCTCACGCGCAGGTGTGGCACTTCCTGTTCCTATAATTTGTAGTTCAGTTATCAAGATTTCGTGTACGATATTACAATTTTTTAGTGTCCATCCCCCAAAAAGTTTTACCTATTTTTGCTGCCGATTTATGAAAAGAAAAGTTGCATTTATAACCGGAGCCAGTGCTGGCATTGGTGAGGCTTGTTCAAGAATTCTTGCAGAGAATAATTATAATCTGGTGTTATGTGGTCGCCGCGAAGAGCGTTTAAATACGCTTAAAATCGAGCTGGAAGAACAGTATAAAGTTGAATGCAGAGTTCTGGTTTTGGATGTGAGAAACCGTGAAGCTGTAACAGATGCAATTGAACATCTCGAAATTGAATGGAAAAGTCCGGATGTTTTAATTAATAATGCAGGTTTGGCGATGGGTTTGGCGTCTTTCGAAAATGGCGATTTCAGGCACTGGGATACCATGATTGATACAAACATTAAAGGTCTGCTTTACATAAGCAGAACACTTGTGCCACACATGATTGCTGCAAAAAAAGGTCATATTGTCAATGTTGGCAGTATAGCCGGAAAAGAAGTCTATGCCAATGGCAATGTTTATTGTGCAACCAAGCACGCGGTTGACGCCTTAAGCAGAAGCATGCGATTGGATTTAAGCAAATTTCCAATTAAAGTTTCTGCCATACATCCTGGTGCAGTAGAAACAGAATTTTCAATTGTTCGATTTGAAGGTGATACAGAAAAGGCCTCCAAAGTCTACGAAGGTTTCGAAAACCTTGTCGCCCGTGATGTAGCAGAAGGGGTTTGGTTTATGATTAACCGACCAGAACACGTTAATATCAATGAGATGACCATTATGCCAACAGCTCAGCCTATGGCAGGTGTTATTCACAGGAAATAATTGTTCATATTTCTGGATATATAATCGAATTTCTATTTCGGATTACATGTTAGCAACTACCAATTAGCCTTAATACAGATTGAAGTACTTAGTTCATATTGCCTTGTTTTCAGTTTCACTGATATACGCGGTTACATTCAGTTTGGTTAAGGATATCATGCCATACTATTTGCAGGGATTTGGCTTTATAATTTTAAGAGTATGTGGGGCAACCATTCTATTTCTGATAGCTTCACAGTTTGGTCCAACTGAAAAAGTAAACTGGAAATCAGATGGAGGTCGCATGTTATTATGCAGTATGTTGGGTGTAGCGGCTAATATGCTCATGTTTTTTAAGGGTTTAGAAATAACGACCCCAATTAATGGCGCAGTTTTGATGCTTGCAACCCCCATTTTTGTTTTTATTCTAAATGTTGCAATCAACAAACAACAAGTGATATTATCTCAATTGTTGGGGATAATTACAGCCTGTATAGGTTGTGTTGTTTTAATGGCAGGTCGGAATTTCTCATTCAACAGTGCTACCTTATCAGGGGATATACTAATCATATTAAATGCCATTTCTTATGCAGGTTATCTTGTTGCAGCCCGAAAACTTTTACAGAAGTATCATACACTTACAGTTTCAAAATACACTTTTTTATTTGGTTCGGTTTTAGTTATACCTTTTGGATTTGAAGAGCTTACTCAGGGAAAATTTGCAGGAATGCCAATCGATATCATTCTAAAAATTGTGTTCATCATTGTCTTTACGACCTTTGTAACCTATCTGTTAAATGCCTGGGCTATTACCAAGGCTGGGCCAACCATAGTTGGGGCGTATATATATTTACAACCAATACTGGCCTCAATAATAGCCATACTGCTGAAAAAAGATGATTTAAATATGCAGAAAATATTGGCAATATTGTTGATTTTTGCTGGAGTTTTCATCACTTCAACGAAAAGCAAATGGTACAAATCAAAAGCATGACCGGTTTCGGCGCCTCTGAATTCGAGAACGAAATTTGGAATATCAAGACCGAAATCAAGTCATTAAACAATAAATTTCTGGAATTAAATGTCAGAATGCCGAAATCCTTCAAGGACAAGGAAATCGAATTAAGACAGCATCTGAATACCAGAATTCAGAGAGGGTCTGTATCTATGAATATCGTTACGGAAAGAAAGGACAACAGCAGTGTAAATGATACACTCAGCATTAATTTACCATTGGCTAAATCCTACTATGAAAAGTTAAATATGCTTTCAGGAGAATTGGGTATGGATACCCCCAACTTGTTAAGTACCATAATTGCTTTTCCGGATGTAGTGCGATACGAAGAAACAGAAGTTTCGGAGGAAGACTGGCAGTTGATTATGGGTACAGTAGAAACTGCTCTTCAGAGATTCGATGAATTTCGTACTATTGAAGGCACCACAATCAGTAAGTATCTCATCGATTGTATTGAAAAAATCCGCGGACATGTCAAACATGTAGAAACCGAAGAAGCTCAGAGAAGAGAAAGTATTAAAGGTAAATTACTCCAATCGCTGATGGAAAACAAAGACGATATAAGTGTCGACCAGAATCGTTTTGAACAGGAAGTTATTTACTATCTCGAAAAATATGATATAGCTGAGGAAAAGAGCCGATTGATACATCACCTTGACTTTTTCATTGAATGTCTTGAAAAGGATGCGAGTGGCAAGAAGCTCAATTTTATTGCACAGGAGATGGGTAGGGAGATTAACACAATGGGTAGTAAAGCTTATTATTTTCCTATTCAGCAATCGGTTGTATTTATGAAAGAAGAGCTCGAAAAAATAAAAGAGCAACTCCTGAACGTTTTATAAAATGTCGGAGCAAAACCCAATCAAAGAGGATAATGCGAGGGCTTTCAGGCCTATCATCTATTCAGTCTTGCTGGCAGCAGGACTTGCAATGGGTTTTTCTATCAACCGTGAATCGAAAGATAAATTTTCTCAAATATTTGATATCATTGACAATGATTATGTCGATAGTACTGATATAAAAAGGCTTCAGCAAAGCACTATAGATAATCTGCTTTCGCAACTCGATCCACATAGTACTTATATTCCACCGGCTCTTTCTGAGATGAACGAGAGTCAGATAAGAGGTAATTATGAAGGTTTGGGAATTGAGTACATTCAATACATGGATACGCCATTTGTCTACAATGTGTATCCCAATGGTCCTGCCATGAAAGCAGGCATAGTACCGGGCGACAGACTGGTAAGTGTCAATGGTAAAAGTTTAACAGATAGTTTAGATGTTATGGATATCAGAGCATCTATGCAAGGACCCAAAGATAGTCTTGTTAAATTACTTGTCTACAGAAGGTCTGAGAATGCCTTGAAAGAAATTAAGCTGAAGCGGGAAACAATTGTAGTCAATAGTTCTGAAGTTTTTTATATGGTCAGTTCAAATGTTGGTTACATTCAGATTGACCGATTCAGCGGGAACACCCATGAAGAATTTTTGAAAGCTTTAGATGCTTTAAGAAAAGTGGGCATGAAAGACCTTATTTTAGATTTGCGCAACAATGGAGGCGGCTTATTGAATGAGGCAGTGGCCATAGCTAATGAATTCCTTGAGAAGGATGAATTGATTGCTTACACGTATGGATTTAAAAGACAAAGACGAGATTATCTGGCCGATGGCAATGGGGTATTTAAGGAAGGCAAATTGATTTTACTTGTGAATCATAATACCGCTTCGGCAAGTGAGATTTTAGCGGGTGCGCTTCAGGATAATGACAGAGCTGTTGTAATGGGCAACAGAACATACGGGAAAGGATTGGTGCAGGAGCCGTTCAGGTTATCGGATGGTTCTATGCTCAGATTGACAATTGCCCGTTATTACACACCAAGTGGTCGGAGTATTCAAAAGCCCTATAATAAAGACATTTCAGCTTATAAGAATGAAATTTACAAGAGAGATGTTTTGAAAGATACCTTAAATCCGGTTTTAGACCCTGAAGTCAAAAAAGAATTCTTTTCTAAGAATGGCCGACTGCTCACAATAGGAGGAGGAATACGACCGGATATTTTTTTAAGGGATACATTAAGTGACAGTACAGAAATAGAGATGCTGATTCCTGGCTTGTTTTACAGTCGAATTTTTGATATATACATATTGGACAGAATGCGACAGGATATAGAGTCATCCAGAAAGAAATACAAGGATGTACTTTCATTTTATTCCGGCTATTCTATCAGTCAGTCAGAAGTATTAAGATTTATTAAAATAGCTTCCAGCATACCCTATTTAAAGAATCTCAAATCTTCGCCTAAGGCTAATGATATTATTGCGAAGCATCTTAAAGCTGCAATTGCTCACCGTTTGTTTGGTGAAAAGGGTCATTCACTGATTATTAATCGTGAAGAGGGACTTTTCTCGAAAAGTTTCGATGTTTTAAAGAAATACGACCTGATTCTGAATATCGGAAAGTATAAATCGCGTAGTTTTGATTATTAATTGATGTTTCAATCCGTCATTTCACTTATTCCAATGTTTTTTAGAATTGCAATTCCGATTTTGTTGGTCCTGATTTTTGATTTTTATGCATTTCAGGCTATACGTACAATAACTGCCGATATGGGTGTAACAGCCCGTAGAATTATCCGAATAGGCTATTGGACACTAAATATTAGTTTTTATATAGTTGGTTTTTTAGGTATGGCAGGATATCTCAACCATCTTGATCGTGGGTTCAGAACAGTATTCACGGGGATGTTTTTTGGTTTGTTTTTAGCTAAAATGTTGATGATGTTGCCAATGCTAATGGAGGATATTTACAGAATATTCAATGGTATCATCAGTTGGATCAGCAACAAGAAAGACAATTCAGTTGACGAAACCGGCAATAGCTTTCTGGTGAGCAGAAAGAAATTTATTTCACAAATCAGTATTGGTCTGGGTGGTTTATCATTTGCAGGATTGACCTATGGAATTGTAAAAGGAGCGCATGATTACAGGATACACAGAGTAGATGTGCCGTTAAGCAATCTTCCTCCTGCTTTTAAAGGGTTGAAGGTGGGACATATCAGTGACATTCATTCAGGTAGTTTCTGGGATAGGAAAGCGGTTGAGAAGGGTGTAGAAAAGCTATTGAAAGAGAAACCGGATGTGATATTTTTTACCGGTGATTTGGTCAATTCACTAGCCGATGAAATGGATGAAGAGTTGATGGAAATTTTCGGTCGTCTTAATGCACCAATGGGTGTTTACAGCATTCTTGGCAACCACGATTATGGTGATTATCACAATTGGCCTGATAAAAATGAATTACAAATTGGCAACAGGTCGCAAGCCAATAAATCACACATGACCCCATTGCAGCTGGCCAACTTGCAAGCATTAATGGATAAGCACAAACAAATGGGGTGGGATTTGTTGATGAATGAGA
>CAUJCT010000039.1 GCA_963169345.1 Bacteroidota bacterium
ACGAAAGACTTAAGTTGGACTTTGACATTTAACTTTGCAAAGAACAAAAACGAAGTTGTTGAGTTGTATGATGAAAATACGAAGGAAATCGTTATCGCTACTTTCCAAAGTGGTGTATCTCTTGTAGCTAGACCAGGTCTCCCTTATGGTGTTTTGGTGGGTAAAGGCTTTGTATATACAGATGGACAAAAAACTGTTAGAGACGATGGTTATTACATGTCAAAAACAAATCAAGTTATTGGTAATGTAACCCCTGATTGGTTCGGTGGTATTGGTTCTACTTTGAGCTGGAAAAACATTAGTTTCAACTTCTTGATTTCCGCTAAGTTTGGAGGTGATATCTATTCATTAGACCAGGCTTATGGACAGTATGTAGGATTGTATCCTGAAACTGCAGGAACAAATGATTTAGGCAGTCCGGTAAGAAATCCACTTGACCAAAATGGTGGATTAATATTAGACGGTGTTAAAGAAGATGGTTCTAAGAATGATATCAGAGTTAGTGCTGTGGATTCAGATGTTTCTCCATTTGGAATAGTAAACAATCCGAATGAGGCATTTATCTATGATGCATCATTTGTTAAACTAAGAGAACTTAATTTGACATACACTTTGGATAAAAAATTGTTTGAAAATTCAAGATTTATTAAAGGTGCTGATATTTCATTGACCGGAAGAAACTTATGGATTATTCATAAAAATCTTCCTTATGCTGACCCTGAAGATATTTATAGTGCCGGTAACGTTTCCGGACACCAAGGTGGTGCATATCCTTCTGTTCGTACATTTGGTTTTAATGTTAAATTGAAGTTCTAATCAATTAAAAGAAAAAAATGATGAAAAAATTATTATTTATAGCTTTATTACCAATCCTACTATTGACTAGTTGTGTGAATAGTTTGGATGATTATAACGTGAATACAAAGAGTCCTTCGAGTGTCTCTGGAGATCCTATGTTTTCTTACTCCCAGTTTGTTCTTGCAAATGCATTGAACAGCGTGAATGTCAATACGAATGTATTCAGATTTTATGTACAGCATCTTACTGCAACAACTTATCTGGATGAGCCTCGTTATGACATGACAACCAGAACAATTCCTCAAGCACTTTGGAATGCAATCTATGCTTCAGTATTGGTTGACCTTAAAGAAGCTAAAAGATTGGTAAATGAGGATAAAGCTTTGCCTGATGCTATTAAGAAGAATAAAATAGCATCGATTACAATGATGGAGGTTTATTCTTGGAGTGTTTTGGTCAATACTTTTGGCAATATTCCATATAGTCAGGCATTGGATATCAATAAAACTCAACCGGTTTATGACGATGCCAAAACTATCACGAATGATTTGTTGTCTAGATTAGAAGAAGCATTGAATACCATATCAACAGCTGATGCAGGATTTGGCAGTGCTGACGTAATCTATAAAGGCGATATGTCCAAGTGGGTTAAATTTGGTAATTCTTTGAAATTGAAACTAGCAATGGTTATTGCAGATTCAGATGCCGGTACAGCCAAAGGTAAAGTTGCGGAAGCTGCCACTGACTTAGGGAAATTGATTACCGACAACTCTGATAATGCTTTGTTTGCTTATTTAGGCTCTCTTCCTAATAACAACCCATTGTCAAATGACGTGCCACCAATAAGTTCAAGACGTGACTTTGTCGCTGCGAATACTATCGTGGATATGATGAATGGTCTGAATGATCCTCGTCGATCAGCTTATTTTACTGCTTTGGAAGATGGTTCATTCAAAGGTGGTACATACGGATTCAGTAACGTGTATGCAGCTAATTCTACAATTAGTAAGAAGGTTTCGGCTCAAACATTCCCGGGTAACTTCCTGGATGCTGCGGAAGTTAACTTCCTACTGGCAGAAGCTGTAGAACGAGGTTTTATTTCCGGCAATGCAGAAGAATTCTATAATGCTGCTATTTCAGCATCAATGGATTATTGGGGTGTTACAGGTACAGCCGATTATCTTGCTCAAGCTGGTGTTAGCTACGCTACAGCCGGTAATACATGGCAACAGAAAATAGGAAATCAAAAATGGTTGGCAATGTACAACCGTGGATTTGATGCTTGGACTGATTGGAGAAGATTAGACTTTCCTGCATTGGTTAAGCCGGATGCACAAGGTGTTCCAGAAATACCAAAACGATTGATTTATCCTATCATCGAAAATACACTGAACGCTGCTAATACAACAGCTGCAGGTGCTGCAATCGGTGGTGATGATTCTGCTACAAGATTGTTCTGGGATACTAAATAATTTTATTTTCCCAAAATATACAAGAGGCTGTCCATTATCGGATGGCCTCTTTTTTTACGTGTTGAATTTGACACTTCTTTCAGTAAATTTACTATCTTTGCACCCTAATTCTAAGTTTATGAGTACACGTGCCATTCCTTTAGTTGATTTGAGTAAATATACCAATGGGTCGGTAGAGGAAAAACAACAATTTGTTACAGACTTGGGTAACGCCTTTCACAATGTAGGATTTGTTGGCGTCATCAACCATGGTATTCCAAAAGCCTTGGTGGACGAGTTTTACACTGATTCAAAAACTTTTTTTGCCCTACCTGTCGATGTGAAAAGATCTTATGAAGTATCCGGATTAGCAGGACAAAGAGGATATACCTCCTTTGGAAAAGAACATGCCAAGCAGTCCAAAGTCGGCGATTTGAAAGAGTTTTTCCAAATCGGACAAACTGTGACAGATGCGGATGCCATAAAATCAGAATATCCTGACAATGTGGATGTAAAAGAATTGACGAATTTTACAGACAAAGGCAATGAGCTATATAAGGCTTTTGAAAAATCGGGCTCTCATTTGTTAGCTGCTATTGGCGAGTTTTTAGGACTTGGCAATCAATATTTTGCCCCTAAAATACACAACGGCAATAGTATCTTACGT
>CAUJCT010000040.1 GCA_963169345.1 Bacteroidota bacterium
ATGAGTCTAATCCAACACTTGATAATAAAGTGTCTTTGCCATTCTGAAAATCAAGTAAGTTGTAAATGCCGGCTTTCGTGTTTAAAGTAATTTCACCGCCTTTACTTGTTTTGACAATGACTGCAACTATGTCTACATTTACCTCAGTAAAATTGCCCGGAGCATCCGTCATTCTGACATTGTATGTTGCTTTGCCCGAACTTTGTCCCGAACCGTGATTCCTTAAATCGTCAATTTTATCGCAACCATTCATCAAAAATAAAATTGTGGTTAAAAGGATGCCACCCATCAACAGCTTAATCCAAATTAGACCGTTGAGTTCTTTAGATATCAGTTTTGACTTCATAACGCTAAAATTAATTTGATTTCAATGTTTCTTTGCCTGAATCATGCCATAAAGCTAAAGTGCAGATAATCAGTATAATGGGTAAGGGTGCATTGGTATTTTTTTCTTATTTTGAGAATTTCATTTTCAATTTTAATAAATTAGATAAATTTTAATGATTCCATGTATTAATAGATTAAATTTGAATATGTTAACATGGAGATAATTGGTTGATTTCTTTTAACAACTTATTTGTTTTTTTGTGTAAAAAATGGCCTCCAGGTATCTAGTACTTATAATTTGTTTTATCGCCCTGTCTTGTAATAACAGTTCAACGGTTCAAAATACTTCTGAATCATCTAGTGTAGATTCGGTTAAATTGACCGACTTAAAAGATGATCCTTATGATACGATTTCAGAACCTGAAATAGATATGAACAATGAAATGGCTACTTATTTCGTCGTGATTGCCGATACTTCCTATAATTACTTCAATTTGAGGTCGGTTTTAATTCAAACTGCCCGAAAACTTAAACTGGAAATCGACACTATGGACAGATTTTATAACAGTATAACCCGAAAAATTCAGTTGCCGGATGATTCAGAAGATGAAATTTATGCAGGAGAATATTTCCCCAGAAGATACAATTCTGAGAGTTTGTCTATCGAATATGCCAACCAATATCTGGACAACTTAAATGACTCGCTGATGGCTGGAATCATGGGAATATACGTTGAACAATCAGATGCTGAAAAGCGACTACAACAAATCAGAAAATACAATCCTAAGGCATTTGTAGTTAAATCAGAATTGTTTCAGGGATGTATGCACTAACTGTCAACCTGGTGGACATACATTCTGAGCTTATCCAATACAGTTGAAAAATCTTCCGGTAAATCAACCTCAAAATCCATTTTTTGCCTGGAACCCGGGTGAATAAAGCCTAAAGTACGGGCATGTAAAGCCTGTCGTGGCATGATTTTAAAGCAGTTTTCTATAAATTGTTCGTATTTTGGAAGTTTGGATGATTTCAAAATCTTTAATCCTCCGTAAGATTCATCAGCAAAAAGTGGATGTCCGAGATGCTTCATGTGAGCCCTTATCTGATGAGTTCTGCCGGTTTCCAGCTGACATTCCACCAAGGTGCAAAACCCAAATCTTTCTAAAACTTTATAATGTGTCACTGCATGTTTACCGATTCCGGGGTCTTCAAATACAGCAGACAGGCGGCGATCTCGCGGGTCTCTGGCTAAATTGCCTCTGATTGTACCTTTATCTTCTTTGACATCGCCCCAAACTAAGGCTGTATAAATTCGGCTGATTGTATGATCGTAAAATTGCTTGGCTAAAAAGACGAGAGCATCTTCAGTTTTAGCGACAAGCAGCAAGCCACTGGTATCTTTATCAATTCTGTGTACAAGGCCCGGACGCATTTCGTCTGAATATTCAGGCAAACCTTTGAAATGATACAACAGGGCATTTACCAATGTGCCGGTGTAGTTGTTGTAACCCGGATGTACCACCATCCCGGCTGCTTTATTGACTAATATTATCTGATCGTCTTCAAATACAATTTCAATCGGAATATTTTCGGCAATAAGTTCAGGATTGCGGGGCGGATTTGGCAGTACCACCGTGATGACATCTCCAGGTTTAACCTGATAATTGCTCTTAATAACCTTATCGTTTACCAGGACTGAGCCTATTTCAATGCCTTTCTGAACTTTTGTCCTCGTGGCATTCTCAATTCGCATGGTAACGAACTTGTCTAAGCGCATGGGCATCTGACCTTTATCCGCAATAAACCGATGATGCTCGTATAAATCTTGTTCTTCGTATATGTCTTCTTCTTCTTTCAATGCCATGCAATATTATAAAAAACGTATAGATTTTTTAGATAAAAATTCAACATTTATACGTATTTTCGCGGCTTATAAATTATGACACACATTACACATGAAATTGCACTCGGCAACTTTTATCATCAGGTAAACTTTGCCTTAACTAACCATCATCCGCATGGTTTTAAAGCTTCTCAATTTTCTAACATCATTATTGGTGGTTTGGGTGGTTCCGGAATAGGTGGAAGAATTGCCAAAGCCTATTTTTCTGATAAAGCAACACTCCCAATCGAAGTTTACAGTGATTATTCTTTGCCGGCTTATGCCAGTAAAAACAGTCTGATGATACTGAGTTCTTATAGTGGTCTGACTGAGGAAACTCTTGCCATGTATGAAAAAGCAAAAGCTTTGGGAGCTACTATTATTTGTATCACATCTGGTGGAACTTTGCTGGATTGGGCAAAAGAAGCGGGTATTCACTACTACATTGTCGAACAAGGTTATCAGCCACGCATGGCTATTGGTTTTTCGCTTACTTACAATCTCTTGATTTTAGGTGAATTATTTGGAATAGATGTGCAAACTGAATTAAAAGGACTTAAATCCGTTTATGAGAATACTGCTCAGGAACAAGCTGCAGCAAAAGAAATGCTTTCATTTTTTGAAAATCAACTGGACAATAAGTTCGTTATAGTTTCTGATACTGTAACGGAAGCGGTTGGTATCAGATTCTGCCAGCAAATTCAGGAAAATGCAAAAGTTGAAGCCTTTGTGAATGTGCTTCCAGAAGCCAACCACAATGTTTTTGAAACATATTACGGAAAGCTTCCAAGCAACTTTATATTCATGAACAGTTTAACCAACGACAGAAATATTGGCAGATTTGGTTATCTGAAACAACTGCTGGAAAAACAAGGTAACAAAGTTTACGAACTCAATGTCCCTGGTGGAACTATCACCGAGATATACAGAACTATACACATGAACGACTGGTTCTCAATTTTCCTTTCTAATGTGAAAGGAGCAGATAATATGACCGTTCCAAATATCAGCGGATTGAAAAATTTCCTGCTGACAATGAATGCTTAAGATACAATGAAACTCGTTACATATAAAAATCAGGATGAGATAGCCCGTTTGGGTATTTTGGTTGGTGACCGTATTCATGACGCTTCACTTAATAATAACAGACTGCCGGATAATATGGCAGCACTCTTAAATCAAGGTGAAAAATGCATGGATGCTATGCGCGAACTTGAAAGATTAATTATGGAGGGCAAATCAGTAGACGCCGGATTGCAAATATCCGATGAAGTACTATTGGCTCCTGTTCCTAATCCTACAAGCTGCCGCGATGGATATGCTTTTCGTCAGCACGTAGCTTCTGCTAGAAGAAACAGAGGCGTACCTATGATTCCTGAATTCGACGAGTATCCTATTATGTACTTTACCAATCACAATGCTATTCAAGGTCCCGGTGAGATTTGGTGTATGCCTGATCATTTTAACAAGCTCGATTTTGAACTAGAAATGGCGGTTGTTTTAGGCAAAAAAGGCAGAAATATAAAAGCTGAACAAGCTGATAGCTACATCGCTGGTTATATGATCATGAATGATATGAGCGCTCGCACACTTCAGATGGAAGAAATGCTGCTCAATCTGGGGCCTGCAAAAGGTAAAGATTTTTCTACAGTTATTGGTCCTTACATGGTAACGCCTGATGAACTCATGAATTTGAAAGTACCAGCTAAAACCAATCACACCGGTAATAATTTTAATCTTCAAATGAAATGCTGGGTCAATGGTGTGTTGGTGAGCGAAGGAAATACAGCAGATATGGACTGGACTTTTGCCGAAATTATTGAACGCTGCGCTTATGGTGTAGATGTTTATCCTGGTGATGTCATTGGCTCTGGTACTGTTGGAACAGGTTGCTTCCTCGAATTAAATGGTACTGGTCTCTTAAATGATAAAAATTTCAAACCACAATGGTTGCAAGCAAATGATGTGGTTGAAATGGAAATCACAGGTCTCGGTCGACTAAAAAATACCATTAAAGCAGTTGAAACTGATTTTTCAATTCTCAATTTGAAGAAAAAAACAGCTGTTTCCTAATAAAAAAGACTATTTTCAATAAAACAGGGGATTTTAGGTCCCCTTTTTTTATTTACTTTGCTCTTTAGGCATGAGGAAAGTGGAAAAAGAAAGTTCAGAAGAAGATCTTATGTATTTGATCTCTCTGACGATGGTAGCCGGTATAGGGCATTATTTGGCCAAATCTCTTTTGAGTTATTGTGGTAGCGCCAAAGCGGTTTTCAAAGAGAAAAAATATCTTCTCAAAAAAATCCCGGGAATAGGGGCTCTTACCGCCGAAAATATTGCACGTTTCAATGATTTTAAAGATGCTGAAGATGAAATTGAATTACTTAAAAAGCATCAGATACAAGCCATAACTTGTTTTGATAATCATTACCCGGTTAAACTGAAGGAAATAGAGGATAATCCTGTCGTGATTTATACCAAAGGTAGTCCTGATATCAATCGCAAAAGAATCTTGTCTATTGTTGGTACCCGCAATGCCACATCTTACGGTAAAAGTTTCACGGATGATTTGATATCAGCTCTCAAACCCTATGATGTCATTGTCGTTAGTGGATTAGCAGCCGGCACTGATACCAATGTTCACAAAGCATGCATCAAAATGAATGTGCCAACTATTGGTGTATTGGGACATGGATTCTCTACCGTTTATCCGGGTGCTAATCGCAAACTGGCTAATGAAATGATTCTAAATGGTGGACTTATCACTGAATTCAGATACCATACTCCGGGAAACAGAGAAAATTTTCCCAGACGAAACAGACTGGTGGCTGGGATGTCTGATGCTGTTATTGTCGTTGAAAGTGGTATTAGAGGTGGAAGTATGATTACTGCTGATCTTGCCAATCAGTACAACAGGGATGTATTTGCCTTGCCTGGAAAAATATCTGACAATTTCAGTGCAGGTTGTAACAGACTTATAAGTATTAATCAGGCTGGAATTATTGATTCAATTTCAGGTCTCATTCGACTGCTCGGATATGATGTACCCATTAATAATAAACCCTTGTTTAATCCCGATTTGTTTACTTCATTAAACAGCAGTGAATCTATGATTGTCAAATGTCTTTCTGATGGTCAAAAGGGGATAGATCAATTGCATTATATGACGGAATTGCCAATGAGTCAGTTGTCATTTTTATTGTTGGATATGGAGTTCAAAGGCTTAATTAAAAACTATCCGGGCAAAGTGTATGCACTTAACAAATAATATTTAACCTGTAAAAATGTAATTCTCTCGAAACCCGTTATAAACATGTTCAATTTCGGTTATATTTGAACTTTGAATATGAAAAAGTTATTCCTTACTCCGGTATTGGCACTGACACTTAATGTGTTTGCTGCAAATCCTGTCGACTCAGTTGCTTTAAAATTATCTACATACAAATCGGTAAAACTGACTACTGATGTTTCTAAATTTTCAGTTGAAGAAAGGGAAGGTCTTAAGCTGCTTATGAAAGCTGCCGAAATGATGGATATTGCTTTTAGTCTGCAAGCTTGTGGCCCGATATTGGAAGCAGATACCATCACTGATCCGGATGTCATCGCATTTAAAAAGATTAACTATGGACCCTGGGATCGTCTGGATGATAACAAGTCGTTTATAAAAGGGGTAGGACCAAAGCCAGCCGGCGCTAACTTCTATCCTGCTGATATGAGGAAAAGTGAATTCGACAGTCTGAATGACCCTAACAAAAACAGCCCCTATACAATTATTGTCAGAGAAGATGGTAAACTTAAAGTAATACCATACTCTGAAGCTTATCAGATGTATCTTCAGGAAGCAGCTAATTCGCTCATGATTGCTTCAAATTTCTTTAAAGATTCTCTTTTTAAAATATACCTCAAAAGCAGAGCTGAAGCTTTGATGTCTAATCAGTATGATGCAAGTGACAGAATCTGGCTCGACTTAAAAGACAATCAGTTTGACATTATTATAGGTCCAATTGAAACCTATGAAGACAAATTGTTTGGTGTGAAAGCCTCTTTCGAAGCTTATGTTTTGGTTAAAGATATGGTTTGGAGCAAGAATCTTGAAAAATATATTGCTTATCTGCCTGAACTTCAAAAAGGATTGCCGGTAGACAACAAATACAAGGAAGAATTAGCCGGCTCCAGCTCTCAACTCAATGCCTATGATGTAATTTATTACGGTGGTGATTGTAATTCAGGTAGTAAAACAATTGCTGTGAATCTGCCAAATGATGAGCAAATCCAAAAAGAAAAAGGCACAAGAAGAAGTCAGTTTAAAAATGTCATCAAAGCTAAATTTGATTACATTATGCTTCCAATAGCCAATGCACTGGTAGTACCTGAGCAAAGAAAACATGTTACATTTAACGCGTTTTTTTCGAATACAATGTTTCATGAAGTAGCCCATGGTTTAGGCGTTAAAAATACAGTGAATGGCAAAGGAACAGTACAGCAGGCACTTGGACCTTATTACAGTGCTTTGGAAGAAGGGAAAGCCGATATTCTGGGCTTGTACATGATCACTCAGCTTTATGATAAGAAAGTGTTGCAGGAAGGTGAATTAATGGACTATTATGTGACCTTTATGGCTGGTATATTCAGATCTGTCAGATTTGGAGCTGCTTCAGCGCACGGACAAGCCAATATGATCCGATTCAATTATTTCATGGAACAAGGTGCTTTTATACGTGATTCTAAAACTGGCTTGTATAAAGTTGATTTCGAAAAAATGAAAAAAGCAATGATCTCTCTTAGCGCTATCATATTAAAACTGCAAGGGGATGGTGACCTGGATGGTGTTAAGAAGTTAATTGATGAAAAAGGTAAGATTTTACCTCAACTGCAAAACGATTTGGATAAACTTACAAAGTTGAATATTCCGGTTGATTTAGTTTTCGAACAAGGTCCTGAAGTACTTGGTTTAAACATGCCTATGGAACCACAAAATGACCCAGGTAAATCTGGCGGTAGTAAAAACAACTCACCAAAAGCACCAGAACAACCTGCTGCTCCACCTCAGCCAGTTCAACCTAAACAAGAAGATATTAAGAGATAATTGGCATAGTTTTTTCCCTAAAAATTATTATTAAATGTTAAATCCCAGCATAATGAGAAAAATAAAATATTCACTGATGTTATTGCCTGCCTTTGTCCTGTTGACACTGGCCTTTTGTTTCAGAGAGACTTCAAGTTCAGACAGCGACTTAGTCAAGACGATTGTCAAAGCACTCCAAAAAGATCATTACGAACCTAAAAGTATAGACGATAAATTTTCTAAAGAACTTTTCGAACTCTATCTGAAAACTCAGGATGGAGACAAACGTTTTTTCCTTAAAGGAGATATTGATTCTCTAAAAGAATACCAGACTAAATTGGATGATCAGGCGAAATCTGGTCAATTTGAATTTTTCGATAAAGTAAATGCCATGCACGTTGTAAGAGTAGCGAGAGCAGAAAAATGGTATAAAGAAATTCTTTCAAAACCTTTCAATTTTACTTCTGATGAATTTCTTGAATACGATGAGGAAAATCCTGAATATCTCAATACTGAAGCGGAATTAAAATCTTTCTGGACCAAAAACATTAAAAGACAAGTTCTTGAAAGGTATTATTCAAAAGTGAACAAACAGGAAAAAGCATTAGAAAGAAAGGATACAACTCTTAAAGTTGTGAAATCGAATGACTCTCTCGAAGCTGAAGCCAGACAAGAAGAGCTTAAAAGTCATAATGAATGGTTTTCGAGTATTAAAAAACTGGACCACAAAGATAAAATCAGTACATATATGAACTGTATGACTGAGATTTTTGATCCTCATACCGGTTATTTTCCACCTCAGGATAAAGAGAACTTTGATATCCGTATGAGTGGTAAGCTGGAAGGTATTGGTGCTCAGTTGCAGGAAAAAGATGGTTATCTCAAGGTCGCTTCTATCGTTCCTGGTAGCCCAAGTTTTAAACAAGGTCAGCTTAAAGCAGGTGATATTATTCTCAAAGTTGCTCAGGGTGATGCAGAACCTGTCGATGTTACCAATATGAAAATTGATGATGCCATTCAATTAATCAGAGGTAAAAAGGGAACTGAAGTTCGTCTGACAGTTAAAAAACCGGATGAAAGCATCGTCATAATTCCAATAATTAGAGATGTGATAGTAATTGAAGATTCGTATGCAAAATCTATGATCATCGTTTCTGAAGGTAAAAAATACGGCTATATCAACCTGCCTAGTTTTTATGTGGATATGAATGATAAATTCGGCAGATCTTGCGCAAAAGATATCGAAGAGGAAATTAACAAACTCAGTTATGATCAGGTTTCAGGTATCATTCTGGATCTTAGAAATAATGGTGGTGGTTCTCTTGGTGATGTTGTGACTATAGGTGGTTTGTTCATCAAACGCGGACCAATGACACTTGTAAAGCAGAAAGGATATGATGCCGAAATGTTAGGCGATGGTGATGGTAAAGTCAGATGGGATGGACCTCTAACCATTATGGTTAACGAAATAAGTGCATCGGCTTCCGAAATTCTTGCTGCCGCTATGCAAGATTATGGCAGAGCTGTCATTATTGGAACTCCAACGTATGGAAAAGGAACTGTTCAGCGCTTTATTGATTTGGATGAAGAATATCCTTCAGGCCAGGCTAACCCTATGGGTGCATTGAAAATGACCATTCAGAAATTCTACCGTATCAATGGTTCCACTACTCAGTTAACCGGTGTTATTCCGGATATTATTATCCCTGACAGATACAGATATCTGAAAATAGGTGAGAGAGAAAATAAATATGCGCTTGCCTCTGATAAAATTAAAAAAGCAAACTATGAAATGACAGCTGAATGGGCTGATAAAATCAAAAAAGCAGTGGCAAATTCTAAAGGTAGAATTGCATCCAATATGTTTTTTCAGGAAATAGAATTGCTGGCTAAGAAAATTGAAAAACTAAGCAAAAAAACAAAATACACGCTTAATTACAATGAGTACAAAGCTGAGATGGAGCAAAATGACAAAGACAATAAACGTTTCGAAGAGCTGATGAAAACAGTTACTTCCATGTCTTTGGAAAATACATCTGAAGACAATGAACAAATTGGCAAAGATGAATCCAAAAAACGTATTAAAGATGAATGGAATAAGTCGTTCGAAAAAGACATCTACATTCAGGAAGCTGTAAACGTACTAAAAGATTTGAATTGATACAGGAAACCGTCCAGGATTGGAAAGATTATGAACTGATTGATTCAGGTTTTGGCGAGAAGCTGGAGAGGTTCGGTCAGATTGTATTGATTCGCCCCGAACCTCAGGCACTTTGGCCTTCAAATATTTCTAAGGAGAAATGGAAAAGTTTGGCTCATGCCAGATTTGTTCGAGACAATACGAAGAAAAGTCACCGTGACTCTCAAAATGAAAATGGGGGATGGGACTACTTCAAAAAAGTCCCTGCTTCATGGATAATTGAATATAAATCTTTCAATTTAAAGCTTAAACTTTCCTGCACTTCTTTTGGCCATCTAGGTGTTTTTGTAGAACAAGTTTCCAATTGGCATTTTATAGATGAACAAGTCAGACGAATCGGTAATAAGCCCCGTGTGCTTAATCTCTTTGCCTATACAGGTGCAGCCAGTATAGTAGCTGCGAATGCTGGCGCAGATGTAACACACCTTGATGCTGTTAGGAATGTTGTAACATGGGCCAATGAAAATAAACAATTATCCAATGCTCCTGAAATCAGATGGCTGGTCGAAGATGCTTTGAAATTTGTAAAACGACAGGTTAAAAAAGGACAGATTTACCACGGAATTATTCTAGATCCACCAGCGTACGGCAGAGGCCCTGATGGTGAGAAATGGGTACTGGAAGATCAAATCAATGAACTGGTAGAACTCAGCACTCAACTGCTTGATAAAGAAAAACACTTTCTGCTGCTCAATTTATACAGTATGGGATTAAGCGGTACTATTGGAGTTAACCTTTTTAAATCACATCTCAATGAACCGGCCATCTGGGGTGAATGTATCGTGCCTTGTAAATCAGGGATTCATCTGCCTTTGTGTACCTGGGTAAGAAATTATAAGTGATACCGGTCATACCTATTGTTGACAGCGGTCATGATTTTTTGATGCGAAATACCCCAATTTTGAATCAACAAACAATTAATGGTTATGAAAGAATCAATTGCCCAACAACACATCCTTTGCGAAGACTGGAAAAGAGAACTCAAATTCTTTAAAGATGATATCGCCGTTTTGAGAAAGAGACTTGAAGAGGTTGCCGCTAAAAATACTGCTCAATCTGTAATGGCAGAAGTAGAACATTTTGAAAATAAATTCAAAATATTGGATGTTCATATCGATGAATTACTACACGATATTCAGATAAAATCGGATGAACTTTCCTCTCAGGCTGCCACTCAGGCTAAATACATAAATGTTAAAATGAATGAAGCGGATGTATTGCTTGAAGATTTAATGCTGACCAACTCAAAGGATTTTCTGGAAACTAAAAATAGTTACTATAAGTTTCTATCCAAAGTGTTGTAAAACCGTAACAAAAAAAGTAAAGACTGTAAAGTCCGTTTTAGTAATAAAGGATCTTCAATTTTTGAAGGTCCTTTTTTGTTTATGATAAGTTGGATTCTAAAGAATTGCTTTGCGAATCTTTAATAGTTTTTCCAGTAATGGCTCAAGCAAATCTATTTGAAGCATATTGGCTCCATCGCTTTTAGCTTCTTTTGGACGAGGATGTGTTTCAATAAATAAACCATCAGCTCCTGTAGCAATCGCAGCTTTTGCAATGGTTTCAATCATTTCTGGTAAACCACCTGTCACCCCTGTATCCTGATTGGGTTGTTGCAAACTATGTGTAATATCCATTACCACAGGATAGCCATGTTGTTTCATCCAGGTGATATTCCTGAAATCTACTACCATGTCCTGATACCCAAACATATTACCTCTGTCTGTTAAAATGATATGATCATTGCCACTGTCTACTACCTTTTGAGCAGCATGTTTCATAGCACTTGCTGCCGAAAACTGTCCCTTTTTTATATTGACAAATTTTCCTGTCTTGGCAGCTGCTACCAGTAATTCGGTTTGCCTGAACAAAAATGCCGGTATCTGTAACACATCGACATATTCTGCAGCCATTGCCGCTTCATGTGCTTCGTGAATATCAGTAACAGTTGGTACCTGATAATGATCGCCCACTTTTTTTAAAATTTTTAATGCTTCAATATCGCCTATCCCGGTAAAGGAATCTACCCTCGAACGATTGGCTTTGCGATAAGACCCTTTAAATATCCATGGAATCTCAAGTTTGTTGCTAATGGAATTCAACTTTTCTGCAATCTCAAATGCAATTTCTTCTCCTTCAATTGCACATGGTCCAGCCATAATGAAGAAGTGATTGCTGTCCTGAAATTTTAATCTTGGAATATTAGGTATCATACTTTGGCAAAATTAGAACTTTTCAACCATTAACAATTATGAAAACTCAAATTGTCGGGAATAAGTGCCGTTCTCTGTCTCAATTATTAGGGTCATTTTTTTGATTTGCTTTTTCTTTTTTCTTTTTGTATTGCCTTTGTTGACCAATTTAAAAGCTAAATCGCTGTGGAACCACCGGTTGGCTTCAACTTTAATGGTTTCACTTTCCAATGTTTTCATTTTGTTCTTGTGATCCGTCTTTATGGTGATTTTGATTTTCTGGTTAACCGGACTTTTAAAATAAATATTGAGGTCCTGATAAAGTAACCCCGGCGATTTTATCCAAATTTCTTCTGTCGAATCGCTTTCTCCCCAACCTGTCGCCAGGCAATATGCTAAACCAATATCCGGTATCCCAAATCCATAAAAGGTGTCTGCAAAATGATAATGAGAGGCAGATTGCATTACAAATGATTTTAATGAATCAGGTGATGCGTACTTTTGAGCTCCCATCAGACAGGCAAATGCACCGGCAAATATGGGGGTAGAGTAGGAGGTACCATTGCCGGCATAAAAACCATTCACAGATGCTACCATAACTTTATACCCAGGTACCGAAAAATCGGGTTTGATTCTGCCATCATAAGTAGGCCCGATGGAACTAAAGCTGACGTAAAACCCCTTGTTGTCACATGCCCCAATGGTTATAACCGATGGAGCATCGCCGGGTGTGCTTATCTTTTTCCAGCTTCCATTGCCTTCATTGCCGGCACTGCAAATTACTGCTATGCCTTTTTTATGTGCCAGGTTTGCTGCTTTCGCAATTATACTTGTCTTGCCATCCAGTTGATTATAGGAATGACTCAAACCAGGATCATCAAATGTATGATAGCCCACTGACGCTGAAATGACATCTACACCCATACTGTCTGCATATTCTGCAGCAAAAACCCAGTTGATTTCTTCAACCGGATATTCCTGTGAACCAATTTCTGTTCTGAACAATGCGTATTCTGCAAATGGAGCCGTACCTATATAATTTCCCGGATTAAATGTTTTCATAAAGCTGAGCACCTTAGCACCATGTGCATCATCTTCCCAAACGCTGCCGTCGTAATCAACCAGGTCGAGTTGAACAGTCGATTTATCCAGTAAATCTTCCATGCCGGTTACTTTGAAGGCTTCATAAAATCCTGCATCAAATACTGCAATAAGCTGATTTTGTCCTCTGAATCCGTAATTGTGCAGATAGGGGATTCCAATAGCCTGGTTCTGGTCGTACGAACGCTTATAATCCTGTTCAGAAAAACCAATGGTTTTATAACGGTTTTTTAATGCCTTTAAACTGTCTGACTTCTTAAGGTAAACATCTTCAATTGTTTTTGGTTCAGCAACTGCTCTGTTTTTTATTCTGCCTAAAAATTGAATACTCTTTATAAAAGGTAGTCCGTTAATACTGGCAATATCAGCATCGTTCTCAACTGAAACTTCAATGCCATTCAGCCATTTCGATCTATTGATAATCTTGATATTTTTTCTGATTCCTATAGCTGTTATATAAGATGATTGCACTGGCAGGTCGGTTTCGTCGAAGCCTATACCAAATTTTTGTCTTCTGTCAATACTTCTTACAGAAAGAAACTCCCATGGCTTATCTAATGATGCCATGACGCCGTTTTTATCTGTAAAATAGATAAAGTAGTAACTGCTGGAATCCGATTTTGCCAGAACACAACTAATGTTATATAAAAGAAAGAAAGTTAAGAGGCTATTTTTCATGTTTAATGAGCTGAAATCTGATCTTATATCCTCTTAATTGACTGTTAACCTTATCAATATTAACTTGATTTTTGAAGACCAGTCCAATTCCTCTGGCATAGATTTCCCGGAAACTCCTTTCTCTTGAAGAATTATTAACATTTGTACTTTCGACACTCAGGGCACTCTTGAAATTGAAAGTATCCATTGTATATTTCTGGTCAATAAAACCATAGAAGACTGTATTTGCATTGTCCATATTATAGGCATTCGAATTCCATACAGCATCTTCAGTAATAGGAAATGATATTTTTACAATGCGCTTATTGTCTTCAATTCTCTCAACCATATCTGTAGCTTTCACCGCATACCAGGTATTGATATATTGCCAATTGGAAGTGTCAGATAAGCGTTTGTAGCGATCTATTCGAATGGCTTTTCTGCCTAAATTATCTGTAAAATACGATTCATTTTTTTCCAGTAACTGATAATTAAAAGTATCAGATGTATTGGTAAAATCGTCAAATATTATTTCATTAACTTTATAGGTATTACTCATGCCAATATTGTCTGAAAAAAAATCGCTGTCCTTAGTCCTGTCATAGGTTTCAAACTGATCTTTTTTACATCCTGCTAATAGCAGAACGACAATTATTATATTGGAAAAAATGAGTTTCAATTAATCAACTTGATAAATATTCTTTTTCCGGATGGAAATGTATCGTTAGCTGGTGATTTTAATAAATCAGTTGAATCAGTATATCTGAAAACCAAACCAATATTTTTTGCGTAAACCTCTTCTTTAATTTTATTGATTGTGCCTCTTTGTGGTTTGTTAAGTTTAATACTTACACAATCGTTAAAAGTGGAGACACCATTGTTGTAGGGAATAAATACAGAAGTGTATTTGACTACATCAGGTTCTCTGCTGTTATACATGTTTGCATTCCATGTATAATTGGATCCTTTTGTTTTGTATGATGATATTGGAAAAATCATCTTAACTTCTGTGCTGTTATTCATGTTTTCCAATGCAAAATTATCTTTAATTGATCGTAAAAAAGATTTGAAAACAACGTACTTCTTTTTAATGTTGTCGTAGGTACTAAGTTCAATTCTATACATAGTATCACCATTGAAGTCGGCATACTTTTCTACTACTTCCTCGTAAACAATATTAGAGAAAGTGTCAATTTTCTTTTGAAATAAATCATACACAACGGTATCAATTTTATATGTGTGTTTATCTCCGATGCGTAAAGGGAAATATTCTGTGCCTTTAGTAACTAATTCCTCCTGATTGGAGCGACATGCATAAATGCCTAACAAAGTTAAAACGGAAAGCAAAATATGGTGCTTTTTCATATTTATTCTACAAATTTAAACATAAAACACCAAATTAGCCTTAATTTCGCCATTGATTTTTAGACATGATTCTACTAGATGGTAAAACTACTTCGCAGACTATTAAGGACAGTATCAAATCTGAGCTGGATGCCTATATTTCCAAAGGTTTGAGAAGACCACATCTCGTCGCAATTTTAGTTGGAAATGATGGTGCAAGTCGAACCTATGTGGATAGTAAAGAGAGAAATAGTAAAGCTTTAGGGTTTGATTCAACTGTTCTTCGACTGGATGAGTCAACTTCTCAGGAAGAATTAATCCGCCTGATTCTTCAATTCAACTCCGATTCAAATATCGATGGGCTTTTGGTGCAATCTCCTTTACCTGCTCACATCAATGAAAAAACTATTACACAAACCATAGCACCTGAGAAGGATGTAGATGGGTTTCATGATATCAATATGGGTAAATTGGCTAAAGGCGATGAAGGGTTTGTTTCCGCTACTCCGCTTGGTGTCATGATGATGCTGGAAGCTTATGGAATTGAAACTAAAGGCAAGCATTGTGTGGTAGTAGGAAGAAGTAATATTGTGGGAAGGCCAATGAGTCTTTTGATGTCTTCCAATCGTCCTTTTGGAAATGCTACTGTAACAATTTGTCATAGTCAGACCAAACATATTGAAGAATTTACCCGACAAGCTGATATCCTGATTGCAGCTTTAGGAAAACCTGGCTTTATTAAAGCAGATATGGTAAAACCGGGTGCAGTTGTTATAGATGTTGGTATCACCAGAATTGAAGATGATCAGAGAAAATCCGGATTTTACCTCAAAGGGGATGTCGATTTTAATGCAGTTTCCTCAATAGCTGGATACTTAACGCCTGTTCCCGGTGGAGTAGGGTTAATGACCATCGCAGCTTTGCTTAGCAATACCTTTAAAGCTTATAAAAATAATCTTCAATTATGGTAAGCAATTACCTGGAGTATTCTTATCCTGTCATGGAACATTTCTACACCATTCAGGGTGAAGGTAAATATACCGGCCATGCAGCTTATTTTATTCGTCTTGGTGGTTGCGATGTAGGTTGTGTTTGGTGCGATGTGAAAGATAGCTGGGATGCTGAAAAACATCCAAAAATGTCTGTAGCTGAATTGGCCGATTATGTTAAAAAGAGTGGGACACAAATCGTTGTTATTACGGGTGGTGAACCTGCTATACACAACTTAAATCCTTTAGTTGAAACCTTAAAATCACAAGGTGTCAGAGTGCATATTGAAACTTCCGGCGCTCATCCAATTAATGGTCACTTAGACTGGGTTTGTCTTTCTCCTAAAAAATTTAAATTTCCATTAAAGGAGTCATTGCAAAAAGCCGATGAATATAAGGTAGTTGTTTTTCATCCAAGCGATATCGAATGGGCTGCTCAATTTTTAAATGAACTTCCTCAAAACTGTGAATTGTATTTGCAACCTGAATGGAGCAAGTCAGAAATTGTCATGCCTCTCATTATAGATTTTGTCAAACTTAATCCGAATTGGAAGATTTCTCTTCAAACACATAAGTTTCTTAATATTCCTTAACGGGGAATAAATTTTGCATAATCGCATAATTTCAGCAAATTTGCATAAGCAATGTTTAAAGGATTATCTGGGCTGACTCTCGCAAAGCAACTGGCACTCGCCGCACTGGCTTTTGTAGCTTTTTTATTTATAGCCATGTTTTTTACTTCCTGGTTTACACGCCACGGCGAAAGTATAAAAGTGCCAAAAGTTATTGGTATGCCAGTGGATAATGCCAATAATACATTAGATGACAATGATCTCGAAATGGTGATTGTCGACTCAGTTTATCAGGAAGATTTGCCTGCCCTGACAATTGTTGAACAAGATCCTAAACCTGAAGCCAGTGTTAAACCTGGTCGAAAAATATATGTTACCATCAACACAGGATTGAAACCTAAAGTTAAAGTCCCTAAACTGGTTAATGGGGGAGCCAACCTGGCAAAAGTCCTTCTGCAAAATGCTGGTTTGAAATTAGGTAAAGTTGATTCTGTGTCAAGCTCAATTGGCTCTGGTCTTGTACTGGCTCAGAAATACAAGGGAAAAAATATCGCTCCTAATACCTTGCTCGATAAAGGCTCAGTAATCGATATCGTTGTTTCCAAGAAAATATCTGTTAGAGATACAAATAATATTGTTCCTCCCACAGGTTTAGATGAAGCCGATCCTCTTTTGCCATAATTACTCTGTCAAATGATGATCATACTAACAATAAACATTAAATATTTTGGTTAAAAAACCTATGAAATTCATATTAACGGCAATTGTTCTGTCAATTTATTTTTCTCTAAATTCTCAGGGACCAATCATCACTGGTCTCAATGGAAATCCGGCTCTTAAAAATGCTCAGAATATCAACTCTAAAAGACAAATAACGGATACCATAATACTGCCTTTTATTGATGATTTTACTTCAACTACGGTCTTCCCAAATACCAAATACTGGGTCGATAAACAGGTCTTTATAAATTCTACTTTCCCTGTTTCTGCTCCTAGTTTTGGTGTTGCAACTTTCGATAACCTAAACTCTAAAGGTGCACCTTATCAACCTATAAGCGGATTCACACACAATAGTTGTGACTCACTTACCAGCAATTATATCAATCTGAAAAATTATAAAAATGGATTGTCGTATGTCAATTATAAAATTGCTGATTCAATTTATCTGAGTTTTATGTATCAAACTCAAGGTATTGGTGACCCTCTCGATAACTCTGATTCTCTTGTTTTGAAATTCAAAGATTCTTCAGGTTTCTGGCATACGGTATGGAAGGTGTCCGGTTCATCTTTAAAACCTTTCAAGCAAGTTTTAATTCCTGTATTGAATCCTAAATACCTTAGTTCTAAGTTTCAACTTCGCTTCATTAATTTTGGAAAATCTACTGGTAACATGAACCAATGGCACCTCGACTATATCAGAATGAACGCAGGCAGAAACAGAAATGATACGCTTATCAGAGATGTTGCCATTAACGAAGTGCCGCTTGGACCTTTGTCATATTATAATTCAATGCCCTACGATCATTTTTTAGCGGCACCAAATTATCATACCTATTCTGAACACAAAGTTTTCCTGAGAAATAACAATACAGATACACCTGTAAATGTTCAGTATGCTTACCAAATTACAAACAGATACAATCAATTGGTTTTTAATTTCCCTAAGACAACTTCAAGTAGAAATATCATTAAAAACAGCGATAGCTCTGAGGCTTTTGCAAAGTTCAGTTTAGATACTCTTTCAGGTAAAAACCCTTATCTCAATATTCGATATGAAATTTTTCCGCAGCTCAATGATTATTTGCCGACAGACTACAATACTATAACCAACAATAATATTTATACAAAAAGAGTAAGTTTCGGTAATCAGTTAGCTTTTGATGATGGGTCCGCTGAAGGTGGTTATGGTTTGGATTATGGCTCCTTACCAGCCGGACCGGGTTATGCTGCTATCAAATTTTTAGCTTCCAAAAATGATACTATCCGTGGAATTTCAGTTTTCTTTAACAGGTCGGTTGCCGATGTCTCTTTCAAGTCATTCGATATCATGGTTTGGAAAAAAATATCAGAACCACCTGCAACCAGCGATGACAATGATATAGTTTTGAAATCAGTCAATCTTGCTACAGCTCTATACACTGATTCTATTAATAAATTTGTAGATATCGTTTTTGATACTGCTGTTCCAATTACTTCCGGCGAATTTTATATTGGCTGGAAACAGTCCATTAATTTTATACTCAATGTCGGATACGACAATAATTATAAATACCTTCACACAGGTGGAAGAAACCCTAATCTGTTTTATAACCTGAGCGGTTATTGGGAATCGGTTAATTCAACCATAACTGGTGCACCAATGATGAGACCAATTTTAGGGGCTCCAATTCCTAAACCTGTAACTTCAATTAAAGCATTCGAAAGAGTTATTCCTGAACTCACCATTTACCCAAATCCGATAGAATCATCAGGAAAACTAATGCTGAATTATGCCAATCTGATTGTCAGAACGGATATCATTGATATCAATGGAAGAGTGCTTAAATCCATTCAATCTGAAGATATCAGGGAAGTCGACATTAACGGACTTACTCAAGGGGTTTACTTCATTCAGGTGACAGATCATCTTGGAAATAAAATTACGAAAAAATTTATCATTAATTGAATATGAACGATATATCGGCACAAGAACTTAAAGAAAGACTAAGTAAGGGCGAAAAAATCAATATAATTGATGTAAGAGAGCCATACGAATTTGAAGAATACAATATCGGTGCAGTTTTGGTGCCTCTTGGTGATCTCCAGAGCAGAATTGACGATTTTGACGATTGGATGGATGAAGAAGTTGTTGTGCATTGCAGAAGTGGTGCAAGAAGTGCTGCCGCTAAATCTTTTATGGCTCAAAATGGTTTCACTAAAGTGAGAAGTTTGCTGGGTGGAATTTTAGCATACCAGGAGTTATAATTCAAACAAATGAAATTCAGGTATCTTGCCATATCTCTACTAATGGCACTTTTACTCTTGCTGAGTTATTGTAAAGATGCCGGAAAGTCTGAATTCTCTTCCCCTTATCTCAATCATGCCGATTCAGTAAAATATGTTGGAATGGAAGTCTGTGCTTCCTGTCATGGAGATAAACACTCTACTTTTATTCATACCGGAATGGGTAAAAGTTTTGGGTTGGCCTCTATACTCAAATCCTCTGCTCATTTCGCTAATATTAAACCGGTCTACGATGCTTATAAAGATTTATACTATCTGCCATTGTTTATAGATAGTGCAATTTTTATTAAAGAATACAGACTGGAAAACAATGATACTGTATATTCAAGAACAGAGAGAATTTCATATATTGTAGGGTCTGGTCATCACACCAATTCTCACTTAATCGAAGAAAATGGATATATTTTTCAAGCGCCTTTAACATTCTATACTCAGGAAGGAAAATGGGATCTTCCACCAGGCTTTGAAGCTGGCAACAACTCAGGATTTGAAAGAAGGATTGGTCTCGAATGTATGTCGTGTCACAATGGTCTTCCTCAAATTGACCAACAGGCAGAAAACAGGTATATAAATATCCCAGGTGGAATAGATTGCGAACGTTGTCATGGACCAGGTGAAATTCATGTCAGAGAAAAGAAAGCGGGAAAAGTAGTCGATGTCTCAAAAGAAATTGATTATACCATCGTTAATCCAGCAAAACTTAGCTGGATGCGTCAGATTGACCTGTGTCAAAGATGCCATTTACAAGGCAATGCTGTCCTTAAACCCGGAAAATCTTTTTCTGATTTTAAACCAGGAATGCGACTTTCTGATGTTTTCGATCAATTTTCTCCTGAATATAATGGGGGAGATGAATTTGTCATGGCTGCTCATGCCGAACGTTTTCAAATGAGTCAATGTTTTAAATCAAATGTGAAAGGGGATTTAAATTCTGAAACCGCTCAGGTTGGTTTTACCTGTATTTCTTGCCACGACCCGCATATCAGCGTCAGGCAAACCAATCTTCAAAAATTTAATGATAAATGTATGTCTTGTCATTCAAGTGGCAAGTCTGATTGCAGTTTGACTCCCGATAAAAGACTGCAGTCACAGAATAATTGCGTGAAATGTCACATGCCATCTTCCGGAACTTCTGACATACCTCACGTTACTGTTCATGATCACTATATCAGAAAACCATCTTCCCCTGAAAGCAACAAAGGAACATTAATTGGTTTGAGATGTATCACTCAACCCAATCCTGACAATGCTACCTGGACAGAAGCTTACATTTCTTTCTATGAGAAATTTGATAAAAACAAGCTATATCTAAATAAGGCGATTGAGTTCAGTGGTAAATTAAGTGAAAACAATCCTGAACATCTTGAAATTTTGATTCATCTGTATTATATCAATAATCAGTATCAGAATCTGGTCAATCTGGTAGACAAATTGAAAAATAAATATTCTGCATGGTCGGCATACAGAATTGCCAAATCATTTGAACATCTTGGCAAAAATGATGATGCCTCTGTATGGTATGAAAATGCACTTGAACTACAGAAAAATAACATCGACTTTCTGCTTCAATATGCATCACATTTGGTGAAGTTAAAGAACTATCGCAAATCGGAAATTATACTTAACAACTTAATGTCTTTATACACCAAAAGTGCTGATGCCTGGGCTGTTATGGGTTTAGTAAAAATGGGTAAAAGCGAATATGCCAAAGCGAGAGAGTGTTTTGAAAAAGCCCTTAAATTATTTCCTGATCAGTTAACTGCACTTCAAAATTTGAAGATACTCGAAAATTTAGCAGGAAATACATCTGAAGTGGCTAAATTGGACGCCAGAATCAAGAAGATTCAAATTCGTTATGAAAGCCATAATCAATACAACAAACATTAAACTTTGGGATCAGTTTACCATTCAAAATGAACCGGTAAGTTCTGCAGATTTAATGGAAAGAGCCGCAGAAGCTTGCTTCGATTGGCTGTGTAAACATATTGAATTGAATGCTAACATTGTTGTAGCTTGTGGAACAGGTAATAATGGGGGAGATGGTTTGGTTATAGCCAGAAAACTTATTCAAAATAACTACAAAGTTACAGTTGTCATCTCAGGAGATGCTGATAATGGAAGTCCTGATTTTAAATTCAATTTACATCGTCTGAATTTACTCAACTCAGTTGAACTTCAAATTGAACCTACTGACTTGTCTTCAGTTAAAAAGGCAACAGTTATCATTGATGCTTTGTTTGGTACCGGACTTAATAAACCAATCACAGGTTATGCTTCAGAATTAATTCGCTCCATCAATTCTTCTACGGCTGAAGTAATTGCTATAGACATGCCTTCCGGTATGTTTGCCGATGAACCAACTCCATCCACTTTTGATGTTGTTAAAGCAGATTATACATTAAGTTTTCAGGTGCCGAAATTGGGTTTCTTTATGCCGGAGAATGATTCGTTTGTAGGGAAATTTGTGTTGCTGGATATCCAATTGTCAAGTGATTTTAATCCTGAAAAACATACCCAAAATTTTTGGCTGGAAAGAACAGATTTTGGTTCAAATATTTTCAAGCGGTCGAAGCACGATAACAAATGGAACTTTGGTCATGCACTTTTGCTTGGAGGTTCTGAAAATAAATCAGGTGCTGTTATTCTCGCCGCGCGCTCAGCTTTAAGATGTGGGGCAGGACTTCTGACTGTTCATACTGTTAAATCTGCTCAGCTGCCTTTACTGGTGGCGCTGCCTGAGGCAATGCTGGATCTCGATTCAAATTCATCCTACATTGCGGATGTACCTGACTTTTCAAGATATACTGCTATAGGTATTGGACCCGGAATTGGAACTGAAGAACAAACTGCTTTAGTATTGGAGAGTGTCTTAACTCTTTACAAAGGGGCTTTGGTAATAGATGCTGATGCACTCAATATAATAAGTGAAAGAAATCTTCATCATTTATTGCCTGAGAATTGTCTGTTGACGCCACATGTGCGCGAATTTGAAAGATTAGCCGGAACAAGTACAAACAGCTTTGAAAGATGTCAACTGCAAAGTCAGTTCTCAGCTAAATACAAATTATATGTATTATTAAAAGGAGCATATTCCTGTTTAAGTACACCTGATGGCAGATTGTTATTTAATTCCAGCGGTAATCCAGGAATGGCAAAAGGAGGGAGTGGTGATTGCCTGACAGGTATCATTACATCTTTTGCAGCACAAGGGATGTCTATTGAAAAAGCGGCATCTCTGGGCATGATGGTGCATGGTATGGCCGGCGATTTAGCTTCAGCGAGATACGGCGAAACAAGTATGTTGCCTTCTGATTTAATAGAAGCTCTACCTGAAATATTAAGAAAATTTAATTAACTGATTTTACCAATTGATGACATGCCTGTTTGGCGCATTGGGAATGATGTTTTCTAAAGTATCACCATTCGCAATATCTATTGAATCCTTATTTATACCAAACGTCGTAAATTCAACTGATTTTTCTCCGAGTTTTTTGAATTGATAATTATTGTGGTCTGTACATTGGTAGGTCAAACCATCATATTTTTCAACCCATTTTTCGTTGTAAGAATACAATTTTATACCATCCCAGCAACTTTCTTCTGATTGTAAAAGTAACATGATTTCATGAATGCCATCTCCGTTTAAATCGCCAACCGATTTGACGAATAATTCGGTGATGTTTTTTTCAGATATAATGTCTTTGAAACAGGAAAACTTGATTTTATAAGTATTGCTTAGCTTGTTGAGTACAATTGTAGCAGTGTCCGGATTGCCATCATTGTTGATGTCCTCCAGATATACTTTTTGCAGACCAATTGAGTCGGAAGCAGATTGACCTCTTTTCTTTTTGCTTTTGAAGTAATCGTCGGTATAGAGAACCTCTGATAAATCCATACGCTCACTACCTTTATCTACAGGCTTATTGCCGCTCTTTTTACAAGATACAGCCAAAGTTAAAATAAACAGAGGTAAAACGTATTTCATTAATTAATCGCAAAATTAAAATCAAATTAAGGATTTATCAAGTGGATTTAATATGATTTTCATCTTGTTTTGAACACCATATTAAATGTATGAGTTGTATAGTGGACATATCAGACCGAAAACAACTTGTTTTAGTAAGCATTCAAGCTTCTCAACATTAACCCAAATTCATTACCTTCGCGGCGTGAATCTGACGGACGAAATCCATAAACGTAAAACGTTTGCAATTATCTCTCACCCTGACGCGGGTAAGACCACTCTAACTGAAAAATTCCTCTTATTTGGTGGTGCTATTCAAACTGCCGGTGCTGTTAAGTCGAATAAAATTAAAAAAGCTGCAACCAGCGACTTCATGGAAATTGAAAAGCAAAGAGGTATCTCGGTGGCAACGTCTGTTATGACTTTCGAATACAATGGCAAATTGGTCAATATTCTCGATACCCCCGGTCACAAGGACTTTGCTGAAGATACCTACCGAACATTGACAGCTGTTGATAGTGTTATTCTGGTTATTGATTGTGTTAAAGGCGTCGAGGAGCAAACGGAAAGACTGATGGAAGTTTGCCGAATGAGAAATACGCCGGTCATTGTTTTTATCAATAAAGTTGACCGGGACGGTAGAGATCCATTTGATTTATTGGATGAACTTGAACAAAAACTCAATATTAAGGTTAGACCAATGAGTTGGCCAATAAATGGCGGTAGAGACTTTAAAGGTGTTTATAAACTTTACGATAAAAGCATCAATTTTTTTGAAGCCAATAAAACTAAAATAAGCAAAGATGTTACCCGCATTGATGACCTGGCCAGCGATACTTTGGATGAACTGATTGGAAAACAAGACGCTGATAAATTGAGACAAGATGTCGAATTAATTGACGGTGTATTCGGTGATTTCAATGTAGAAGATTATCTTAAAGGAGAAGTTGCTCCGGTGTTTTTTGGTAGCGCCTTGAATAATTTTGGTGTTAAAGAATTGCTTGAAAAGTTTCTGGAAATTGCACCTTTCCCTCTTGCCCGTAATTCAAGCGAACGTCTCGTTAACCCTGAGGAAAATAAATTCTCGGGCTTTATTTTTAAAATACACGCTAATCTTGATCCCCGACACCGTGACAGAATTGCATTTCTACGTGTGTGCTCCGGTAAGTTCGAAAGAAATAAATTTTTCCATCATGTCCGTCTCAATAAAGACATGAAATTTGCCAGTCCATTTACTTTCATGGCCGACAGTAAAGCCTTACTGGAAGATGCGTTTGCCGGCGACGTGGTAGGTTTATACGATACAGGTAACTTCAAAATTGGTGATACCTTAACTGAAGGTGAAAACTTTTTGTTCAAGGGCATCCCATCATTTTCTCCCGAAATATTTAAAGAACTCATTAACCTCGATCCTATGAAGTCTAAACAACTCGAAAAAGGTATCGAACAGTTAACGGATGAAGGCGTAGCTCAGCTTTTCAGACAGGAACCAGGCAACAGAAAATATATCGGAACTGTTGGTGAACTGCAGTTTGAAGTTATTCAATACCGCCTCGAAAATGAGTACAATGCCAAATGTCGCTTCGAACCACGTGCTTTCTTTAAGGCCTGTTGGATGACCGGTGATAAAGATGCGATAGCCGAATTCTGTAAATATAGACAGAAAAATATCGTAAAGGATAAAGATGAGAACATCGTTTTCCTTGCTGAAACGGCATGGATTTTGAACACCGCTATTCAACAAAACCCTAAAATTACTTTCCACACTACGTCAGAATTTAAAGTGTAGAAATATTCGAAATTTTAGTATGTTTGAACTGAAAATGGACTTTCTGTTAAAAGGTATAGTTTCTTCGTTTATTCTGGTCAGTACTAACTTGTTTGGTCAGGATCAAACAACTGTTGACTTTATACCAGGTCTTAGAAAAGGAGAACGCATGGTATACCAGCTCGCTGAAACCAAGTTCCGTCAAAATGCCAGTGGTCATTATCTGTATCTCATGTATGACACCAGTTATCTGATGTTTAGTATCGCAGACAAAAACGATTCACAGATTTTGGTGGATTTTAATTACGCAGATGCTATCATCAACGGTGCCATATACAACGAACCGCCACCGAATAATCTGCCGAATTACTTAAGAACAGAAACTTATAAACTGGTACTGGATAAAAATGGGGAGTTTATTGAACTCAGCAATTGGGAATTTTTCTCTACCGTTTTAATTCAAAATTTGAAAATATCGTATAAAGCAAATCTAATTGATTCTAATACGCTCAAACATTATTACTTGTATTATCAAAAACAAGACAATGTAGAAAAAGCTGTTTTACCTCGCGTTCTTGAATTAATTGACATCTATGGTAAATCTTATCAACTTGAAAATACTTACTCACTTGCCAGAGAAATTGTCAATCCATTTAAAGGTAAAAACCTCCTGAAATCTTGTATTTTCAAACCTTATAAAGATCCTTCATTTCCTAATTCCGTATTCTTCAGTGGTAAAGTCAAAACAAATGATATTGACAATGAATGCCTGCAGGAAGATTACTATGCATTCGTCAATGAACGCAAACCAGATGATGATTCTGAATTCGTTCCACCATATATCTATATTATAGACTCTTATAATTATCAGTGGGGCACTATCACCAAACGTATCATCACTTATACAACAACTCATACCGTATGGATGGGAGATGATAAACAAGGTCTCGACAGAGTATATACATTCTATGCTTTCTGATGAATTTGAAGGCGCTCAGATTTAATTATATTGCATTTGCTCTCTGCTCTGTACTTTTACTTATTCTCAATTTCCAAAGTGTGGGAGTTGAAGGTGGAATGGACTCCTGGCAACATTTTCTGATTTCTAAACTCGCCATTAAACATCCTGAACTTTTTTTAGATCAATGGAATAAGCCTGTCTTTACTTTGCTCACTACTTTAATCACTCAAGGGGGTATGGGGCCACTTATTCTATTTAATATTTTCTGCGTAACAGTTGGAGCTCTTTTATTATCATTGGCTTTACACAATAAAGGCTTTAAAAACACCTGGTCTGTTATTCCTTTTGTTGTTTTTATGCCTGAACTGTTCTTGAATGTGATATCTGGTTTGACCGAACCGCTTAGTTTATTTCTAGTGGCTTTGTTTATTTGGTTATGGTCGAAAAATCACTTTCGTTCTGCTATTATTCTAGCGGGATTTTTACCTTTTGTCAGAACTGAAGGTTTTGTTATAGATGGAGCTGTTTTAATATTGGCTGTTTACGATAGAAAATTGAAAACATTGCCTTGGATGCTTCTTGGAATCGTTTTTATGAATTTCCTGGGTTTTGCTATTACAGGTAAACCTTTATGGATAATTACTGAAAATCCTTATTGGAAACATGAAGTTGCCGGTACTTTTGATCCAGGTTCAGGAAATCTGTTTCATTTTGTTCATCTGGCAAGACAAATGTTTGGAATTTCATTGCTTGTATTAGGTGGTATTGGAATGCTGCTGATCATTGTTGACTTGCTTAAAAAACATAAAACAGATGGCTTGTTTGTATTTGCACTTACTGGCTTTGTACTTTATTTTACTGCTCATAGTTTAATTTATTTCCTTGGAATTTTAGGTTCACATGGTTTAACCCGACCAATGGCATTAATTGCTCCGTTTCTGGGGGTAATGGCTTATTTTACAATTAACAAATTGCTGATGAATCAAGGACATGTTTTTCGATTGGCCAGCTTTGGGTTGATTGCTTTAGTAGTTGTTTTTAATGCTTATAAAGAGACAAAATTTCCCTGGCCATTCAAATTAAAGGAAGTAGCAATTCCTTTTGATAAAACTCAAACCAATTTTGTTAAAGCAGGTGAGTGGCTCAAGCAACGTCAGCTTATGGATCGGGTTATAGTACATCAGTCGCCTTATTTTAATTGTATTTTTAATAAAGATCCTTACGATGTGAAATCGAGTTACTATACCTGGTCGATAGATCAGAAAAATGATTGGAGCAACGATTTAACTATTGTAATTTGGGATGGTTTCTCAGCAAAACGTGAAGGAAATCTGCCCCTGGAATGGTTGCAAAGCAATCCCAGATTTAAAGAGATTTGTTTTATAGAAGGATTCGAGAAACCAAAAGATGACCCTAACAGATACGATATCAGGATTTTTGAAAAGGTGCCACTTTGGTTACAAACCAAATAAATCAGCATGTATTTTGTAGGTAGTGCTGAAATTGTAATTCTTATCCTTATAACTTTCTACCCAGGTAATACCTCTGCTTGCATTGGAAATAAATACTTCATCGGCCATTAACAATTCTTCTTCACTGACTTCTTGTTCGCGAACAGCATACCCCAAATGTCTGAGTTTTTGAATGATATAATGTCTCATTACACCATCAATGCAATATTGATTCAATCCTGGTGTAATGATTTCGTCTCCTGAAATTAAGAAAATATTGGCGTTAAATGCTTCTGTAACATAACCTTGTTCATTGAATAGTACAACAGAATCAAATCCATGTTCAGTGGCATAAATACCTGCCAAAACATATTGTATCGCAGACAAAGGTTTAAAAAAACTCAAGAAATTGGAAGGTTTCAGAATCAATCCATATTCACCTAATTTTAGACCTTTGTCATTAATAGGATAATGGCCGTTTGATTCACTCATCTCGATTATGAAACCGCATTTATTGCGCTCAGGGGCATAAAAGCCTTCACTTTCTCTGTAAAAAATAATGCGACATCTGGCATTTACCCATCCATTCTTTAAACACAACAATTCTATTTGTTCTTCAAAAAAAGTTTGAGTCCATTTTTCACTTAAGGGTAAATGGAATAGGGTAGAAGCTCTTTGAATTCTCTGAAAATGTAAATCAAACAACTGAGGTCGCTTTTGGATAACCTTTATGCTCTCGAAAAATCCATCCCCATATTTGTAAATACGGCTTCTTGAGCTGAAAATTTTATCATCAGCGTCAGTAAGTACTCCGTTGAAACTGATTAACATGGCTGCAATATAAAGATTGTTTTTGAGATACTCGTTTGAAAAATTTAAATTTGTAGAGTATGAAAAGATTATTTACCCTCTTATTGGGATTGTCTTTATCGTTAAATTACACATCTGCTCAGAATTCAAACGATACAGCTAATTATCCTTATTGGATTCAAATGATGCAAGACAGAAATGTCAATTTTTTTCAAACTCAGAGTGCATTTAATAAGTATTGGCAAAATAGAATCATTGATAAAGGAAGTGGTTGGAAAGCTTTTAAACGCTGGGAATGGTACAACTCTCACATCGTAGACAGTATGGGGAATTTTCCGCCTTACGAAATGCAATATCAAGACCTCCTGGATAAAATTGAACAGGATAATAAATTCTGGGATATTCAATTTCCCGGATTAGGCCCTGGTACTGCAGCTTGTAAAACTCAGGGTGATTGGAAACCAATTGGACCAACTTTTATTCCTACCAATAATACCGGTCAAATCAATGGAATGGGAAGAGTCAATTCAATTGCCTTACATCCTACAGATTCAAATACAATATATATTGGTTCTGCGGCTGGTGGTATCTGGAAAACTACCAACGGTGGTCAAACCTGGTCAGTAAACTCTGATTCTCTTCCTACACTCGGAGTTTCAGCCATTGCAATTGACCCTAATAATCCGTCAATTCTGTACTTTGGTTCAGGTGACAGAGACAATGGGGATGCAGCTGGTTATGGGGTATTTAAAAGTACCAATTCTGGAGCAAGCTGGTCAATCAGTAATTCTGGTATGGGAAACCGCACAGTTGGAAAACTTATCATCGACCCAAATAATACAAGTATACTTCTGGCAGCCTGCAATGGTGGTATATACAGATCTACCAACTCTGGCGCATCCTGGACTCAAACGTTTTCAGGTGGCTTCTTTAAAGATATTGTATTCAAGCCAAATAACAGCAATATCGTTTATGCAACTAAAGATGGTCTTGTTTACAGATCCACCAATAATGGTCAAACCTGGTCAGCATTAAGTTCAGGCATTCCTACCACTTCTGTTTCTCGAGCTGTTTTAGCCGTCAATTCAATCAACCCGTCTCTATTATACGTTTGGATAGCCAATGGCAGCGTACACAAAGGATTCTATTTATCTCGCGATAGCGGAAATACCTTCAGGACTCAATCTACTACACCTAATATTCACGATTATTCAACTAATGGCAGTGGTACTGGCGGACAAGCCTGGTACAATATGGATATGGTAGTCGACCCGGCTAATCAAGCTATAGTGTATTGCGGAGGAGTCAATGTATTCAGATCGGATGATACCGGAAGAACCTGGACCATTGCAGGATATTGGGTCAATCAAATTCATGCCGACCAGCACGAATTAGTTGCAAGTCCATTAACCAATCGGATTTTTGCAGGAAATGACGGTGGATTATATGCTTCAAGAAACAGAGGGTCTTCGTGGACACCTCTTAAAAGTGGCTTGGGAATAGCTCAGATTTATAAAATGGATGCTGCCAGATTGTCCAGGGATATTTTAATTACTGGTTTTCAGGACAATGGAACAGGGAATTACAACAGTGGCTGGTATACAACTTATGGTGGTGATGGAATGGATTGTGCCATCGACCAAACCGACCCAAGATACAGTTATGGAGAACTTTATTATGGTTCAGTATTCAGAGTCTTTAATGTCAATGCTCAAGCCAGTATAGCTTACAACGGCTATATTGCCGCCGGAAGTGATACCATCAATGAAACTGGTGGATGGGTGACACCTCTCACTCTTAGAGAAGGAAATGGCACTACAATGTTTATTGGTTATAAAAATATCTGGCGCAGTACCAATATTCGTTCTAATCCGGTTCAATGGAAAAAAATATCCAATAATCTGGGTGGTACCAACGGCTCTAATTTCACTGAAATAGAAAGTAATATTGCCAATTCTGATATTTTATACGCTTCGCGCTCTAATGGAACTTTATTCAGAAGCGATAATGTCAACGCTACCACTCCAAGCTGGTCGACTTTAACTCAACCTGTAGCTGGGGTTGTCAATGCTATTGAAACTGATCCTAAAAATCAAAACGTAGTCTATATTGGTATTGGTACACGTGTTTACAGATCAACCAACAAAGGCAGTTCCTGGACTCAGGTAAATTCAACCTTTTCAAATAATGTTGCAACCATTCTACTGGATACTTCCAACCCAAAAAAAGGAATCTATGTTGGTACTTATGGTGGCGGTGTCTGGTATACGGATACAACTTTGTCTTCTTGGAGATATTTCACCAAAGGATTGCCAAATACTGTTAGCATAACGGATTTAAAAATGTACTATGAGCCAACTAAAGATTGTAAATGCAATGTTTTGTACGGCTCAACATACAACCGCGGTACCTGGTTTACCACAATTTATCACGATGGGACTCTTAAACCGGTTGCAAAACTCAATACATACGATACTGTTATTTGCCGTTCCAATACGCTGAGCTTTAAAGACAAATCTTGTTATAATCCGACCAGATTCAAATGGGAATTTTCTCCTTCAGTTTCTTTTGTAAATGGTTCAGATTCTTCTACTCAGGAACCCTCAATAAGCTTCGCATCAGCAGGTAAATACGCATTTAAATTCATGGCTGAAAACTGCATAGGAATCGATACTTTAATTGGCTATGTGATATCAGGAGATACAGTGAAATCGGCTTGTATACCATCAACCACCAATAGTGTCTCTGGACTCGGCATATTCTATGTAGAACTGGCAGGCATGAGCAGGACTTCTTCAGGTCGAAATCCCGAAGGTGCTTATATTAATCTCGCATGTTCTAAAGTGGTTAAACTTAAACGAGGTAAAAAATATATACTGAAAGTAACAACAGGTTCTACATACTCCGAACAGGTAAAAGCTTTTATAGATTTCAACGATAATGGTAGTTTAGGTGATGCCGGTGAACTTGTTTATCAACCCGCTGCGAACATTGGTAATCACTCTGATACGATTACGATTCCCAGCAATGCCACTGCTGGTAAAATTCTGCGACTTAGAATTAAATCTGATTACATTTCTGTTGGTACCAATCCTTGTTCTAACCTCAGTTATGGTCAAACAGAAGATTATGGTATTTACATAGAAACAGATCCGGTAACGCCTAAATTTGTTAGAAGTCTATCTTCCATCTGTCAGGGAAATAAAGTTGTTTTTACCGACTCTACAATTGGAAATGGAGTTAATTATTCATGGAATTTTGGACCAGGAGCAACACCTTCCACTGCTTCTACTAAAGGTCCTCATACCGTTAAATACACCACTTCCGGTTATAAAAAAGTAACGCTTACAGTGGATGGTATTTCATACTCTAAGGATAGTTCTGTTCTTGTCAATGCCGCTCCTGACTTATCTGTTTCATTTACCAAAGGTGATAGCTCCATCTGCAGATTGAAGTCTTTTACACTTAAAGCCAACGATGCCAACAATGCCAATGCAAATTATCAGTGGTATCTTAATAATACAGTTAAAACAGATTCAACATTTGCAAGTTATAGAATCAATTCATCTGCATTTTCAGATAGTGGAAGATACACTGTTATTGCTACTGCCGGTTCATGTAAAGATACAGCATATCAATATGTGAGGGTAAGAACTTTGCCTGTAAGTAATTTTTCTATCAATGACAGTACTCAATGTAAAACAGGTAACCAGTTTGTTTTCACAAATTCATCAACAATAAATAGCGGTACCTATTCAAACAGATGGTTTTATGGTAACTCTGTAACTGATACAGGTTATTCTAAATCCTATACCTATAGTGCTTTTGGAACTTTCAATGTTAAGTTGCGTTCAACATCTAATTATGGATGTATGGACTCAATTATCAGAAAAGTCTATGTATACGAAAATGCTGTACCGGCTTTTACAATCAATAATACAACGCAATGTTTCAAACAAAATAACTTTACATTTACCAATACTTCTTCATTAAGTTCCGGAACATTTTCAAGTAATTGGTCGTTTGGTGATGGAAGTTTCAGCACAACAACAAATCCTTCCTCCAAACATTACAACAATTTTGTTTCTTCTTATAAAGTGAAGTTAATTGTAAACACCTCTGACAATTGCAAGGATAGTGTTGAGCAAACTATTAATCTGCAAGCATCTCCGTCGCCGGGTTTTACCGTTAACGACAGTGACCAGTGTTTGAAAGGAAATGGATTCGCATTTATTGGAACTGGCAGTATATCAGCAGGTACTTTTACATCTTCATGGAAGTTTGGAGATGCTGGTGTAGCTTCTGTTACTTCACCTACACATACCTATGCAAACGCCGGAAACTTTATTGTCAGCCAAACATTAATTAGTAATCTTGGTTGTCGGGATACGATTTCAAAATTGGTTAAAGTATTTGAAATGCCTAAAGTTAACTTTACAATCAACGACAGTACTCAATGTCTAAAGGCCAATAGTATTTCTTTGAATGAAACAGGAAGTATCAATAGTGGTACTTATACAAGATTATGGTTGTTTGGAGATGGTAATACATCTGTGACTAAATCACCGGTGATTAAATATTCTAAAGATTCCAGTTACGTCGTTACTCTAAAATTAATCAGTAATAATGCCTGTCGCGATAGTTTAAGCAAACCTGTCATTATTTATCCTCAGACTATTCCATCTTTTAATATCAATAATGCTTCACAATGTTTCAATAATCATGCATTTGTTTTTTCTAATACTTCGAAAATTAAATCGGGCTCATATAATTCATCATGGAATTTTGGCGATTTAACAAGCTCAACTGCTCAAAACCCGCCATCTAAAACGTATTCTGCTTACGCCGATTCTTTATTAATAACGCTTTCAACCAACTCTAATCAGAATTGTAAAGATACAACTGCTAAATGGATAAAATTACTCTCAAGTCCAATTGCCCAGTTTACAACTTCTGACTCAGCATTGTGCTTGAATCAAAATTTATTCAGCTTTACAAACAATACGACAACTAACAAAGGAGCCTATTCTTCGCAATGGTATTTTGGAGATAATACCCAGTCAGCATTGAAAGATGCTTCACATAAATATGTTATGGAAGGCAATTATCTTGTAAAACTGGTTGCCACTTCATCGGCTATTTGCAAAGACAGTATCAGCAAACTCATTCGTGTCTGGTCAAGTCCTGTAGCCAAATTAACCGTCAACGATTCTGCTCAGTGTTTAAAAAGCAATCTGTTCGCATTCTCAGATTTAAGTCAAATAAATTCAGGTAATACAACTGGTCAAATAGATTTCGGAGATGGCAATCTGGTGTCTATGCCTGCAGCTCCTCATGCCTATCTAAATAAAGGTGTTTTCAAGGTAAGTCTGCTTGTAAACAGTGATAAAAACTGTAAAGATACAGTAAGTTTAAATGTTCATATACTTGAATCTCCAGTAGCCGGTTTCATGGTAAATGATTCCGTTCAATGTTTAAATGAAAATAAATATATTTTCACTAATAATTCTATTTCAACTTTGCCATTGAGCTACAAATGGGCAATGGATAATATCACTTTATCGGATACTTCATCTTCTGGTCAACACAGTTTCTCAACTGATGGTAACCATTTTATCAGACTCATCGTTTCAAATAACGCTTCATGTTCTGATACTATGATTAAAACAATTCAGGTCGATGCCAGTCCGGCGTTTGCCTTACAGGGCGATTCATCTATTTGCGTCAATGACAAATTGAATTTAAAAGCTGTTCCTTCCACTTATACATACGATTGGAAATTCAGAAATTTAAGTTTGAATAATACCGAACAATTAAATGACTCAGCAGATGTTTCAGGTAATTTTAATGTCATTGTTATTGCTAAAGCATCTAATGGTTGTAATGATACCTTATTGTCTGGTGTTCGTTATAACGATCTGCCTGAACCAATGATAGGGACATCTAAGATGCTTTCTCCAGATGGTCAATTGCTGGTTATCACTTTCTCAGATAACACTGCTGGTAATATTGTTTCCAGAAAATGGAGTTTCTCCGATGGTAATACGGATACTACCAACCAGGTTGAATTAATATTCAATGATTCAATAACTTTAACAACTCGTTTGATAGTTACTGATGCAAATGGTTGTAAAGGAGAGGTGACATTAAAAGAGTTCCTTACTTTACCTAATAACTACTTCCTTCCGAATTCAATTTCACCAAATGGAGATAAATTGAATGATGAGTTCAAAATTGTAGGTTTTGTTAATTTCAAAACTTATAAGATGAGTGTTTACAACAGATGGGGTGAAATAATGTTCAGTTCTGATGATCCTAAGCAAGGCTGGAATGGTTCGTTTATGGGTGAAACTGTACCTAATGGATCGTACATATATATCATTGAATTTGAAGATTCAACTGGTAAAAAAGTGGAATTGAAAGGCTTTGTTACAGTTATAAGATAATGGATCCAAACGTACTCTTAGAACTGGTCAAAATCCGCATGCCTTATGGTAAATACAAGGATGTTTTACTTTGTGATATTCCGGTGCATTACCTTGAATGGATGCACAGCAAAGGATTTCCTAAAGGTAAATTGGGTATGCAACTCTCTACAATTTATGAAATAAAAATCAACGGACTTGAATATTTACTGAAGCCGCTGAAGGGAAGGGGATAGTTTGAATTGAATGCTCATCTTTATCGTGAAGATATAAGTTGGTTTGTCCCAACCGAATTCTTATGCACTTAAAATTTATCTGATTAAGGTAAACAGATACTTAATTTATTTATATTTGAAATTCAATCGGTCACTTAAGTTGCCGGTTAAGCCATTCATTAAACTAAATTATTAATACATGAGTTCGGGATTTGAAATTACCAAACGCGCCCTTGAAAACCTGCAAAAACGAGTTAATCTTAAGGACTTTATTGAAGATATTATTCATAAAAAAGTACCTGAAAGTATTGATAGTCCTGCGACAGAAGCCAATAATACCTTGGAAGGTATGCATAGGCGTCAAAAATATCTGATGGAAAAAACAGGTCGCATTTTCCCTCATCTTTTTGAAAAAACATGTATCGTTAATCCAGAAACAGTGAATGGCAATTGTGAGAATTTTATTGGTACAGCGCAAATACCGCTCGGTGTTATTGGACCGCTAAATATTGTTGGGACAGTTGCAAGAGGCGATTTTTTTATACCTCTGGCTACAACCGAAGGAGCATTGGTTGCTTCTTACCATCGGGGTGCCAAAGCCAGTAGAATGAGTGGTGGAATTACCAGTGTGTGTTTCCTGGAAGGCGTTCAAAGAAGTCCTGTTTTTAAATTTGATAATATGGGTGAAATGGGAAAATTCCTCATCTTTACTATCGAACACGTCCCCAATTTTCAAAATCTCGTCAGTCAGGTAAGCAATCACGCCAAAATTCAGGATATCAAATACAATATAGAAGGCAACCAGTTGATTATAAATATTGAATTTCATACTGGTGATGCAGCTGGACAAAATATGGTGACGATTTGCACCAATCAAATTTGTCAATGGTTGGTTGAAAATTCTCCTGTAAAACCCAATATCTGGTTCATTGAAAGTAATTACAGCGGAGATAAAAAAGCTGCAGCGGTCTCTTTTGGTCACGTTAGAGGTAGAAAAGTCTCGTCTGAAATTCATCTCAAAAAAGAAGTAGTTGAAAAAATATTAAGATGTAAGCCACATGAAATGGTGCAATACTGGCAAAGCAGTACTATGGGCGTTATTCAAAGTGGAAGTATCGGTGCTCAGGGACATGTGGCCAACGGACTTACGGCTTTGTTCATCGCAACTGGTCAGGATGTAGCTTGTGTTTCTGAAGCTGCTGTCGGTATCACACGAATGGAACTAACCGAAGAGGGCGGAGTTTATGCTTGTGTAACTCTTCCAAATCTAATTGTTGGATCTGTGGGTGGCGGAACATATTTGCCAACCCAAAGAGAATGTCTCGAAATGATCGATTGTTATGGCGCAGGTAAAGTTCAAAAGTTTGCTGAAATCTGTGGTGCTTTATCTCTGGCAGGCGAAATTTCTATTGCAGCTGCAATGGCATCTGGTCAATTTGTTCATGCTCATAAAAAATTTGGAAGAAAAAGAGAATGAAAATTCCTGCAAATTTAACTTCCAGATTATGGGTTTATCAAAAAGAACGTTTTCCCATTTTCTCTCATGGTTTATTAATCGCCTCTTTTACCTTTTCTGCTATGGCTTTCTCAAATATTTGCAGAAATGGACAGGGATTTCATTGGCTGGATTTTTTAAAAGCTTTTGTGAATACTTTTACAATATTCGCTTTATTGCGTATTTCAGATGAATTCAAGGACAGCGAATACGATAAATTAAACCGACCATATCTCCCTGTGCCAAGAGGACTCATTCAATTGAAGGAATTAAAAGTTATCGGTATCGCACTTTTACTGTCATTAATTGCCTTTAATCTAATTTTTGCTTCTGCTCAGTTTTTACTGTTCGCTTGTGTGCTGGTATACTTGTTTCTTATGTTCAATGAGTTCTTCACCGGTCATTGGTTAAATGAAAGACCTTTGATTTATGTTACCAGTCACATGCTGATCATTCCATTGGTGGATACCCTGGCCAGCTCATTTGATTGGATAAATGATCAGGCTGATATGCCTGGATTGATTTGCTTTTTCGTCGTTTCATTTCTCAATGGTTGCACGCTCGAATTAGGTAGAAAGATTAAGTCAGAAGAAAATGAAGAATCTAATTCATATTCAAAATCTCTGGGATTTAATAAGGCACTTTTTGTCTTTCAAATAGTTCTTGCATCTACTTTCTTGACTTGTATAATAGCTTCTGCTTATGCTCAGTTGTCAATAGTACATTATATTGTATTTATTGTATTGTATTTATCTACTTCTGTTTTTGGAATAATATATAAAAGGAATAGAACATTGCGGAATTCAAAGATATTTGAAGCAATTACAGGTATATGGGCTATTCTGATGTATCTGAATTTAGGAATGGGTATGTTTTTTTAGTTAATCCAGAATGAAAACAAACACTGAACATATTGGGAACAAGGCAAAAAATTTGATGCTCCTTCAATCGATAGGTGTTTCTGTGCCGCCATTCAGTATAATTCCTTTTGAGCGCTTGAAATCGCTTCTTGAATTAAATCATTTGCCCTATGATCAAAAAAGTATTGAATCATTGGTTATTCCCGATCAATGGGTAAATGAAATCATCGAAAATCATCCGGATTGTAAAATCTTTGCGGTTAGAAGCAGTTCGGGTGTTGAAGATTCTCACGATAAAAGCTATGCAGGTCAATTCCTGACTTTACTCAATGTGGATGTAATGGGTTTGCAATCAGCTATTAAAAAAGTCTGGCTATCTGTCTTTGCTCAACACATCAATGCTTATAATTCACAGGGTACTGAACAAATTCCTATTTCTGTCATCGTTCAGGAATGCATTGAAGCGGATGCCTCTGGCGTAATTTTTACCGTTGATCCTACAAATGAAAGCAGTGATTGCAGTGTTGTTAATGCTGTTTATGGAATGGGTGAAGGTCTTGTGTCTGGTCAGTTGGATGCCGACATGTACCACATTAAAAACAATGAGATTGTCTCTAAACATATTGTCAGTAAATATGAAAAGCTAATCTATTCAGGCAATAATGGTTTGCAAATGTCGCCCCTTGATGAGGGTATAAGTAATGTTCAGGTTTTATCGGATGATAATTGTCTGAAGTTATATAAGGCTGCTAAAGTCATCGAAAACTATTTTAAACAAGCTCAGGATATAGAATTCTGTTTTAAAGATAATGAGTTGTTTATTTTACAATGCAGACCAATTACTACAATTAATAGTAATAAGCCTTATTTAATTTGGGACAACAGCAATATTATTGAGTCGTATCCAGGCATCACATTACCCTTGACATATTCATTCATCAGTAAAGTGTACAGCGATGTCTACAAGCAATTGTGTGCCGTTTTAGGCGTCAGTAAGAGCGCTATAGAAGACAACTTTTATACATTCGATAATATGCTGGGATTGTTAAAGGGGCGGGTATATTACAATCTCTACAGTTGGTATAAATTATTATCACTGTTACCGGGTTATAGTCTTAATGCGGGCTTTATGGAAAAGATGATGGGGGTGAGCGAAAAATTTGAACTCAAAGACTATAAAAAACCATCAGGATTAAAAGAATACATAAACATATTTCGACTGGCTTCTAATATGCTTTATAACGCATTTACACTGCCAAAAATGCGTCGTAAATTTCGGAAAAAATTCTATTCTGTATTGAATGACTTTAATGCTTCCAATATCGAAAAAGCGGATGCCATCACTTGTATGCATGCTTATCTGAATTTTGAAAAAACACTGAGTAAAGAATGGAAAGCGCCTCTGGTGAATGATTTCTTTGCAATGATTTATTATGGTGTATTTCAGAAATTCATTTCAAAAAATCACCGCAATTTTCCTTTAGGTCACAACCATTATCTGAGTTATACCGGAAAAGTAATAACGGTCGAACCTTCAATTCTTCAACAACAAATGATTGAAACTATCAATAGTCAATCTGAATTGAAAGAACTTTTCATTGAAGATGAAACTACAATTTATAACTGGATAATCTCTCATCCTGAAAATACACTTTCAAAACAATTCAACTCCTATATTTTAAAATGGGGGGACAGATGCTTTGCTGAACTTAAATTAGAAACTACTACCTATAGAATTAATCCATTGCTTTTTATTGGAATACTTAAGAAAACGTTTAATCAGAAAGTGCAGTTGAATAATTCCAATACTTCTCAAAACTTTAAGGACAAATTACCCTGGACTAAACGAATTGTATTCAACTTTCTAAAATCAAAAGCCATAGACACGGTTAGTGAGAGAGAAAATTTGAGATATGAAAGAACCAGAGCTTTTGCCGCTGTCAGACAAATATTCATCCGTATTGGTGTTTTAATGCATGAAGCAGATGTTATTGAACATCCAAGAGATATATTCTATTTAGGTAAGGACGAAATATTTAATTATATCCGTGGCAGTGCTCTGCAAGTCAATCTTAAATCCTGTATTGAACTGAGAAAAAAGGAATTTTTAAATTTTATGTCCGAACCCGAACAAGCACCCCGAATACGGACTGAAGGTATGGTGTATACTAATTATTTTGGGAGTAGTGCAAATCCTACAGAATCTGATTTAAAGGGTATTCCTTGCAGTAAAGGTATTGTTAAAGCTCAGGTTAAAATTGTACACTCACCAAATGACATCGAGGGTTTGGAAGGTAAAATAATGTTGACTATTTCTACTGATCCAGGTTGGGTATCTGTGTTTCCGCTATTAGCCGGTATCATTGTCGAAAGAGGAAGTGTATTAAGTCATGCCGCTATTGTCAGTCGTGAAATGGATATTCCTTGCATTGTTGGTGTCAAACATATAACCACTACTCTGAAAGATGATCAATGGATTGAAATGGATGGAACAACAGGAACAATTAGAATTATAGAATAAGCATTTTAAATGACCAGTAAACTACCTGACTTTACATTTATTCGATATGCCAATTGCTGGGAAGATGCTGATTTGCTATACAAAAATTTAAAACCATCTAAAGGCGAAAGTATATTAAGTATTGCTTCAGCTGGGGATAATTCTCTTGGTTTTCTTGCTTTCGAGCCCGAAATTGTTCTGGCATTTGATATCAATCCATCTCAATTGTTTCTCTCCGAACTCAAACAAAAAGCCATTCAATTTCTGGAATATGATGATGTACTTAAATTCCTGGGAATACAAGCTTCCGACAAAAGATTAGTCTATTTTAATTCTATCCGCTCCACTTTAAGTATTGGGGCTCAGAACTATTTTAACAATAATTTAAATTTGATTCAAAAAGGAATCATTTATTCAGGAAAATTTGAAAATTATTTCAAACTATTCAGACAGTATATCTTACCATTAATTCATTCCAAATCACAAGTGGATGCTTTGTTTAAGGTAAAAAGTGAACAACAGCAGCTTGACTTTTATAATAACATCTGGAACAACCGAAGATGGCAATGGTTGTTCAAATTGTTCTTTTCAAAAACCATAATGGGTAAATTTGGTCGTGACCCGGCTTTCTTTAATGAAGTTGAATCGAATGTAGGCGATGAAATATTTAAAAGAGCCGAAAGTCACTTGTCGTCTGTCTCTGTTTTTCAAAATCACTTTCTGGAATTTCAATTGAAAGGGTCTTTTAATCTGAACTTGCCTTTCTATTTACGACCTGAAAACTTTCATTCAATTAAAGCCAATATCCATAAGATAAAATTCTTTAAAGCCTATCTGACGGATATTCCGGATAGCGAAAAATTTGATTGTTTTAATCTTTCAAATATATTTGAGTACATGAATATGAAAACTTTTCATCAACAAGCTGAACATCTCAGATTGCTGGCAAAACCTCATGCGAAATTCGCTCATTGGAATTTGCTTGTTCAAAGAGAACTCGAGAGTTGCGATTCTGTTTTTAAGACTAATCCGGTGTCCGGAAATGACCTTTGTTTCTTTTATCAATCCATGCGTTTAAATACTTTGTGAATTTGAATTTGTTAACCAATGTTTTCATATTGTCATCCTACTTCCTGATTGCTTTTGCAATCGGAGAAATAGCCTATCGGTTTTTCAAAATCAATCCTGAATATACCAGAAAATGGAGCCATATTACCAGCGGTTGTCTGGCACTTCTTTTCCCTTTTATGATTGATGACTGGGTGTATGTGGCTATCATTTGTTCGGCTTTCGCAATTATTCTGGTGATCAGCCAACCTTTGGGCCTATTGCCTTCTATTAATGCGGTCAATAGAAAAACTTATGGAAGTGTTCTGTTTCCTCTTGCTGTGCTCATATCCTTTATTGCTTATAAGTTTTTCGGCAATCAATTGGTCTATTATTTTCTTCCGGTCTTAACATTAGCTATTTCGGATATGTTGGCTGCAGTTGTAGGCAAAAGATTTCCTGTCATGCCAATAAAAACTTTCAATGAAACTAAAAGTCTGGGCGGTTTCCTGACTTTCGCAGTTTCCGGAATTATAATTTTTGTGTCGGTAAATTTGTTGGGTGAATCTCTAACCTTATCTTCTATAGTATTAATTCCTCCTCTTGTTGCTTGTATTGAATTGTACAGTCCAAAAGGCAGTGATAATCTGACTATTCCTTTAGCTGTTATCGCAGGCTTATATTTGTTTAATTAATTATGGTGTGGGAATTTGAAAATAATGAGTCGCAGGGATTGAAAGCTTTATGCAACATTAGAAATACAATTTACACGTCTTCTTATGATCGGATTCAGCCAGAAAACATCAACCTGAATCAGTTCTTAAAAGGATTTGTTATTGGCGATAAATCATTACCTGAAGCCGGACTCATACTTTATAAATCTGGACTTCTTATGGATAACAAACAGGTTCTGTTATTTGGATATTTTGATTCTCTAAACTTTAATTCGGGTACATCCATCCTGGATTATGTCATTAATTATTGTAAACTGAATTATCCGGATACGTTTTTAATTGGCCCCGTTAATAGCAGCACCTGGGATAATTACCGCTTGCCTGTGGATGTATTTAAATCATTATTTCCCGGTGATATGGCCGGTCAGGATTTTTACCCCGAGATGTTAAATCAACTTGGATTTGATGTGTATTGCAAATATTCAACTCATATTCAAACTGAATTAAATCGTGTTTATTCTAATGAAATCAATGGTTTCAGAATAGTATATCTGAGTAAATCTGAAATCATTTCAAGATTGAATGAGATTTATGATTTAAGTATGGATGCTTTTAAAACTGCTCCCTTGTTTCAAACAATTCAATTTAACCTTTTTGAAGCTAAATACAAACAAAGCCTGATACAACTCGATACCAGTTTTTTGCCATTTGTACTTGACTCAAATAACAAAATTGTAGCATATTTACTGGCATATCCGTCTTATGAACAACATACTCTCGTTGTTAAAACCTTAGCTCGTAAATCAGGTAGACAATTTGCAGGTTTAGGTAAATTACTGGCTAACGAAATTGTCAATAAAGCTATTGATTTAGGATACAAAAGGATATTTCATGCTTTTATGAATCAATCCAATGTGTCGAATATACTTTCACGTAATATTGCTGGTATGCCTTGTAAAAGTTACGCTGTGTATCAATATAAATTATAAAACTCATCTTGAAAGAAAATCTCAATATTGTTAGTCATTTTTTAAATCAGGCTCATTTATCACCTGAATCTATTGCTATTAAGGATAAACAACAATCGTTTTCTTATGGTGATTTGAATAAGCTGGTATCAAATTATACAGCCTATTTTGAAGCAAAAGGAGTTAAAAAGGGTAGTAAGATCATCATTCTGCACACCCCGTGTGTCGAACTGTTTGCTTCAATTTTAGCTTTGCTAGGAAAGGGTTGCTCAGTGGTTTTTGTAGAGGAATGGTCTAAACTTTCGGATATAAGTTCATGTTGCCAAACCATTCAATGTGATTTCATGATTACCGGACTGAAGGGTAAATGTATTCGCTTGTTTAATAAAACACTTCGCAAAATCAAATTGCTGAATATTCATTCTGTACCTGAGAATGTTTGTGCTGCAATTTCATTGGTACAAATGGATGAAAGCACTCCGACAATCATTAGTTTCAGCTCTGGTAGCAGTGGTACCTCCAAAGCTGTTGTCAGAACGCATGGGACCCTAAATGCCCAATTCAAGGCACTTAAAAATCATATTTTAATATCAGAGTCCAGTAGGATGTGTACCAACTTTCCGGTAGTCATTCTTCTTAATCTCGGTTTGGGTATTTGTACTGTTTTATCTGAAAACATTGTAATGTCCAATCTCAAAAAAAGTAAAATAGGGGAGTTGTATCATGAATTAAAGTTAAAAGCAGTTACACATCTCGCAATATCGCCCTATTTGCTCTATACGCTTGCCAGGTTTTGTTTAAATCATCAACTGAAACAATTAAAGTTCATACAGATTTTAAGTGGTGGTTCTCCGGTTTATCCTAAATATGCCGAGACATTTCTTTCAGCTTTCGATTGCCAGCATATTGATATACTTTACGGCTCCTCTGAAGCTGAACCAATAGCAGCCTCTAATGCTTATTCCATAGTGATTAACAGGAAAAATAAAGGGATTTATGCAGGAAAAGTTGATAAATCAATCAATTGCATGATTGGCAGTGTTATCGATTCAAAATTTCAGGTTTCTGAAAACTATGCTGTAGGTGAAATTTTGGTGAGCGGTGAGCACGTTGTTAAACAATACCTCAACTCAGAACTTGCTTTTCAAAAAAATAAAATATCAATTGAAGGCACCGTCTGGCATCGAACCGGGGATTATGGCTATTTTGATGAAAATAGTAATCTATTTCTGACCGGTCAGCCTGTTCAAACACTAAACAATCAAGTCATTTATGACATTGAAAAACGTTTGTCGGAAATTGAAGGTGTCGATATAGGTACAATTATTAGCGGGACTGCCTATATTCAGCTTGGTAATCAAAAATTCAAATCAAGTGTAACGCAAACAATAAGAAATCTTTACCCCGAATTACTATTCATCCAATTTATGAATCTGCCTTTGGACAGACGGCATAACGGGAAAATTAAATATCAGCTTCTAAAGTGAATGTCGTTAGGAATATCGTGTATATTCCCAAAGCAATGATTTATTGAAAAATAAACAAGAGCAGGCCTCGAGTTTTGGACTTAGAGTTAAAACGAGATGTAGTAAACTATACAAAACAGTTCTGGAATTGTGACCAGATATAATAAGATTGGAGTGTCTAAACAGATTACTCAATCTGTCTTTATCCTCGAAAACTTGAACTCTACTTCTCCTTCATGCATAATGAGCTTGTAATTGGATAGTAAATCCACCTCAAAATGTCTGAGAGTATCAGGTTCCTTATATTTTAAATGTAATGTATGATCTGAATACGACCAGGTGCCATACATGTGTTTTTTCACAGATTCAATGTGATACTCAAATGTGCTGTCAGGGCGTATAGTCATAATGTCATTGTCCCCTATAACAACTGTTGATTTTCCTTCTCTTCCAATCGCTTCGTATTTCCAGTATCCTTCTACTAATTTCTTTTCAGGTTTATAAGAACACGAAAAGAACAAAACACTTAATGTTAGTAGTAGTCCCGGAAATTGAATTTTGTGCAAAGGATTCGAATTCATAAAATTCATTATTTATTGTTTTGCCTAAAAGTAGTTTTCAAGACGAACTGAAGTCAACTCAGTTTACTTGCGTTTGTCAATTTCATCACGAATTTGTGCAGCTTTAAGATAATCTTCATTCCTTAATGCTTCATCTAACATTTGCTCTAATTCGTCTATGGATTTTCCCTTGAATTTATTAACCAGATTCTTTTCTGCACCTACTGGTGGCTCATCACTTTTATCTCGACCGGGCTTTTCTAATTCAGACTCTTCCAGTACAATTCCTGCTTGATCCATGATATCTTCAGTGGTAAAGATAGGGCAGTTATATCTGACAGCTATTGCAATGGCGTCACTTGTTCTGCAATCAATCGTAATCTTTTCTTCCATAGTCTCACAAATCAATGAAGCGTAAAAAACCCCTTCTTTGAGTTGGTGAATGAAAACTTCGGATACAGTAAAATTTAGTTTTTTACCCAATACGACAAACAAATCATGTGTCAATGGACGCTCAGTATTGATACCCTCAAGTGGAATTGCAATAGCTTGAGCTTCAAATTGACCAACTATAATCGGTAATTTGCGATCGCCATTCGTCTCGCTTAGAATTAAACTATACGACCCCTTAATCTGAGAAGGTGCTATTCCATATATATCCAGTTCTACGCGTGTCAAATTTTTCTAATTTAGTTCTTCGCTGCTTTGGCCGCTGAAATCAATTTTGGCAATACCTCAAATGCATCTCCAACTATACCATAGTCTGCTGCTTTGAAAAATGGTGCTTCTGGGTCTTTATTAATAGCTACAATCACTTTACTGCTGCTAACTCCGGCTAAATGCTGAATAGCACCTGAAATGCCTATTGCAATATACAAATTTGGTTTTATAGTTATTCCGGTCTGCCCAACGTGCTCTCCATGTGGGCGCCATCCCATATCTGAAACAGGTTTTGAACATGCTGTTGCAGCACCTAAAATTTCAGCTAATTCTTCAACCATTCCCCAGTTCTCAGGACCTTTCATGCCTCTTCCTGCTGATACTACTATCTCTGCTTCTGTAAGTGGAATTTTACCTCCTGCTTTTGTAGTAGATGTTATGGTAGTAGAGCCTGCTGAGCCGCTGCTTTGAATTGTCTCAATTTGTATGCTAGTTGCCTGTTTCTTTAATTCGGTGCTGTTTGGAGTGATTGCAATCACTTTGTTTGCTTTGTCTAATGTTACATAGGCAAATCCTTTTCCTGAAAATACGCCTCTCTTAACCTTAAATCCATTGCTTGTCTCAGGCAATTCAATCACATTGCTAGCCATTGATGCATTCATTATTACCGATACTCTCGGAGCAACTGATTTGGCTTCATAAGTATTGGCAAATACCACCTGATTGACACCTTGATTGATTAAAACATTGGCAATCTCCTTGCCATAAACCTGAGCATCAAATGCTGATATGCCTTCTATACATATCAGTTTATTGACACCATATTGTGCTAATTTATCTGCTTCACCGGCATTGGGTTGACCAACACAAACTGCTACGATTTGTCCATTACCAATCTGTGATGCGTATGATGCAGCCTCTAAAACGGCTTTCTTAAATTGTCCTTCTGAATTTTCTGCGTATATACCAGTCATTTCTAATTCTTCTTTAATCGTTATTATGCAATAATTTTTGCTTCGTTCTTTAAAATATCAATCAATTGACCTGCATTCTCTGCATCAATCATTCTCACAGCCTGTTTTGCTGCTGGTGACTCAAATGCCTCATAGCTGCTCGCTACCTCAACTTGTGCAGGTTCAACAACCTGAAGTGGTTTGGTACGCGCCGCCATAATGCCTTTCATATTTGGAATTCTTGGTTCACATAAATCTTTCTGTGCACTGGCTACTACCGGTAAATTGCTCACTACAGTCTGTCTGCCACCATCTATATCTCTCTCAAACTCAATTTTACCATCATTATAGACCATCTTAGCACAAACGTTTACAGAAGGCCAATCCAACAGTGCACCAAGTAAACTGCACACCATACCGCCATTGTAATCTATACTCTCTCTTCCTGTCAATACCAAATCATATCCATTTGCTTTAACTATCGCAGCTATCTGCTCCGCTACAAACTGAGCATCTTTTGGCTCAGCGTTGATTCTGATGGCATCATTTGCACCAATCGCCAATGCTTTGCGTATAACAGCATCTGCATCGGCTAATCCAACATTCACAACTGTAACAGTTCCTGAATGCTGCTCCGCAATTTCTAAAGCTTTTGTAAGTGATAATTCATCGTATGGATTAATGATAAATTGCACTCCTTGTGAATTAAACTTTGTATTGTTGTCTGTGAAAGTGATTTTTGTGGTTGTGTCTGGAACCACACTCATGCACACTAAAATTTTCATGAATCGCTCTTAAATTATTTTGCAAAATTAAGTATAAAATGTCCTAAGAAAAAATGAGTTTTGCAAAGTAATCAACAAATGATAAATGGATAGGAAGGCTCAGATTGAAACCCTGCTTAACGATAACCCAAATGACATCTTTCTTCAATATGCTTTGGCTATGGAATTGATGTCCGAAAATAACCACTTTAAAGCTATAGAGGTATTGTCGACTTTAAATGCTCAAGAACCTGAGTATCTGCCTGTGTATTATCAATTGGCAAAACTTTATGAAACTGTCGGTGAAAACGATAAGGCCATTGTCACTTATGAAGCCGGGATTATAATTGCCCAAAAATCTAATGACCGCAAAACGCTTGGTGAACTTAAAAGCGCTCTGGAGGAACTCATTTTCTAATATGGAATTTCAACCCAAAAACCCACATTTTAAACAGACCGTGCTCAACAAAATGCAGGTCAATCATTTTATGAATTTCGTTGGATTCGAACCGACTGATATAGAACCTGGTTATGTTGAAGGTATTATCCGTCTTCAGGAACACCATTTGCAACAAAATGGATTTGTTCATGGTGGCGTTACTTCAACAATTGCTGATTTAGTAATGGGCTTTGCTGCTTATACTCTGGTGCCTGAAGGCGAGGGTACTGTCACTTCCGATCTTAAAGTCGCTTACCTGCGTCCAGGTGTCGGTGATACTGTTATCGCCAAAGGCCGCGTTATCAAAGCAGGTAATCTGCTTTTTTATTGCGAAGCAGATATTTATACTAAAAGTGAAAAAGGGGAGGTGCTGATTGCAAGAGGCTACTCCACTATGTGTGCCGTGAAATATAAAGTAATAGAATAAGCTATCAACTTTTTAAAAACTATTACTATTTAATTCATTTCTACCACCTGCTTACTAAAGGCATTATACGGCCTCTGCCAAATGCTTTAGGACTAACTCTCAAAATAGGTGGTGATTGAAATCGCTTGTATTCTGCTCCATTGACCAGTTTTATCACGCGCTCAACTACTGCTTTATCATACCCCTCTGCTATAATACTATTTGGACCTTTATGATGTTCAATATATAATTTTAATATACCATCCAGTATATCGTATTCAGGTAAACTGTCGCTGTCTTTCTGATTCGGTCTTAATTCTGCACTTGGTGCTTTTTCTATAATTGCTACTGGAAGAATCTCTCTGTCTCTGTTGATGTAACGTGCTAACTTGTACACATCCGTTTTAAATACATCGCCTATCACACTCAAACTACCGCACATATCTCCATACAATGTCGAGTATCCTACAGACATTTCACTCTTGTTGCTGGTATTTAATAAAATATAGCCAAGTTTATTACTGATACCCATCAAGAATACAGCTCTGCTTCGGGCCTGTATGTTTTCTTCTGCAACATTGAATGCCATTCCATTGAATAATCCAGATAATCCACTTTCAAATGCTTTAAAGGCGTTTTCGATCGGAATAATTTCATACGGATTACCTAAATTTTTACTCAATTCTACCGCATCTTTAACACTGCCCTCTGAACTGAATTGTGATGGAAGCATCACCGCAAAGACATTTTCACTACCTAAAGCCTCACTTGCCAAAACCTGCACCAATGCCGAATCTATTCCTCCTGATGACCCTAATACTGCTTTTTTAAAGCCCATCTTTTTGAAATAATCCTGTATCCCAAATACCAAAGCTTTGTGCAAATATTCAATATCATCTTCTTCTTTCTCTTCAATTCCTGACTTTATATCAATCTCGTTCAAATCAATCACAGCATTGTCTTCCTCAAATGAACCAAGCTTCATAACAGCTTCTCCTCTGGAATTTATTACACATGAACGACCGTCGAATATTAAATCTGTATGTGCTCCAATCTGATTGACATATATCATTGGTCGCCCTGCAAATTTGCTCTGTCTTTTTAATACCTCCATGCGCTCTTCCATCTTGTCTCTGTTAAATGGTGACGCTGAAATATTAATTATAAGATGTGGCTCAAATTGCTTTAACTCACCTAATGGATTGTCCTGATAATCGAATCTGTCCATCTCATGCCATAAGTCCTCACAAATAGTAATGGCCGATTTTACTCCTGCTATTTCAACAGTCTTAAAATGGTCATTGACTTCAAAATATCTGGACTCATTGAATACATCGTAAGTAGGCAATAAAGTTTTATAGACTACATCCTGAAGTGTACCATTAGAAAGTATACATGCTGCATTGTACAAACGACGACCTGTTTCATCCGGATTTTCCATAGGACTTCCAACTATTGCAGTTATTCCAACACAATGTTTGGCAATGTCATGTATAGTTTGCTCGCATGTCTCATTAAAATGAGGATAATCCAACAAGTCATCGGGAGGATAACCACAAACAGCCAGTTCACTGAATACAATCAAATCGACACCTTGCTCTTTGGCTCGTCGAATGGAATCTATAATCTTGTTTGAATTGCCAGTAAAATCGGCAATTATAAAATTAAGTTGTGCTAATGCAATCTTCATTTCCTTCGGAAGGATATGACCTTCACTGCCCTGTCTGCTAGAAAAATAAACCTATCTCGAGGCCAAGTACGTTGTTAATAGCTTTAGATTTATTGTCATCTAAAAAATCTGTGAAGCCATTGTTAAATCTAATACCGCCATAAAAACTGGTATTGCCGCTTAAATTGTACTCTATTCCCAAACCTAAAATCATCGAACATCTGATAACATTGATATTATCTGAATGTTCAGTAAAATCAAAACGATCATTTTCTTTGTCGTTTGGTATGTACTTCTCATCCGTTGGAAATGCTTTGGATGAACCTATTGGACTGGCTAGAGTTGATAGATTACTTCCAATAATAAATCCCGGAGCTATTCCAAACTGTCCCCAATAACGCATTCCACCACTTTCGTTTGTTCTGAATTTAAATGTTAATGGGAGTTCAATGTATTTGAGATTGTATTTATAGCTGACTTTATTGTAAGCATCACCAGGTAAAGTGAAAACCGTAGTGTCCTTCATTTTTATTTTGTTGGACATAGATGTAACCAATATTTCAGGACTAAAATAATAATTGTCTGCAAGTCTGATGTCCGACATCAAACCAAATGAAAATCCAATACCGGTGCCATCTTTAATGACATTGTTTGTTCTCGCTTTTACCCAGTCAACTCCCGGAATAATTTTGAATCCAAGTCTGAAATCTCTGTCATCCTGTGCTATAGCCTGAATTGAAAATGTCACACACAACATCAATAAAAGTGAATACTTTGTCGTTAATTTCATACCAATTAATGTTTTATTTGCACAAAAATGAACAAAATTTTCCAATTCACTGCTAAAGCATTTGCGCTATTTCTTATTTTATTGTTCACATCCTGCGGAGGAAATCGCTTGGATGTGGACGTTTCTGATGTCAATGTTCAACTCGATATCAGACATTTTGAAACCGATTTATTCGAAAATAAAATGAATAACCTGGTGGAGTTTACTGCTAAATATCCTTACTTCATCAGTGATTATACTATGGGTATACTAGGATTCGCTCCCGATTCTCCAGCAATGGCATTTAATCAGCTGATGCTTTATAAAACAGATGTCAATGTTAAAAAAGTCTACGATCTTGTCAAGGCTAAATATGGTAATTTCCAAACTTATGAAGCTCAATTGACCGATGCCTATAAACATTTTAAATACTATTTTCCGGAGGAGAAAATTCCAACAATCGTTACATATACATCTAACTTTAGTTTCTACATGAACCCCGTTGGTCAGGATTATATCGGCATTGCGCTTGATATGCACATGGGTAGTGATTTCAAATATTACGACTATGCTGAAATTGAAAAATACTGGAGAAAAATTTTAATCCCCGAATCCATCGTGCCAAATCACATGATGGCGCATGCAAATGATCTATTCGTAAAAACACATAGAAATAAAAACTTCATCGATGAAATGATTTATTATGGTAAGTTATTGTATTTCATTGATGCCATGTGCCCAAATGTGCCGGATTATATTAAAATTGGCATGACAAAACAGGAATTTGAATGGTGCCAGAAAGAAGAGCATAATATCTGGTCGTTTATAGTTAAAGAAAAATATCTATACGATACCGAAAGACGTAACTTCGAAAAACTCGTTAGGGAAGGACCTCGAACTCAGGCTGCCGGTGTTCCGGAACAAGCTCCGGCAATGATTGGCCGATTTGCAGGTTGGATGGCTGTCAGACAATATATGAATGAAAATTCTGATGTGTCTTTAAGTAAACTTATGAATGATGGCAATGCTGAAGCTATTCTTCAGAAAAGTGGTTACAAACCCTGATTAACCAATATTCATGTGAGTGGTGGCATATTTGTAATCCGCTGCTATTGCTCTTGTGCTTAATGAATATGCCAAGGTAACAATACCCACTCGACCGATAAACATCGCAATAGTTAGTATTACTTTACCGGCATCTGATATACCTGCCGTTATACCTGTACTTAAACCAACAGTTGCAAATGCAGACACTGCTTCATAAGCCAATCTGATTGGTGCTATTTGTGGATCGGTAATGGTTAATAAGGTTATAATTAACAATACAAATAATCCTGAAAATATAACCACGGCAAATGCTTTGTAAATCAACTCCACTGAAATAGTTCTGTTGCTGATAGACATCTGCTTCTTACCTCTAATGGAGCCAATTACCGCTACCATCATAACGACAAATGTACTGGTCTTGATACCACCACCTGTAGACGCTGAAGATGCTCCGATAAACATTTGAAATATGCTGATCAACAATAAAGCATTCGGTAAATTTTCTAGATTAATACTGTTAAATCCGCTGGTTCTTAAATTGACTGACTGAAAAAAGGTAATCCCTATCATCGCTATAGGCCCTTTGTCAGGAAACTTTTCCCTGGCGTACATGAAATAGAACGCAGCCATGCCCAGAGCTATCAAAATAATACTGGTATATATAGATACTTTTGTACTCAACTTCCAGGTTTTCCATGGGTGCAATAAACGGTCTCTCAGCATAGCAGGAGAGAAAACGTCTCTCAATACAGGAAACCCTAATCCACCAAGAAAAATAATAACTCCAACAAAAATATGAAGCATGTACAACTCTGTTGCTAATGGTGTTTCAAAATTAAATTCTAATGTACTGAATCCAGCGTTACAAAAAGCTGAAATGCTATGAAATATTGATGCATATACCTTTTCCCCTAAACTGTTAAAATGATAATCTCCCCATAACATATAAATACCGATGGCTCCTAAGGCCTCTATAATAAAAGTCATAACGAGAATTCTCTTTATCAGAAAATAGGAACCGCTGATATTCTCCGAATCCAACAATTCATTCATGGCAATCTGATGCTTTACTCCAATCCCCTTCTTTACAAAAGATGCAAAAAAGGAGGCAAATGTTAATATGCCAATACCACCTAATTGTATAAGCATCAAAATTATCAGTTGTCCTTTAATATTGAAAAAATTGGCAGTATTTACTACCACCAATCCTGTAACACAACTCGCGCTTCCACTGGTAAATACTGCATCAATAAAATTTAAATATTGTCCTGTCGAATTAAATCCCGGTAATGTTAACAATAGCCCTCCTCCTAATATCAAAATGATAAATGAAAATATAAATAGGGTAGTGGGTTTTAATTTTGAAGTGTAAACAGAGTTGATGGATTTGATTAACTCAATTGAGACAAAAAACAATAAGAAAAATTGTATAAAAAAATGATAAATCGCTCTGTAGTTTTCTATGCCTAATTGACTTAGAAGCTTTTCCAGTAATGGATGCCCAAAAAGAAAATAACTTATTCCATCGTATAAAACCAATAATATCAGAATTCCTTCAAATGCATTATTGGATAAATAACTCAACTTGTCTTTGGCAACTATTAATTTTATAAAATAGTTGAATATAAAAACCAGATAGAAAAATCTGGAAATGAAAATGATTAAATCTAAATTTTCTCTTGAATGGTTAAAGCCATACCGGTATACCATCATCACAATAACCATCAGTGAAGACAGTATGGAGAAAAACCTCAAACCCCTGAGTATTTTTTCCTCATTCTTAAAAATAAAAAGGGTAAGATTTCTCTTTATATTCAATGACTTTCTTTCTTTAAATACTGTGACTCTTTGTCCAATTTTTCAATATTTATAGGCACTACACCGGTTTCTTCACAAACTAGTCCTCCGGCTAAATTGGATAATTCTGCAGTTAAATGCATATCAAATCCACATGCTATACATAAGGACGCTACACTTATTACAGTGTCTCCGGCTCCACTTACATCTGAAATGTTTCTGAAATGCGCAGGTATAAATTCAAAGTCCTTGTGATTTGTAATCATAACTCCATCTTCACTCAAGGTTACCATGGTCATCTCATTTCCCAGTGCCTTGTGTAATTCGTTAACAGCTTCTTTTAAATTGGACTTTTCCTTTAAATTCTTGTCCGATTTTAAGCCTTCCTTTATCTCTTTTAAATTAGGCTTAAATAAGGTCACTCCTTTATAAGCCAGAAAATTCTTCAGTTTTGGGTCAACTGTAACCGGCTTATCTAAGGATCTGGCTATCGAAATCAACTCAGGAATGTTGTTCTCATTTAAAACGCCTTTATTGTAATCTTCTAATACAACTACATCACAATTGCTGATGTGTTTTTTAAATGCGTCAATGAGCAATTTGTTTTCTTCAGGACTTAAATCATGAGTAACTTCGTTGTCTAATCTCAATAATTGATGATGATTGCCTAAAATTCTGGTTTTGGTAGTCGTCTTTCGTCCTGCCGATCTCACTATACCCGATGTATCCAGACCTTTTTCTAGCATTATTCTTAAATAATCATCACCTTCTTTATCCATACCAATTACCGAACATAATAAAGGTTGCGCATTCAAAGCAGTGACATTTAATGCGACATTAGCCGCTCCTCCAAGTCTGTTTTCTAATCGCTCTATGTTAACCACCGGTACCGGCGCCTCAGGAGACAATCTGTCGGTCTTGCCAATTATATAGGCATCTACCATTACATCGCCAACTATTAGTACTTTCTTATCTCTAAAGGCTCCTATCATTTATTTCAACAAACTTAATGCTTCTTTTATTCTATTCATAGCTTTGACAAGATTCTCTTCACTTGTTGCATACGAAAATCTTAAACAATTGTCATTCCCAAATGCCGAACCTGCAACTGTAACAACATATACCTGATTGAGTAAATACATACATAAATCCTGAGAATTGTTAACTGTATGACCATTATGGGATTTACCAAAGTATGAACTGATATCCGGAAATAAATAAAAAGCGCCATCCGGCATGTTCAATTTCATACCATCTATGTCTTTTAAAATGTCATAACATAAATTACGTCTCTTCAAAAATGCTTCACGCATCGTAAAAGTTGGCGTCATATCTCCGGTCAATGCTGCTATAGCCGCGCGTTGTGCAATGGCATTTGTACCACTGGTAAACTGACTTTGCAATTTTTCACAGGCATAAGCTATGTCTTTAGGTGCACCAATGTATCCAATTCTCCATCCTGTCATTGAAAATGCTTTTGATAATCCGTTAACAGTTACAGTGCGGTTAATTAATGTACCAAATTGGGCTATACTGTGATGCTTCCCAACAAAATTAATATGCTCGTATATTTCATCACTGATGATATAGATGTGCGGGTGTTTTTCAAATATGTCCGCTAATGCCTTCAACTCTTCGTACGAGTAAACCATACCGCTTGGATTGTTCGGACTGCTGAACATAAAAAGCTTTGTTTTTGGAGTTATTGCCGCTTCTAATTGGGCAGGAGTTATTTTGTAAGCGCTGTTAACATCAGTATCTAAATAAACAGCTACTCCCTCTGCCAAATTCACCATATCTGCATAACTCACCCAAAATGGACGTGGTATTATTACTTCATCACCTGGATTCACCAATGATAAAACGGCGTTCATTATAGAGTTTTTCGCACCAGTACTTACCACTATCTGGTCTGTATTGTAATCTAAACCGTTTTCACGTTTAAACTTATCCTTAATTGCATCCTTTAATTCAGGAATACCTGCAACTGGTGTGTAAAAAGTAAAGTTGTTGTTGATTGCATCTATAGCCGCTTGTTTAATATGGTCGGGTGTGAAAAAATCAGGCTCTCCAAAACTCAAACTGATGACATCTTTACCCTCTGCCTTCAATGCACGACCCAATTTCGCCATTGCTATGGTTTCTGATTCTGAAATGCGATTGAGCCTATCGGCTATCATCGATTTGTCTTCTTTTGTTGTCAAAATTTAGAAATAAAATGCAAACGTACTCCAAAATAAACAAATCTGCCAACAGAACTTGTTCTATTTAGCATTTTGTATGAGTGAAATTCTATACAGTCCCCGAGGTCTTTCCTGTCTCAGTTCTACCTGGTATACTTCCAGCGTCTGTATATTGAATTGATCAATCCAAACAGAATGACTGCTATTACAGGGACTACAGTGTTGATAAGCTGCCATTTAGTCTTTTCACTCATCATGTCTCCTTCTTGTTTTGGCTCGCTGATACGTGCTTTATCTAATAAACGCAATTCAATCTCTTTTGTCCTTATTTCAATCAATCCACTCTCGTCAAATAAATAATCAAAACAATTTAAAAGGAATTTTTTATTGGCAAAATTTCGCTTGGTTTCTCTGTCATATCCCATTGGAAATATCTCTCCGGTGCTGCGCTTTATATCGTTTAAGCCAATGTCTCCATCCGAAATTACAATCATACTGTTTTTAGCAATCTGCTCCGTAATTGGATATTGATAAATCTTGTCCGGTCTCCTGAAAAATGATTTGAATTCACCCTCTAATAAAACGCCAGTTACCTGTGTCCCTGATTTGAAGGATTGCAAATACTTAGGATCAAAATTACTGGCAACTATACTCAAATCAACATAAGCAGGAGCCTCTTGAATCTTAGTTTTATCGCTACTTAACAATAGATTTGTAACATTCAGCCCTTTTCTGCTTATTGGCTTTAAAGTGCCACAATACCTCATCCAAACGGCCTCAAGATTCTTTACAATCGGATGCTTATTGTCTTTGAATACATGTATCGGATAATAAACCCATGCAAATGGTACCAACTTGCCTGGTCGGGTAGGGTCACTCAGTACTATATCATTGCATCTTTGATCCAGTAATAAATTGGAATTTAACCTTACACCGTAATTGAATAACAATGATCGCATGTATTCATTGTTGTAATCTGGAAAATAAGCCTTACTGTATTTCCTCATACTGTCGTGCTCTGCCATTAACGGATCTACCATCCATATAGTCTTTCCGCCGTTCATGATATATTGATCGAGTATAAATGCTTCATTACTGTTGAGTGGCTCTGTAGGTTTTACAATAATAACCCCATCGTAATTCTTGAGCATCGCTATCGACTTCAACACAATCATTTTACCTAATGTATCATAGTCTTTGTATTGGTCTGCCAGATATGAAAACTGTCTCAGATAATTTTCATCTCCAAGATTGAAAAATACTCGGTCTATACTGTAATTCTCACTCAATGAACTCAACATTTCGTCCATTCTTGCTTCTTCTGGTTCACCATGTCCAAATAAAAATGCCAGTTTTTTAGGTTCTTTTATAATGCACTTTCGTATCGCATTGGCAATGTTGTATTCTAAATCTTCGATGGATTTATTTATTGCAGTTTCTTCTGCTCGACCCATCTCTGTGTTTAGCAAATTGACCACATACTCCTTGTTGGCTCCATAAGTGACTTCGGCTGAAGGTAAAATCAAATTGCGTTTTTGCTGATTGGTCTCAAGTTCCATGTCATTATAATACATGACTCCCTTTTGACTTAATTGCTTGATTATTTCAGCTTTTTCTTTGTCGTCCTTATCTTTAAATACATCAACAAATTCGTAATCTATTTTATTGCCGCTTAACTCTCTTAATTCGCTCAGCATATCCAGCGTTGCTGTGCGCAATCTTTTGAACTTACTGGATAAATTGTCACCTTCTAGATACACTTTGAAAAACATTCTGTCATCAACTTTCTTGACCAAATCAGTCGTGGTGGTCGATAGTGTGAATCGCTTTTCTTTAGTTAAATCGAACTTCTTATAATATTGTGAAGCCAGTATATTGACTATCACTATAGCGACAACCAATAGGACAAACTCTATTATGGATTGTTGCTTATAACCTCTTTTTTGCTTTTTCTCTTTTACCATTTCCTGCTATTGAAAATAATTTTAGTTAACCAGATAAAAAATACAATTAAACTAAGGAAATAGATAATATCCCTTGTGTCTACTACACCTCTGCTGATGTTTCTGTAGTGGTGATTGATGCCCAGCCATTCTATGTAAAACTCCGACTTCTTTAAAAAATCAAATGAACTCAGATATTCAAACATCGAATAAAAGAAAAAGCATAAAAACATACTGACAATGAAGGAAACAATCTGATTGTCGGTAATGACACTCGCAAACATTCCTATCGAAACATATCCTGCACTTAACATAACCAATCCCATATAACTGCCCCACATGGCACCAGTATCTACATTGCCTTCCGGAAATGCTAACTTGTCAATTGTGATATAATAAATAAGAGTAGGTAAAATCGAAAATAAGACGATTATCAATCCGGCAAAGTATTTACCAAGAATAATCGAAATATCCGTTACCGGCTTAGTAGTTAATGTTTCAAATGTGCCATTTTTCTTTTCCTCACTAAATGAACGCATCGTAATCGCCGAAATAAGGAAAATGAAAATAATTGGTGCTAACTCAAATAATGGGTCTATATTGGCATAACCCTGATCCAATATATTCGTTTCCTTAAATACCCATAAAAATAATCCATTCGCTATTAAAAATACCACAATAACAATAATGGCTATCAGCGAACTTAGAAAACTGCGAATCTCTTTTCTTAATATGCTAAACATTGCTCCTTGTTACGTTTTTAAATATTTCTTCTAACGAATGCTCTATCATCTTCATCTCCGTTAATATCATTTGTTGCTTAACAGCAAAATTGAATACACTCGACTTCAATTGCTCTTCTTCCATTTCCGAACTGATTGTATAGGTGTTATCATTGACTGACTGAACCTGGCCAATAGCTGATAATTCATCCAATTGAAACTTATTCAATGTTTTGTTAAATGTTGCCTGCAATGATTGTCCCTTGCCGAAAATCTGCTTCAGCTCATTTGTTTTTCCATTGGCAACAATTTTTCCTTTGTTTACAATCATCACTCTGCTGCACATCGCTTCAACTTCCTGCATAATATGGGTAGATAACAAAACAGTTTTCTCTTTACCCAGGTTGATAATCAAATTCCTGATCTCTATAATCTGATTAGGGTCAAGTCCACTTGTAGGTTCATCTAAAATCAATACCGATGGATTGTGTATCATCGCTTGAGCTAATCCAACCCTTTGTCTGTAACCTTTAGAAAGTTGTCCAATCTTTTTGTTTTGCTCAACTTCTAATCCTGTTATACCTATCATCTCTTTTACACGCATGCCCGGATTTGCAACTTTATATATTGATGCTGCAAATTGTAAATATTCCTTTACATACATATCCATATATAATGGATTGTGTTCAGGTAAATAGCCTATCTGTTTTCTGACACTCAATGATTGTACTTCAACATCCATATCGTTGACAAATGCTTTGCCTGATGTTGGTGGAATATAGCCTGTGAGTATCTTCATCGTCGTGGTTTTTCCAGCTCCGTTTGGACCTAAAAAACCAACTATTTCTCCGCTTGATATTTCGAAAGAAATATGATCGATGGCATTCTGCTTTTTGTAAGTCTTTGTTAGATTTTCTACGCGTATCGACACTGTAAATCTTTATTATTGTCGGCGAATTTAACGACAATAATCGTAAATTATTGTAAAAGTTATCCTACTGGTGACTCCAAATGGAGAATTCTCCCAAATCCTTGTAAAGATGCCAACCTCCACTCATTTCTAATATCGGTTCCACCGTTTTCCTGTCTCCGCAAATTAAAACTTTTGCGCCGTTTCTGATCATTTTATCTATCGCCAATTCTTCATTGTTTTCAGGATTCATTTCTATTAACTCACTCGCTTTCTCAAATGAATATCCTTTCGTTTCTGTGAAATAAAAATATATACATCCTGATATATCCGGCCCGATAATATATAAATCTGATTTTGGGATATGTGCTTTTAATTCCTGAAGTTGTTGGCCAGAAATAAATGTCCTGGGTATCTGCATTTGACTGTCTTGCCATCTGGATGGAATGATTCGTATGAAAGTCCATAACAGGTTGCTGAAAAATACTGCAATTAGTAGGGCGTTTCTTACTCTGTTGATACTTACCAACTCCACTAAAATCAATGGGAACAATGGAATGATGCTGATAAAATAATAGGGGTGATGTCCCATTCTTTCAATTGCTAGTCCATAAAATGCCGAAAATGTAATTATCCATGCACCATATATACTGGCATATTGCATTTTATGAATCGTTTTTCTATAACGAATACTCAATACAAGCAACGTAAATGTCAAAGGCCAGCCTATAATCAATTCGGGTAAGTCTGAAAATATATTTTGAATAATTGTTTCAAAAATTCTCTGCAATTCTATTGGTTTTATCCAAAGTCCATATTCTTTTAAATTGTTTGCAGCAGTCAATCTTTGTGCATAGTTGTACCAAATAATAATGGGCACAATTGCTAAAATTAAACTTGCTAAATTTATCCTGAATACTCTGCTTCTAAAGTTAGAATAAAATAAAAAGGAAAAAGGGATGATTAAAAATTGAAACTTAACTAATCCTCCTAAACTGGCTGTAATAAACGCTAAAAGCCAGTATCTGAAACTACTCGTACTTGAATTTTTTAGAATGAAAAATCCTGAAAAAAGGGATAAACTCAGAGCCAAAATATCTGGCATGGCATTGATTCCATCGTAATAGATTTGTGGAATACTGCTCAATATCAAACTTGCAAATAACCCTGTTTTCCAATTGTGTCCAAGCTGCCTTACAATGAGAAATAAAGCTAATAATCCAAATGTGCTACTCACCAGACTAAACAACCTATGCACGACATTGTGCTCGCCGCTCACTTTATAAATACTTGCTAATCCCCATTCATATAACGGAAAATGAGAGCCGGTAATGCCATTGCTTTCATTCCTCCTGTCAATCCGCGGTTCAAGTATGTTCATGCTTTCATTCGCGAAATTCCGGCTCATGGCTAATGTGTTACACTGCCTCCAAACATGCGATCCACATGGTGGTAAATTCAAAAATGGTAAATGAATGATGCAATTGTAAAGTAAAAGAAAAACGAAAATATAACCGCTTTTCATTGCTATTGCTTAAGTTTTAATTTAAAAAGCTGTACAAGTTTCCTGAAATTCTCATGATCATCCAGCATCTCCTGAAATTGCTCGGATGGTGTATAGGCTTGCCTTTTGGTTTCAGCTTGCTCGTCTATTCTTATCAAAATTGTTATGCCTCTGTCATTAAAATACTGTCGTAAAAAGGCCTGCCATTCTATTTTTAATTCTCCTATGAACTCTTCTTGTTGCTTGGTCAGCGTAATGACAACCTGTTTCTGATCAAGTGCCGGAATTAAAAGTTTAATCAGTGAAATCAGAGATACTTTTTGCTTCTCTGCAAACTGTGCATTTGCTTTGATTACTTCATCTACTGTTAAAACAGGATAAATACGACTTGGCTCAGATGGTTGTAATTCTATTTCTTCCTCTTTTTCATATTCTTTTTCCAAAATGGCTTTGTCCGCTTCTTCAACTATCTCCGCAATGGAAAGCTGTACTGGCGGAATAACTAAATCGTGTTTTTTTGGAATTTTCGGCAGAGCAAAACTCTTGTCTGCTAACTCTGGTTTCTTTATTGCATGAACAGGAAGGGTAGGGGCTTTCTTATTTCTTTCTTCAAGCCTCCTCTTTATGAAGTCATCACTTTTTTTTTTAGTTCTTCTAAAGTAATGGCATTGTTGAGTATGCTTCTGATATGACACAACTTCATTAAAGCTAACTCAATATGAAGTCTCGGATTTTTACTGTTTTTAAATTCAATGTCAAACTGATTATTGATGTTTAATGCATTCAATAAAAATGACATATCCGTTTGCTGACATTGAATATGGTATTTGGCTTTGTGCACTTCACCAACATCTAAAAGATGTACAGTGCTCTGGTCTTTACATACCATCAGATTCCTGAAATGCTCACTCATCCCATTGAGCAACAATTGTCCGTCAAAACCTTTGTTGACCACTTCATCAAAGTAATTTAAAACTTCAGAAATATTTTGAGATAAAATGGAATCGGTTATTTTAAAATAGTAATCTCTGTCAAGGATGTTCAGATTTTCTACTGCTTTGGCGTAAGTGATATGCCCATTGCAATAGCTAACCATCTGGTCGAACATAGACAAACAGTCTCTCAATCCTCCGTCAGCTTTTTCAGCTATTAAGTGAAGTGCTTCGTCTTCTGCAGGTATGCCTTCCTTGTCAGCTATCTTTTTAAGATGCTCAACCATGTCCTTAACCTGGATACGCTTGAAGTTAAAGATCTGACATCTGGATAATATAGTTGGCAAAATTTTATGCTTCTCTGTTGTTGCTAATATGAAAATGGCATATTTAGGAGGCTCTTCAAGCGTTTTCAAAAAAGCATTGAAAGCCGAAGATGAAAGCATGTGCACCTCGTCTATAATGTACACTTTGTAATTGCCAACTTGTGGTGGAATTCTTACCTGCTCATTTAAATTCCTGATGTCTTCTACAGAGTTGTTACTAGCAGCATCCATCTCAAAAATATTAAAAGCATAATCTTGATTTGGATCGTCGTTTTCCTTTTGATTGATGAGTTTTGCAAGAATCCTGGCGCAGGTGGTTTTTCCAACACCTCTCGGACCAGTGAAAAGAAATGACTGAGCAAGATGATTGCTGTTGATTTCATTCAAAAGTGTTTCTGTAACGTGCTTCTGACCTACAACATCATCAAAGACCGATGGTCTGTATTTTCTTGCTGAAACAATAAAGTTTTCCAATTCTCTCCTCTCTGTTTTGCGCAAAAATAATACATTAATACACCTTTTTATCCGTTGTTGATAAAAACTTAGTTTTGTGCTCTTCACAATTCATCATCCCAACTATCCCGCCATTCTATCTCGCATCCACTCTACCGCGAATCAATTCAGCTATTCAGCCTTTCCTACGAATTAACATATTTACATGAAACCGCCGCCCCTCTGGGACTTTGTTTCGTGCTCCATAATCCTTACTATGAAAGCGCCGCCCCTACGGGACTTGGATTGAGGATTAATTTCTAATGTACCGGCAAGCTATTCGACTTAACAACTAAACGACTCGACGACTTAACAGCGAAGCAATACGACTTAACCTTTGTTGAGCGTCGCGATAATTCGACGACGCCTACGGAAGCGACAATGATGCTTCGAGACATAGAATAAGTGAATCTTTAAGTTTGTCGGTTAACATTACGACATAACGACATAACAGCGAAGCAATACGACTTAACCTTTGTTGAGCGTCGCGATAAATCGACGACGCCTACGGAAGCGATATAGACGCTTCGAGATATAAAATATGAGAATATCAAAGTTTATC
>CAUJCT010000041.1 GCA_963169345.1 Bacteroidota bacterium
TCACCAAACCATTGATGCGCCAGTTCGTGTGCCACCAAATCGTAATTGAAATTGGTCATAAAACTCATGGTTTGATGTTCCATACCTCCGCTCCATGAAAACTGCGCATGGCCATAGTGTTCATCAGCAAAAGGATACTCACCAAACAAACTGTCGAACAGATGCATGATTGGTTTGGTAGCTGCAGTTCGGTTTCGGTTGTCTATATTATCATTGTGAGGAAATACATGGTGAATAAGCTCTAAGTTTTCACCTGTACTTCCAAGCGTCATTTGTTCGGAGTACTTGACATATTTTGAAAACGACACAGCAACCAGATAAGTAGCGATGGGATAACTGTGACTGTATTGAAAAGTTCTTTTAGCACCAATGGTTTCAACATTCAGCAATTTGCCATTGGATACTGCATAATAGGGCGTATCCACGGTCAGCAAGACTTCAAGAGAATCAATTTTATCTATCAGATTTTCCCTGCAAGGCCACCAGTAATGCGCTCCATAAGGTTGAGAAAGCGTAGAAATATTCGGGCCACTGATATTGACATTTCTAGAATACGCTCTGGTGCTCATATCAGGATTTCCGTGGTAGTAAACACTTACAGAATCGAGGGTATTGGCCGGAAGCGAAGAGGTGAAATTGATGCGCAAAAGATGGTCGGAGGTATGGACAAAAAACAATTTGTTTCCATGATATCTGACACTATCTACTATCAGTTCCTTTCTTAAATCCAGTTCCAGAAATGTGTAATTCAATTTTGAAACAAATTTAAAATCGACTTTTCCGGCGATGATTGCACCATTGTTCATGTCAGGCTCAATAGCAATTCTTACGAAACGCAAATCTATACCGGCATCATTGGATCTTTTAGAATATGCATGATAGCGTTTCAACATGGCCATATAATCACTTTTTAAGTGGCTTTCCAGTTCGTCCTGGGCACTTACCTGTATACTAAGACACATGAATACAAAAAACGTTGCAATCTTTAACACGACTTTAAACACAATAACAGTTTCAAAACAAATAACAAATATAGATAAAAAAATGCAGTCATTTGGTGACAAAAGTCAGAACTTTGCAAACCCATGACAAAATATCCTGTATTAAGACTAAAACCCGGAAAGGAAAAATCGCTGGAAAGAAGACATCCCTGGGTTTTCAGTGGAGCGCTGACTGAGGAAATCCGTAAAACGGAAGAAGGAACCATCGTTGAAATAAACGATATCAATGGTCGCTATCTGGGCACCGGTTATGTTCAGCACGGAAGCATAGCTGTCAGAATCATCAGTTTTGAAAAGCGAGATATTGATACCCTGTTCTGGAAAGATACAATTGGCAAAGCTTTTCAGTTGCGCCAAAGACTGGGATATACAGACAGCGCCACTACCAATTGTTACAGACTGATGCATGGAGAAGGTGATGGAGTGCCGGGTTTGATTATAGACTATTATGCCGGAACTGCCGTGATACAATGTCATACCAGCGGTATATACCTTCACCTGGATACAATAGCCGAAGCATTAAAATCTGTACTTGGAAAAGAACTTAAAGCTATTTACGACAAAAGTAAGGAGACCTTGCATGGAGCAGTAAGTGAAGCTCAAAATGGTTTAATCTGGGGCGAGGCTGCTGATGGACTGGTCATGGAAAATGGATTTAAATTTCACGTCGATTGGGTCAGCGGACAAAAGACAGGATTTTTCCTAGACCAAAGAGATAACAGAGCCTTATTGGGACGATATTCCAAAAGCAAGTCTGTACTCAATACTTTTGCATACACAGGTGGATTTTCAGTATATGCTCTGGCAAATGGCGCTTTAAAAGTGGATTCAGTGGATGTTTCGAAAAACGCAATTGAAACGCTTCGCAAAAACATGGAACTGAATAGCAATGGTGCACAGAATTTTGAAAGCTATGCCGAAGATACTTTTCAGTTTTTTAAACGCGACAACACATTGTATGATATCGTCATTTTAGATCCACCTGCATTTGCCAAAAACATCAGTGCCAGACACAACGCCATTATGGGTTACAAACGCCTCAATATGGAAGGCATGAAAAAAGTTAGTCCAGGTGGCCTATTGTTCACTTTCAGTTGCTCACAGGTGGTGGATGCAGAAACATTTCAGCAAACTGTTTATTCAGCTGCTCTGGAAAGCGGAAGGGATGTCAAAATTTTACACAGACTGACACAGCCGGCCGACCATCCTGTTAGTATATATCATCCTGAAGGAGAATATCTGAAAGGATTGGTACTCTATGTGGATTGAACATCTCTTGAAGCTTAAAGATGTCACAGCAATGTCAAAGATTGTCAGAGAACAGTCAAGTCCTCTGGGTTGACTTTTATAACACTAAAGGAATATCTAACTTTGTTTTGCTATTGGTGCAGACAACCTTTTTAAACCTTTCATCATCTATAAGTTTATGAAAAAACTACTACTAACTCTTCTGATTTTTATTTGCTCAAACACTTTCGCACAAAGACTGGCAGGAAGTGAAATATACTACGAACGCACAGGCAACAGACAATATAAAATAACGGCAGTAGTTTACAGGGAATGTGACTCAGACCCACTGACCAGTCTGAACACCTATGTATTTGCCGGTAATCTTAACCAATCCATCAATATGACACGTGTATCTATTGAAAAAATCAATGATACTTGTGACAATCCTTGTAATATCAAAAATGGTGTTGGCAATGCAGGATTTGAGAAACATATTTACGAAGGCACCATTGATTTCAATTCAGGTTCGTATTCTGGATTTATCAGCAATGCCTATTGTAACGTTAATGTTGCTATAAGACAAGGGGGCAGAGACAATCGCACAAACACTCATGGCACAGGCATGTATTACAACGAAGCCAGCATCAATATCTGCGACTCAACTGTCAGTAACAGTTCTCCGAGATTCAGCATGGAGCCTAAGTTTTATGCCAGTCTCAATCAGCCTCTCTCCTACTCACCAGGACCAAAAGATGCAGATGGTTCCGATTCTTTGGCTTTCTCTATTGAACCGGTTTTAACCAATTACAATACACCCATCTTATACAACCTGGGCTATAGTTATACCATTCCGTTAACACCATACTGTCCTCCTAATCCCGGCTATACAGAATGCAGGGCATTACCCAATGCAAAACCACCAAGGGGCTTTTATTTTGACAACAATGTTTGCACCATCATAACAACTCCGACCAATACAGATATGGCCTACATCCGAATTAAAATTCGCGAATTCAAAAAAATCAACAATGTCTGGAAAGAAATGGGTGCAGTGAGCCGCGACTTTATGATACAGCCTAAAGTCAACCCAAAAAACTATCCTCCATACTTTGTCAGCAACCCAACTACACCAGATTTGAATATCTGTTCAAACAATTACAGTTTTGATATCACTGCCAAAGACGACATTTCACTTCCTTATCAAACCCTGGCAGATACAACAGTATTATTTTACGATTATGGCTTTCCGAATTCAACGTTTAATGTACAGAATTCAGTTCGCGAGAGCAAAGCCCAGCTAACATTTAAAGGAGATACATCTAAAGTTTCGAAGACCTATTATTTTACCGTTGGCGCATACGACAAAATGTGCAATATCCACCTAACAACAAAGACTTATAAAGCCTCTACTTATCCTGTAGTTGATTACACAAAATCCTACACCCTCGATACTTGTCATGTGTTTACCGGTCAGGTTACATTTAAAGATACCACTTTAAAATATCCCTGGACGATTGATGTCATTCAACCCGATTTAAGTAAACTCAGCTTTTCTCCGGGTTTCAATGTTCATCAAAATGGCCGTCACTATTTAACCTACAGAGTCAAGACCAGCAACAATTGTTTTGCTTATCAGTACGATACCTTGGATATCTCCAACGCCTTCCTTCTTCCTCAAATGAATATCAACAAAGACACTTCTATGTGTGAAGGAGCCCCCTATACATTTAGCTTTCAACCAGCCACTATTGACAAGCTGAGTAGATGGGAATGGTCTATAAATGATACAATCGTCAATACAGCTGACAGTATTCTTAACGGCACATTTTATAAATTGTCAAATCTATCCAATTGGTCAAAATTTAAACTAAGATTAATTAATGACAAAGGCTGTGAGAGTGAACGCAAAATCACGGTTTACAGCAGTACCAAAAAGAATTTCCAGTTATTTCAGCCTACAAGCTACACAGTTTGTCCAAGTATTAAAACGGATGTTGCCATTAGCACCTCAAGTTTGAAATGGCCAATTGAAACGCATTGGGAATACGACGTTCAATCTCTCGATACCAGCAGTAATAGTCTATCGGTTAAAACACCAGATGCCTTGAAAACTCTTTTATTAAAAGCCAGTGTAAAAGACGACAATCATTGTTTCTATTATGATTCTGTATATCTCACAAGCACTGAAAGTCCGTATTTTGAGTTAATCGCAGATAAATCTTTTTGTAAAGACAGCACTGTCAATGTACAAATCACTCAGTTTAATAACCCAAAATTAAAATCCATTTTGTGGACCGACCTCAGCAACGTTATTGTTCTTGGAAGAGACAGCATGAACCTGAAAAGAAAAGTCAATAACAACGAATACATTGTAGCCACCATTAACGACAGCAACAATTGCAGTTTTACGGATACTTTAAAAATTGAACCTGTTCAGACACCTAAAGTGAGTTTGAATCCTTTACAGGATGTATGTGAAGGACAGGCCATCAAGGTAATTGCACAGGCCAATCCGGCAGGTAATTATCAATACAAATGGAGAGTCAATAATTTCTTGTTAGACAGTACAGGCAGCAGTATCACTTTGTTACAACCAACAGGCAAAGGCACTATTTATCTGACAACGGACAATAAAGGCGAGTGTTCCGATTACGATTCTGTTACTTACACTGTCAATCCACTTCCAGTAGTTGGCATCATTGGCGACACACTTTACACCACCAAAGATACAGTCAAATTACAATCGGTTAATCAGCATCTTCTTTACTACTGGACCAATGGCGAAAAAACCGGCAGTTACAACCGACCAGCCAGTTCATTTGGACCCGGTACGTATCAGGTTTGGTTAAGAGGCACCAATCAGTTTTTCTGTGTGGCAGCCGATACCATCACCATACATATTGAACCTTCTAATTTAATTGACAGAACCAGTGCCGACAAAATAAGCATATATCCGAATCCGGCCAATGAACAACTCATCATTCAGAGCGATGTCAGCATTCATTATCAGATATTCAATTCGAATGGACAGGAGATCATGCAAGGTTCGCTGGAAGAAAAAGTAAAAGCTATTAATCTCGAAACTTTGAGTTCAGGTGTTTATTACATAGAAATTGCAGGCGTTAAGTATAAATTTGTCAAGATATAAAACCAGAAAATTGAAAACTTTATAAAGCTATGAATAGATTAAAGGTATTATTAGTTCTGGTAGGGATTTGGATAGGCAGTTCTGCAGAAGCCCAAAAAATCGGAGCGGCTGAAATCTATTACATACAATATGCACCTTTAAAATACAAAGTAACTGCGGTTTTATACAGACAATGCAATGGTCCGGCGATCAATCAACTCAATGGAACGGTTATATCGAAAACCTACACCACTTCAATGAATTTCAAAAGGGTATCGATAAGTATATTGAATCCACTATGCGGCAATCCATGTAACAATCTGAATGCACAAGGGAATCCCGGTTACGAGAAACATATCTTTGAAGACACGGTTGACTTTAATAATTCTACTTACAGCAAGTACGTACAGGCAGGAGATTGCGACATCAGGTTTGCCATTTCGCAGTTTACCCGCGACGCTAAAATCACTAATATCACCATAGGTAACATGTATTTAGATGCCATGGTGAATATTTGTCAAAACCTGCAAAGCAACTACTCTCCGGTATTTTCGGTAGAGCCCAAATTTGAATCCTGTTGTAACTATCAGTTGTCTTATAATCCTGGTGCTATTGACACATTTGATTTTGATTCTTTATCGTTTCAGATGGTATCTCCTTTAGAGTCCGGCAATACATCTCCAAGCTATACAGGCAGTTTCAACTCAAGCATTCCGATGACACCCTACTGCCCGCCCAATCCGGGAGTAATAAATTGCAGAGCTTTGCCAAACGCCAAACCACCAAGAGGTTTTTATTTTGATGCTGTATCTGGTGATATCATTTTAACTCCAACCAATTGTGCAGAGAAAGCTGCATTGCGATTTCAGGTCAATGAATTCAGAAAAGACAGCAGTAACAAATGGGTATTAATAGGCCAAATCAGTCGTGAAATGATTCTGGAAGTTTTTCAATGCACCGGCAATAACCCTCCTTACATTAATGGTACACATTTAGTTTCGACATGCAACAATACCCCTATTTGTTTTAATGGAGGCACTAAGGATGACCAAGTGATACCAAAGCAATTGATTGCGGATACTACTCATGTCGATTGGGACCACGGCATTCCGGATGCTGATTTTAAAATTGTGGATTCAAGTGCAAGAGAAAAATCTTTCAAAGTGTGCTGGACACCCAACAGTACCAATTCAAAAAGCATCAATCGATTTACAGTTATTGCCAGGTCGAGTGCCTGTAATATAGATATGGTTTCAAGAGCTGTAGTGATTCCAAGAAATCCTAAATCCGACTTTTACTTACAAAAAGACATTATCAATTGTTCTCAATTATCCTACCGATTTTTTCCACTGGATTCCGTCTTTCAACTTATGAGTAAGAACTCCTACTCATTGAGGATAAGTCATATTGATCAACCCAATATCAATCTGTTTAACAGCGGTAAAATATCCAATACATTTGTATCTCCGCGAAAAGGCAAGTACATCATAGTTTCTTCTTGTATTAATTCTGTGTACAATTGTCCTGTTACAAAAACAGATACAGTCGAGTTAGAGAACGGTAGATTAGAAATAGTTTATCAAAAAGACAGCATGATTTGCTCTAACAGTACTGTAAGTTTAAGTCCCATCAATGACCCATTTGATGGTTATCAGTACAAATGGTACAACGATGCACTGGGCAATGGAGTGGCAGATACTTCCAAGATTTATACTATTAATTTCAAACAGGATTCTTTAAAAGTAAAACTGACTGTAAGCCGCAACAACTGCACATTCAGCGATAGCGTCAACCTCATCAACACTATACAATACCAGCTGGAGCCATCCGGAAAAACCATACATTTATGCAATGGAGAAATAGCCACTTTGAAGTTGAGAAATCTGCAGGCCATGTCGCCTTATTCAATAGAATGGATAAGCAATGCTCAGGTGATAGGCACAGACACCATTTTAAATATAACACCAACGCAGGAAACCTGGTTGACCATCAAAATACGCGATGCTTATACCTGTTTGCGTGAGGACACCATTGAATTAAAAACTGTTATACTGCCTAACATTTTAATGAAAGACACAGGTTCATGCAATGGAGATGCATTAACCATTCAATCGGGCGTTGTAGCGCAAAATTACCCTATACAATATGAATGGTTTTTAGACAGTTTGCCTATAGGTAAAAATCAAAACAGTTTACTATTTATACCAAAGCAATACCATTCACTTAGGTTAAAAATCAGCAGTTCAGATGCGTGTTATAAAGAAAAAACGATAAATATCGAAGCTTATCCAAAGCCGGTATTTGTCATATTGGGCGACTCAGTGTACAACAAATATGCTTATGTAACACTGACAATCGACGATACCTTTTCGAGCTATTACTGGTTCAATGGAGCCAATACAAAAGACAATGATTTCTGGGCTTATACTTTAGGTGCTCCCGGCAAATACACCATTTGGTGCGAAGTGACCAACTATTTCGGATGCAGCAGTAAAAGGGAAATGCGTATTGTGACCAATGGAAAAACAGGGATTTCAGATGAGGTTAATGAAGGATTATTAGTATATCCCAATCCGGTTGAATCCTTTTTATATATTGAGCTATTGCAAGCGACACAAATCAAAATTTATTCTGCAGATGGCAAGATTCAAATGCAACAAGTCTTGGAGGCAGGAGAAAATAAAATCGAACTCTCAGAATTCGCATCCGGTGTTTATTTACTTGAAGTGGATGGCCAATTTTACAAGATTATAAAATCATAAGCAGCGAATTCATCTCTATTCATGTCTTAGTATCGAATGAACTACCGTCTTATTAAAAGTTATATTTTTCTTGTTGCATTGCTGATGACATTCCCTGCCAGTTCACAAACAATTGGAGGAGGAGAAGTGTATTATCGTTTGATTTCTTCCAAACAATATCTGGTAACTGCCAAAGTGTACAGACAATGTTCAGGAGCGCCATTGAACAATCTTCAGGCTTATGTTGTCTCCGACTCTTTTAAGATTTCCATGAACATGCAGAGGGTCAACATCAGGCGTCTGGATTCGGCCTGTGGCAATCCCTGTAACATTGTGAACGACTCGTCCAACGCAGGATACGAAGTGCATACTTTTACAGATACAGTTGATTTCAATAGTGCACCCTACGATCAATTTGTCAAAGCAGGAAACTGTCAGGTACACTTCGCCATTCATCAATATTTAAGAGGAACAACCACTACTTTGGCAAGCAACAGCACAACTCAGTCATTTTATCTGAATGCCATGGTTGATATCTGCAGGAACATACAAAAAAACCACTCCCCTGAATTTACTTTTATCCCAAAATTATACGCATGTTGTAACCAACCTTTTACTTACAATATGGGGTACGCAGACTCCAGTGATTTTGATTCATTGGGCTTAGACCTGACAACTCCATTGACCAATTTTAAAACTCCTGTAAGTTACGTCGGTAATTTTACCAATCAAATTCCTATGACACCCTATTGTCCACCTAATCCAGGTGTGATTAATTGCAAAGCGCTTCCTAGTGCCAAACCACCAAGAGGATTCTACTTTGATAAAGAAATTGGCGATATTCAGTTGACGCCAACAAAATGTGATGAAACGGGTGTAATAAAAGTAACAATAAGCGAATACAGAAAAGACAGCACCAATCAGTATGTCCTGATAGGGCAGGTAAGTCGTGAGATGTTTGTAACGGTTAAACAATGTTCAGATAATTACCCTCCTTATTTTATAGGCAATATCAGATACAGTGTTTGTGAAAACAATAAATTGTGTTTTACTACTGGCATAAAAGATGACCCTTTTCTACCCAAACAAACCATTCCGGATACCGTCAATATCGAATACAACTATGCCATCCCAGGTGCGCAGGTGTATTTAATTGATTCAAGTTCCAGGGAAAAAGATTTCGGTTTTTGCTGGCAGACATCTAAACAGACAGGCGGTTATCAGAACAGAATCGGTCTGATGGCTTATGATAAAAACTGCATGCTGAATATGAGAAGCAGAGGCTATATCATCACTAAAAAACCTGCTTTGGATATAGATTTAAAAGTGTTTACCAGATGTAATAAATTGTATTTTGAAATCCTAAACAAGGACACAATTAACCACAACAACAAACATCTGGTTTACAATGTAAAACTTAGACCCTATACCTCTCCTTCCAGTATTTTGTTCCAAAGTTCTAAGTCGAAAGATTCATTTGCACTTTCAAAAAGCGGTCAATATTATGTTGAGCTTACAGCCAATAATGTTATATTCAATTGTCCAAAAGTTTATGTAGACACCATTGACATTAAAGATATACAATTTGAAATAGGTCAGGCCTCAGATACCTTGTTTTGCTTCAACGACACTGTACGTTTGTCTCCTGTACCTGCATTATCTAATTCATTTCAATACCAGTGGTACGACAGTGAGAAAGGAAAATTACCTGCAGATACAGGCAGTACTTATAGCTTTTTAAACAATACAGCATTCAGAACCATACATCTGATTACTACTGACAAAAACCATTGTTTGCTAAGCGATACTATCAGAGTAATCAGCAGAGGAGCACTGGAACGTACACCTAAAGATACGGCATGGAAAGTGTGTGAAAATGAACTATCATCCATAAAAATATGGCGCATGTATGGCAAACCACCATTTACTATCAACTGGTATCTCAATAATCAATATTATGGAAGTGACAGTACTTTGAATTATAAACTATCAAAATCTAGTCCTCTAAAAATTGAAATCACTGATAGTTTTAATTGCCCTTATGTTGAATTGGCCAATATCTACGTCACTAAAAAGCCAAAGATTACTATGCGCGACACAGCATTGTGTTACAACGATACAGTCTGGATAGCTTCAGGGGTAAACGGAGCCGGACCATTTACTTATGAATGGAAACTGGACCAGAACCTGACAACACAAAAAGGCAAGGATTTCAAACTAATAGTAAAAGGCGATCATTTGTTAAAAGTCAAGGTAAGCGAAGGCAACTGCTCATCAGAGAAAACCATACTGGTCAATTATCTGGCACTACCTCAGTTTAATATTCTTGCAGATACGGTTTTCAATAAAGCCGACTATATCAAAACCGACCTTGACCAAAGCTTTGCTGGCTATAAGTGGTTCAATGGAGCCAACACAAAAGTCAATGAATTTTGGGCATATACACTTGGAGCTCCGGGTATGTATACCATCTGGTGCGATGTTACCGACAGCAATGGATGTAAGTCGAGGGATGCCTTAAATATACGCACCAATGGCAGAACAAGTGTGGATGAAACTGAGTATTCAAATTTGAAAGTCTATCCCAATCCGGTGTTTAACACTTTAACGATTGAATGTATCTACCCAATGACTTTAGAGATTTACAATTCAGAAGGACAGCTGGTCATTGAAAGTCAATTACTGGCAGGTAAAAACGACATTAATACAGAAGCACTGGCCTCTGGTGTTTATACCGTTAAAATTGGGGATGTCTATTATAAATTGATAAAGCTTCCTTAGTTACGAGGATATCTTTTCTTAAATTGAATTTGGTATAAGGCATTGAAAAGAAACTTTCCAAATGTCTATATAATTATGGATTTTGTTTAGATAAGCTTTTATGAAACCGTCACCCCTTCCCGTATGAGACAGGATACGGGACGAAATCCGCTCCTTGTCATACGGAGCTTTGATAGAGGATACTTTATAGAACATCGACAATCAAAACAAATTAACGAGTCAAGAACAACAGAGAAGGCATTTGCTGAATGGCTGAAGACAATGAATAGCATCGCCACGGAGCTCTGCCTTGCTAAAGATCTTCGCTGAATATTAGTTCTGCGCATTCTGTCTGTTTCTGCGAATTTTGTTTGCGCAAGCAAACCAATTGCCGCGACAAAAAAACATTTTCTGTGTGATCCGTGTTTTCTTTCAACTTCTGTGAT
>CAUJCT010000042.1 GCA_963169345.1 Bacteroidota bacterium
GTGACCATCAAAGCTACTCCGGCTCCTGATTTTGCTGGTAACCTGTATTGCGCTCAGAATCCTACCAACTTCCTGAACCTGACCAACGAAGTATTGCCTAGCCCTACTTACCAGTGGCAGTTCAGCGATAACTATACTTCTACTTTCAAACATGTGACCAGAACCTGGCCGTACGAAGGTCCGTTTACTGCTAAACTGACTGCTACATACTCTAATGGTTGCAGCGCTTCTGTTACCAAATCATTTACTGTTTTGCAACAGCCTAAAGCTGCTTTTGAAGTAAAAGACATCTGCGCTGGTCAGAACGCCAACTTCGTCAACAAATCAACCGGCGACAGAGGCGGCATTCAGTACAACTGGGATTTCGGTAACGGTACTTTCAGTACTTTAGCTGCTCCGGTTAGATTGTACAACCCAACTTCTACTACTACTTATACTGTTGCTCTGATTGCTTCATACAATGGCGGTTGCTCTGATACTGCTTTCAAAACCATCACTGTCAGCGAGTCTCCAATTTGCGACTTCACTTACAAAAACCTTGGTTTGAACGGTGCTCAGTTCACCCCATCCAACAGCACTTACACCAAGTATGAGTGGTTCTTTGGCGAAGGTGGTACTTCTACCACAACTTCTCCGGTATATCAGTATCTCTACACTGGTAACTTCAACGTCACCATGAGAGCTACTAATGCTGCAGGTTGTTCTTGCGAAATCACCAAGCGTATCAGTGCCAATACAGGCATAGATGGTTTGTCTAACGACAATGCCATCAGCATCTATCCTAACCCTAACACCGGTTCATTCACTGTCAGCAATGCTGCCGGAAATGCCATGAAAGTTGAGGTGTTTAACATTCTGGGGGCCAAGGTTTATTCTAAAACCAGCCCTGACGGAACCATGAATGTCAATCTGGAAGACAATGCCAAAGGTATTTACCTGGTGAAAGTGACCATCAATGGTGTAACTACTACACTCAAAATCACTGTCAACTAAGAAATTACGATTGATTCAGATAGAAAGAAGCTCCTCAGAAATGAGGGGCTTTTTTCATTTTACGGGTATTAAATTACCTTAGTTTTATGCGTCTAATCATAATGATTTTCAAATGATTACCTTTAGCTTTGTTTTATATTAACGAAACATCATGAAACTTAAACAATCTACCTTACTAACGTTTTTATGTGTGGTGTTCATGTCGCTTACTGCAAATGGACAATCCTACTACGACGATTTTGAATCTTACATTGTGGGGAATTATTTGGGGAACTCTTCAACAAAGTGGACTACCTGGAGTTCTGCTCCCGGGACCTCAGAAGATGCTAAGATTGACACAATGAAGGCATTCAGCGGAAAGAACTCTATTTATTTTGAATCTCAATTTGGAAATGGGCCACAAGATGTGGTTTTACCATTTGGCGGAAGACATACAAGCGGACATTTTAGATTCACTTCCAGATGGTTCATCAGCAATAAAACCGGCGCTTACTTTAATTTTCAGGGAGGTGTTTCTGTTGGAAGTACGTGGGCTTTGCAGGTTTACATGTACGATGATGGAACAATTGATGTCGATGGCTATTTGTTTGGCAACTATCCACAAGGCAAATGGTTTGAATTAGTGGTAGATGTTGATCTCGATCAAGGTATATGGGAAGTATTTATTGATGGTTCATCATTGGGAACATTCAACAATTCAGTCAATGCTGTTTCCTATTTAGATATATTTCCGTTGTTCAGCGGGGGACAATTTTGGGTAGATGATGTTGGTTACTGTTTGAATAATGCCTGTTTACCAGATTTGCAATTCCAGCAACTGACAGTGAATCCTGACCCTTTGTGCAGCAATCATTATGGAGATATCGTGCTCAAATTGCACAACAATGGACCGGACGCAGCCAAGGATTTCAATCTGGGGGTTCAAATGGATGGTCAAAGCATGCTTGTAAAAAATGTCACACTTGGTTTGGCCAAAGGAAGAGACACCACCATTACAGTATCAGGATTATTTAAAACAAATCAATCAGGAAGTAATCTTAGAGTGAGAGCAATGAATGTTGGGGGCGACCGCAATATACTAAACGACACTGCAGAATATTTTATAGATGTTACACCTTCCCCTTCAGGATTTAAAATGATTCCAGGCACACCATTCCAGGGGATTAACAACTATAACAATACGGAGGATTTATTGGAAGCAGGTAAAAAGAACAGCTATCAGATAACGCCACCCAATGGATATAATAATTCAGGATTTCCAACTACCTGGACATTTAATACCATAAATGTGATGACATCAGGTGGAATGACCTTGCCCGGAACTGCTTATCAAATGACAATGCCAACATCCGGCTCCAATGCGGTTTTCTCCATTACCGGAGATAATACATATATGGATAGTCTGTTGTTGGTACATATTGGCATTCGGAACAATGCAAGTTCATGTGATAGCGTGCTCACATATAAAATCAGAATAATTCCAACACCTGTATTGAAGTTTGGATTCCCGGCATCAATCTGTTCTGGAGATAATGTCAATTTCACCAATCAATCCTCCATACATTCAGGTACTGTAACCTTTAAATGGTATTTTGGTGATGGAGACAGTTCAGATGTCAACGAGCCGGTTCATCAATACCTCAACCCAGGTACATATAATTTAACTTTGATTGGCACTTCGTATCCTTATGGAATTGTTGTGGATACAATAGTTAATATAGAAGTCAGTGAAATACCTGAAGCAAAATTCAGTGTTAAGAACAAATGTCAGGGACAATCTGTAGAATTTACAAATTTGAGTACCGTAGCCAATGGCACTATGACGTATGAGTGGGACTTCGGAGATGGCACAGCCTTATCAGCACAAAAAGACCCTAAGCATTTATACACCAACGTAGGCACTTATAAAGTTAAGTTAAAAGCAACTTCAAATGGTTGTTCTTCCAGCTTTGAAAGGCAGGCAATAACATTCCCAAAACCTGATGCTTTGTTTCAGGTACCCGGAGCGCCAGTTTGTGCAAACACACATATAGATTTTGTAAACAAATCCAGTATACAATTTGGAAAGGTTGGTTATTACTGGAGTTTTGGAGATGGCAATATCTCTACAATTGAGGCAGGTGCTCACACATATACCACTGCAGGAAACTTTGACGTACGTCTGATCGCGGTTTCCGAATTTGATTGCAGAGACAGCTTTGCTCAAAGCATTACAATAAAACCTGCCCCAGTACCTGATTTCAGTGTAGACAGGCTTTGCCAAAATGACCCTACCTATTTTAAAAACCTAACGATAGAAACATTAGCTGGTCCATTTTATACATGGACTTTCAGCGACAATTTCAGCTCCAGTCAGAAAAACCTCAGCAGAACCTGGAACAACAGCGGTCCAGTGAATGCTAAACTTAAAGTTGAGTTTAGCAATGGCTGTAAAGCAGAAATTGAGAAGCACTTAGATATCCTTATTCAGCCGATTGCCAAATTCTCTGTTAAGGATATCTGCAGTGGCGAGAACGCTATTTTTGTCAATCAGTCGGAAGGCGATAAAGATGGTATAGAATACGCCTGGGATTTTGGATTAGGAGGCGGAGTCAACAACGAGAACAATCCAATTGTACAATATAGTCCTACAAAATCAACTACCTACACAATTGCATTAGTTGCCTCTTATAAGGATGCCTGTTCAGATACTTCATTTCATGTCCTTAATGTCAGTGAAGCACCAGAATGTGATTTTGAATACACCAATCTCGGTCTAAACAAAGCCAAATTCACTCCGGGAAATTCTACTTACAGCAGCTATGAATGGTTCTTTGGTGAAGGAGGCACATCCACTGCCGTTTCTCCTGTATATCAGTATTTGTACACCGGTAATTTCAATGTCACAATGAAGGCCACCAATTCAGCCGGTTGTACTTGTGAGATTAGCAAACACATAAGTGCCAATACAAGTATAACAAGTTTGGATAACACGACTGGAATTTTAGTTTATCCAAACCCAAACAACGGCAACTTTACAATCAGCAATGCCAATGGGTTGGGCATGACGATAGAAGTTTACGACATACTGGGGGCTAAAATATATGAGCAGGTTACCGAATTTAGCACTCAGGATGTCGATATTTCAGATTTAAGTGCAGGGGTTTATCTGGTAAAAGTGACTGTTAACGGTATAACCGAACATATCAAAATTCAAATACAGTAAAACCTTCTATTATTCTATTCATAAACGTAAAAGTCTCACAGAAATGTGGGACTTTTTCATTTGGTATTAATTTTGAATATTTGCAGAGTATGAGGTATTGGATGATTTTGCTGATGTTGATGCTGAGTTTGGCATTTACAAAAAAAGAAGACAGGAATAAAGATTTCAGAATACTATCAGCGAGTATTCAGACCAGTTATGGAGGAGCCGCAGGAAGTGGAAGTGTTTCAACGTATACGATCAGATTGAAAGCGCGCCGAAGTTTTGTATTAAATTGCGATAGCGGTTACGCAGCAGGTCGAAAATCGCAACTTTATGTAATGGCAGACAGTATACAGATGGTAAGCAGTAAAAAGGTGAAGTGCGGTGAGGAGGTAATATTGAAGTTCAGCATACAGGATGAGGTATATTTAGGAGGAGGTGATTATCAGATGGTCATTCCGGGCAGTGATTCGAGTGCAATACCAATTATGAGCAAGACCGGGGTAGCGATTCGTTACAGCGGAGGAAAAAATAAACTCATGGCTATCAATAAATTAAGTATCTCAACCCCTATTTACGCACCATAAAAAGCTTGATTTAAATCACAAAAAAGTCCACAATTGAAATATTTTGGACATTAAGTTTGTAAATACGCACAAAAGATGTAATTTTGCAGTCCTAATTTTTAAAAAGCATGTACGCTATTGTAGAGATTGCAGGGAAGCAATTTAAAGTTGAGAAAGACAAATACATTTACACTCATCGTTTGAGTGGTGATGCTGGTTCATCTATCACATTTGACAAGGTGATGTTGGTAGACAACAGTGGTAAAGTATCCGTTGGACTTCCAAGCATAAAAGGTGCGACAGTAACCGGCAAGGTATTGGAGCATTTGAGAGATGACAAAGTGATTGTATTCAAGAAGAAGCGCAGAAAAGGGTACAAGAAGAGAAACGGACACAGACAGTATATGTCAAAAGTGTTAATCGAATCCATCAACGCATAAAAAAATAAGAAGAAATGGCACATAAGAAAGGCGCAGGTAGTTCCAAGAACGGTCGTGAGTCACACAGTAAAAGACTCGGTGTAAAAATTTATGGTGGACAGGTTATCAAAGCCGGTAACATCATAGTTCGTCAAAGAGGCACCAAGCATCATCCGTCAGAAAACGTAGGCATGGGTAAAGATCACACCTTGTTTGCATTGACCGATGGTATCGTAAAATTCACCAAAACTAGAAACAACAGATCATTTGTTTCTGTAGTACAAGCAGAAGCATAATTTATAAGACCATGCATTTATCAACACAAGAAAAGAAAGATATTTTCAAGAAATTTGGCGGTTCAGAAACCAATACTGGTTCAACTGAAGCTCAGATTGCCATGTTCACTGAAAGAATCAACTTTATCACTCAGCATTTGAAAGTTAATCCAAAAGATTTTGCTTCTGAATTGAGTCTGGTTAAGTTGGTAGGTAAGAGAAGATCTTTGCTCGACTACTTGTCAAAGCAAGATATCTTCAAATATCGTGAACTAATCAAAACTCTGGGAATCAGAAAGTAATCTCCTAATTTTACATACATCTTATTTGAAAGCCCCCGATTTTCGAGGGCTTTTTTTGCTTTTTTGAAAAAGCATACCAATACAAATATATAGTTAAGTCATAACCTCTAATTACATTTATGTCAAACAAACCCGCAGGATTTAGAAGCTCTCTCATGATGAGCAATGGTAAATCCATCGAACTCGAAACAGGTATTCTCGCAAAACAAGCCGACGGTAGTGTCGTTCTCAAACATGGAGATACCATGATTTTAGCCACCGTTGTATCCAATAAAGAAGCTAAAGAAAATGTCGATTTCCTTCCACTTAGCGTCGATTATCAAGAAAAATTCGCATCAGTAGGTCGTATCCCTGGTAGCTTTCACCGCCGTGAAGCTAAATTAAGCGATTACGAAGTACTCGTCAGCCGTATCGTTGACCGCGCTTTGCGTCCCCTTTTCCCTGACAATTACCACTCCGATACTCAGGTAAACCTGATGTTGATGAGTAGCGATAAAAACTTCCCGCCTGATTGCCTCGTTGGCTTAGCAGCTTCTGCTGCACTTATGGTGAGCGATATCCCTTTCCTGGGACCAATCTCTGAGGTGAGAGTTGCAAAAATCAATGGTCAGCTTTTCATTAACCCAAGTGAATCTGAACTGGAAAACGCCAGCCTCGAACTTATCGTTTCAGGTACAGAACACGATATCAATATGGTGGAAGGTGAATGCTCTGAAATCAGCGAAGTTGAAATGCTCGAAGCACTTAAATTTGCTCACGAAGCCATCAAACAACAATGTAAACTGCAGTGGGACCTTTGCAATGCAATGGGTGGAAGAAAACCTGCCCGCGAATACAACCACGAAAACAATGATGAAGAACTCAGAAAAAAAATCTGGGATTTAACTTATAACCGTGTTTATGAAATAGCAAAAAGTGGTTTGCCTAAATCTGAAAGATCAGAAAAATTCAAAGCCATTATTAAAGAATATCTCGATACACTTACTGAAGATGAGCTTAAAGCTCAGGAATTCCTGGCTAAAAAATACTACCACGATGTAGAAAAAGAAGCCATGCGCAGAATGATTGTTGATGAGAAAATTCGTTTGGATGGTCGTAAACAGGATGAGGTTAGACCTATCTGGACAGAGGTAGATTACTTACCTGCTGCTCATGGTTCTGCTATTTTCTCAAGAGGTGAAACACAATCTATAACAACAGTTACTTTAGGAGGTAAACTCGATGAGCAATTATTAGATGCTCCAATGCTTTCAGGATATTCCCGTTTGATGTTGCACTATAATTTCCCTGCTTATTCTACAGGTGAAGTAAGACCAAACAGAGGTCCGGGCAGAAGAGAAATCGGTCACGGTAATCTGGCTTTGAGAGGACTTAAAAAAGCATTACCTGGCGATGAAGAAAATCCTTATGTTATTCGTATTGTAAGTGATATTCTCGAATCCAACGGTTCATCTTCAATGGCTACAGTTTGCGCAGGCAGCTTGGCCTTAATGGATGCTGGTATTAAACTTAGAGGCGGTGTAAGTGGTGTTGCTATGGGACTTATCAATGATGAGAAAACCGGCAAATACAGCATCTTAACAGATATTCTTGGAGATGAAGACCACCTTGGAGATATGGACTTTAAAGTTGTAGGTACTGCAAAAGGTATCACTGCTTGCCAAATGGATATCAAGATCAACGGATTGAAATGGGAAATGGTTGAAGAAGCTCTTGAACAAGCAAGAAAAGGCAGAGCCCATATTCTCAATGAAATGAATAAAACCCTGACCGAACCTAAGAGTGATTACAAACCACATACACCAAGAATTGAGCGTATCATCATCGAAAAAGATATGATAGGTGCAGTTATCGGACCAGGTGGTAAAGTCATTCAAGGTATTCAAAAAGATACTGGTACTACTATTTCAATAACTGAAGTAGATAATACAGGTATCGTAGAAATTCTATCACAGGATGCTCCAAGCATGGATGCTGCAAAACGCATTATTAAAGGCATAGTAGCTGTTCCGGAAATTGGAGAAGTATACGAAGGTAAAGTGAAGAGTATAGTTGATTTCGGTGCATTTATTGAGATACTTCCAGGTAAAGACGGTCTGTTGCACATCAGTGAAATAGATTGGAAACGCCTGAATAAAATGGATGGAATTTTCAAAGAAGGTGATATCGTTAAAGTCAAGTTAATTGACGTTGACAAGAAAACCGGTAAACTCAGACTTTCAAGAAAAGTATTGTTGCCAAAACCTCCTGCAGAGGAAAGCAAAGGCAAAACTGAAGGTCAGGCAGAAAACAACGCATAATTTAATTGCAACATATAGAACGGCTCTTAAAAGGGGCCGTTTTTTTTTGCAGTTCACAAAAAATACCTGGCATTTGGATTGAAATATTAAAAGTTTCGGTTGAGAGGGCTTTTATTTTCTCAATAAAGCTTTAATTTGTACTCGATTTTGAACAAAGTAATCATTTTCTCGGCACCATCAGGAAGTGGCAAGACAACAGTGGTAAATCATTTGCTATCTGTCATGCCCGAACTTGGATTCTCAGTTTCGGCTACGACAAGAAAACCTCGCCCTCATGAAGTCAATGGCCGAGAATACTATTTTCTGGAAGAAAGTGATTTCAGAAAAAAAATTGAAAACAATGAATTTTTAGAACACGAGGAAGTTTACCGAGGTATCTTGTACGGAACATTGAAAAGTGAAGTACAAAGGCTCTGGGAACAAGGGAAAACGGTCATTTTTGATGTTGATGTTGCCGGTGGATTAAGAATAAAAAAAGAGTTTGGTGAAAATGCGTTGTCAATCTTTTTAAGGCCTCCCAGCATAGAAGTGTTGATGGACCGTTTGAGAAAAAGAAGTACAGAAGTGGAGCATCAATTACAAATGCGAATTGAAAAAGCTCAACTTGAATTACAATTTGAAAATCAATACGATGTTGTCCTCATCAACGATCAATTAGAAGAGACTCTGGCTAAAGCCGAACATATCGTTCGAAACTTCATACAAAGTGAATGAAAACCGGACTGTTTTTTGGCTCATTTAATCCCATCCATATTGGGCATTTAAACATTGCTCAGTATATCATTAATGAGACGGATATAGAGAAAGTTCTGTTTGTTGTTTCACCACAGAATCCATTTAAATCTGAAAATGAATTATGGCCATTTAACAAACGATTTGAATTGGTCAAAAAATCAATTGAAGGGAATCCTGATTTCGATGTAACGGATATTGAGTTGCAATTGCCTTTACCTTCCTATACCTCACAAACTCTGGAAGCTCTGGAGAACCTCAATCAGAGTCACCAATACAGCATTATAATGGGTTCGGATACCTTAACCGGCTTAGATAAATGGAAACATCCCGAAAAGATACTGTCCTACCCTATTTTGGTTTATCCGCGCAACAAGGAATTAAACAATCCATTTAATGACAGGACAAACATACGGATATTGCCATGTCCCATACTGGAAATATCAGCTACTAAAATTCGGGAGAACTTAAAATCAGGAAAATCTGTGCGCTACCAAGTATCCGATGCGATACTGGATGAGCTCAACAACCTGCATTATTAGCCAGATTCGTTTTCATCTGCAGACAAATCAATTTACGCTTTCAATATCCATTATTTGCAATTCACCTAAAGCTAAGTTAAGTTTGCAGTATGTCATTAGGATTTGAAATCAAGACCGCGGCACAATATGCTGCAGAAGGCAAGACACCAGAAGTGTTGTTTTATGTAGGATGTGCAGGCAGTTTCGACGAGAGAGCCCAGAAAATCACAAAGGCATTTGCAAAGATTCTGCATCATTGCAACATCGATTTTGCAATATTGGGGAATGAAGAAGGTTGCACTGGCGATCCGGCCAAAAGAGCGGGCAATGAATTTTTGTTTCAGATGCAGGCGATGAACAACATAGCAGTATTGAATGGCTATGGAATCACTAACATAGTGACCACCTGCCCGCATTGTTTCAATACCCTTAAAAATGAATATCCTTCTTTAGGTGGACATTACAAGGTCATACATCATACTCAGTTTTTGCAGAACCTGATCAACGAAGGCAAATTGAAGTTTGAAGGCGGACCTTTCAAAGGCAAAAAAATCACCTACCACGACAGTTGCTATTTGGGCAGGGCAAATGGCGAATACATGGCTCCAAGAGCGGTTTTAGAGGTACTTGATGCCGAGTTGATAGAGATGAAACGCTGCAAGAGCAATGGTTTTTGTTGCGGAGCTGGAGGAGCGCAGATGTTTAAAGAAGCAGAAAAAGGGAACAAGGAGGTGAATATTGAAAGAGCAGAAGAAGCAGTTTCTACCGGTGCATCAATAGTAGCCGCTAATTGTCCGTTTTGCATGACCATGTTAAGAGATGGCGTCAAGCATCAGAATAAAGAATCTGAAGTAGAGGTTTTAGATTTAGCAGAGTTGGTTGCCAAGGCCAAAGACCTGATTTAAAGAACGACTTAAAGGTCAAAGTTTACATTAAATTTTAATTAAAAAAAAGGACGCTTTATTGAAGCGGGCAGAATAGTTTTTGAAAAGAGCGAAAACTTTTTGAAGTGAGGGGTTGGTTTTTTATTTTTTTTAATTTCCAATACCCTAGTCCGCCTCAGGCGGATCTTTTGAATTAAAATAATTCAAAATACCTTTTATTCTTATCCTATATATAAACCAAATTTCCAAGTAGACTTTATTGAAACCACTACTATTTTTTATGTGTGCGGTAGTATTTTTTTTATTTTGTATTTAGTTCTTTCGAGTTTTTTTAATTTCCAATACCCTAGCAGGGTATTTTGAATTAAAATAATTCAAAATACCTTTTATTCTTATCCTTTATATAAACCAAATTTCCAAGTGTACTTTATTGAAACCACTACTATTTTTTATGTGTGAGTTAATATTTTTTTTATTTGGTATTTAGTTCTTTCGAGTTTTTTTAATTTCCAATACCCTAGCAGGGTATTTTGAATTAAAAAAATGTTGTCTTCTTTCCCATTTCTTCCTAAATTGCATCCAATACTATGAAATACCTCACCATTATCATCGCTCTTCTCTGCTTTTCTTCCAGCGCCGCTCAAACTAAATCCCAAATCAGAAAAGCTGTCCAAAAAAACTTAGATATCTATCGCGACCACCACGCCGTTTACGAATCATGGTTCAAATTTAAATCCGGTGATGATACCGGATACTCTATAATGGATATCCGATTGTACACCATTCTCGGTCAACCCGCCTACATCATTAATAAAGAAATAAATGATTATGACACCATATTGGGCGCTAAAAAAACCGATTACATTACCACGCTCTATCTTAAAAGCAATAAATACTACACACTGAGCACTGACAGGTATAGTCTTAAAACCTTAGCTAATGAATTAAAAGAAGATAAATACAAAGGATTCAGATATAATAAAAAGGCTTTAAAATCCTTTAAACTTGGACCCGATACCAGCACCAAATACCATATACTGATTCAGGAAACTGAATACAAAGACAAGCGAGATACAATACTATTCAAAACACTGTTGTACATTGATAAAACATCTATGATGCCCATGATATACGAAAACTGGGCTTGGTTCGATGGTGGTGTGCAATATTCGCGTCAAAAACTGATCAGAATAGAAGCAATAACCAATAAAAACCTACTCTCTGTCAGTCGCGAAATTGATAGCTTATCTGCGGCATTTAAAACGCATATCAGTGGTGACTCACTGAATGAAGAATTCAGAGCTAAATTTAAGAAACATCAGATTGGCGATACCATGATGCCAATTTCTGGTCGCATCAGTCAGAGTAAAGACAGTTTTAATCTTTTCAACCATGGCGACTCCATCCTCATCATCGACTTTTCTTACACTACCTGTGGCTGGTGTATATACTGCATACCGGCTTTAAATGCTTTACACAAAAGATACGACAGTACCGGAGTAGCTGTGTATTCTGTTGACCCTATTAAAGGCGACTGGAAAAAAATAGAAAAATTTGTAGCTTACTACAAGATTGTTTATCCCATAGTAGAAATCGATTACGATTATTCTTATGAGTACGGCGTTCAAGGATACCCCACATTATTCATAATCAAAAATGGCATTCTGATATACATGCACCGGGGATTCAGTGAAGACATGGAAAAGGAAATTATTAGAGAGGTCGAAAAAGCGCTCGGCAAGCCTTAATCCTGATTGTCTCTCCACTCATACACCCACTGGCTTTGAATCATCTCCAGGTGCCCTTCATTACACTCTTCGCGTGTACCTTTAAAATTTGGGATTTCCAAAACCCACTCCAGCAGGTCTGTAAATCGCACTCTGTATATTTGAGATTCACCAAATTCGTTGCCAAATCGCTCGTAAAGGGCCATGGCTATGTCCTCGTAGTCTCTCCAGTGAATGGGTAATTGAAATGTCATAAATTTATGTTAATGTCCGATGATTAGAGATTGGTCGGGAATGGTTACAACTAAGTCAGTATCCTCTTCTAAAGTGCATTGACAAGCTAATCTTGAATTGAATTTAGGATTTCTGGCCCTGTCAACAAAATCTTCTTCTTTGTCTGTCATCTCCTTTAATGAATCTCCACCTTGCTCTACATATATATGGCAGGTGCTACAGGCACATACAGCTCCGCAGTTATGATGCAGGTTCACATCATTGTCCAGTGCGACATCCAGTATCATTTCCCCAACTTCCATATCAACGGTAATTGGTGATTTATCTTTTTCTTCGAAATTGAAGGTAATCTTCGGCATAATTGCTCGGCAAAGTTAACTGTTCTGATTGGTTTTTTTCCTGCCTATCAGTTTTATATATACAAATATAACGAAAGCCAATACCCCTAAAAGAAATGGATATATGCTATAGGGTTTTGTTTTCAAATCGTAGAATTCAGCAACCATCCAATTGGCATTTGCTACAATCCAGAATGCAATAGAAACATTAGGCAAAAAATGATCACTTTCTTTATACGTAATGAAACACATCCAAAATGCTACAAGTATAGTCGGCACAGCAATTATCAGACCTGCAACCCTATACTCCATCAGCCAGCAAATATCTTTTATTAACCACAATGGAATATGTATGGTTTCAAGAAAATATCTCGACTTATAGCGTTCAGAAATACGCATGATTTAGTTGTACAAAGCAGCTCTTCGCTCTTTGATGCTTTCGTCATCCAGATATTCGTCGTAAGTGCAATGCTTGTCAACCATACCATTCGGACCTATTTCTATAATTCTGTTCGCTACTGTATTCATAAATTCATGGTCATGCGAATAGAACAGTAAAGTACCTTTGTATTCAATAAAACTGTTGTTCAAAGACTGAATGCTTTCCAAATCCAGGTGATTGGTAGGCTCGTCTGCAATCATAAGATTAGGACTTTCAAGCATGGTTTTGCTCATCATACAACGCACTTTCTCTCCCCCACTTAACACCTTAGCTTTCTTCAAACTCTCTTCACCACTGAAGAGCATCTTACCTAAAAATCCTCTGATAAAGGTTTCATCCTTTTCCTTAGAAAATTGTCTCAGCCAATCTACCAGATTAAGTTCGACACCTTCAAAATATGAAGAGTTATCATTGGGAATATAGGACATCTTGATGGTTACCCCCCATTCTGCTGAACCTGAATTTGCTTTTTCACCACCTGCCAGACACTCAAAAAACTTGGTAATGGCCAATGGATTTTTGGATAAAAACACAATTTTATCCCCTTTATTCACTGTGAAGTTGATGTTGCTGAAGAGTTTATTTCCTTCAAGAACATAACTCATGTTTTCTACGCTCAGCACCTGATCACCTGCTTCTCTTTCCTGAATAAAGAAAATACCAGGATATTTCCTTGTCGAAGGTTTAATCTCTTCAATATTGAGTTTCTCCAACATTTTTCTTCTGCTGGTTGCCTGTTTGCTCTTTGCAACGTTAGCAGAGAACCTCTGTATGAACTCGAGTAATTCCTTTTTCTTTTCTTCAGCTTTTTTATTCTGATCGCTGCGCTGTTTCAATGCCAGCTGACTGCTTTGGTACCAGAAGGTGTAGTTACCTGAGTAAACTTGTATTTTACCAAAATCAATATCCGCCACATGTGTACAAACTGCATCCAAAAAGTGACGGTCGTGAGAAACAACCAATACTGTATTTTCAAAATTAGCCAGGAAGTTTTCCAACCACCCAATGGTTTCCACATCCAGGTCATTGGTAGGCTCGTCCATCAACAGAATATCAGGATTGCCAAATAAAGCCTGAGCCAGCAAAACACGAACTTTCTGGTTGTTATTCAACTCATGAACAGTTCTAAAATGGAGGTCTTCTGTAATTCCCAATCCGCTCAGCATATTGGCAGCATCGCTTTCTGCGTTCCAACCTTCCATTTCCGCAAATTTTTCCTCAAGTTCAGAAGCGCGAATACCATCCTCATCCGTAAAATCGACCTTGGCGTATATCGCTTCCTTCTCTTTTATTATGGCATAAAGTTCTTTATTACCCATAATCACGGTCTCTAATACCGGAAATTCATCAAATTCAAAGTGGTTCTGTTTAAGAACACTCATTCTTTTTCCTTTTTCTATTTCAACTTGTCCGGTTGTCGGATCAATTTCACCTGATAAGATTTTAAGGAAAGTCGACTTACCTGCTCCGTTTGCGCCAATCACGCCGTAACAGTTGCCCGGAACGAACTTCACATTTACCTCATCAAATAAAACTCTCTTCCCATAACGCAGGGAAACATTAGAAACGCTGATCATAACTATTTTTGGGGCTGCAAAGATAACCAAAAGTTAGGAAAAACGAAGAGATGCTATGGGAAATAGCGGAATAGCCCAATGCTTTACTTTTAAGGAGCTAAATTGTCGATATTGCTGACGTCTCTTGGAGTTGATTGAATCTTTTTCTTTAAATTTTCAGATATCGCCCTTAATACTCAATAAAATTGGGTAATGTATCTCAACTTTTATAAATTTCAACGACTCAATGATTAGGTTCAATCCAATTTTTAAAGGAATTGAATCTTCAACCAAAAATGAGATACTGCTATAAAATCTGTCATTGAACTTTATAAACTATTTTAATCATTTCGTCCTATAACTTAGACCATGATTTTACTTTTTCAAACTATTTATCACAAAGTAATACGACCATGCATCAATCAATTAAATTAACCTATACTTGCATAATCATACTCAATGACATGAAAAAGTTAATTTTACTATTTGCGCTGGCTTTTACATTCATTCCGGCGCAAGCTCAAAACGAAAGCGATTCCTTTGATATGCAAGGGCTTCAGCAACTGCTCACCCAAGACAGTATACTGCGCTCTTTTCATTATCAAACCGGTCGCGTAACTATTGGAAACAAACTTGCTACCATTGATGTTCCTCCTGGATGCCTCTATCTTGGACCTGAAGAATCCAAATTTATGATGGAACAGATTTTCGGAAATCCTCCGGGACCTCCTTCTTTAGGTATGCTTTTATCGGATACCCCAAGTGTTATTGAAGGATTTCGTTGGGTGATTGATTATAACTATAACGAGGATGGTCACGTCATGGATGATGATGCCAAAGATATCAATTACGATGACTTACTTAAACAAATGCAGGAAGAAACCGATGAAGCCAGCAAAGAACGAATTAAACAAGGTTATGAATCTGTTAAATTGATTGGCTGGGCTCAGGCTCCTTTCTATGATGATAAAAACAAAAAATTACATTGGGCGAAAGAACTCAAGTTTGGTGCTTCTGAAATCAATACACTCAATTACAATATTCGTGTACTCGGCCGTCAGGGATTTTTGGAAATGAATATCATCACAGATATGAATGGTTTACCTGATGTGAAAAAAGACATCAATACTATTTTAGCATCTACCAACTTTATAGATGGACAACGCTATGCTGACTACAATGAAGATACAGACAAATTAGCAGAATATGGTATTGGTGGTTTAATTGTTGGAGGTGTTTTAGCTAAAACAGGTTTATTAGCCAAGATTGGAATCTTTCTTCTGAAAATAATAAAGCCACTGATAGTTGGTGTTATTGCTCTATTTGGATTTCTTGGTAAACGTTTCTTCGGTAAAAAGAAAGCTGAAGAAGAAAATACAACACCACAAGAACCTGCAGAATAATTTATAACTCAATACTATTCATAAGCCTGATTCGAAAGTTTCAGGCTTTTTTTTTGAATCAATTTTGTGTGAATAAGGTCCCTTTTCTTTTATGTATAATTTTAATGTGCAAAATCATATTTAATTAAAAAAAAATTGCTTAATATCGTTTAGTTATTTCAATATGAAATCCATTAAACCAAATGAACAGATTCGCTATACAGATGCCGACACTGCTGTACAGATAATTAAAAGTGGTATGCGTGTTTTCATTCAGGGAAGTGCAGCTACACCAACAACTCTGCTTACAGCACTATACAATCGCAGAAAAGAATTAAGCAATGTCGAATTGATGAGTTTAAGCACTTATGGTGGTGAAATATTTTCAAAACCCGATTTCGGCTCATCTTTCTTTTTAAATTCACTGTTTGTATCTGCAAATGTTCGCCATCTGGTCAATTCTGATGCAGGAGATTATATACCGGTTTTTTTAAGCGAAATTCCCAGATTATTTGAAAGTGGTGTATTGCCAATCGATGTTGCACTTATCAATGTCTCTCCTCCTGACAAACATGGTTTCTGCTCTCTTGGCACATCTGTTGATATTGTCCGATCAGCTATACAGAAGGCTGAGCATGTGATTGCACAAATCAATACCCGCATGCCAAGAACACATGGGGATGGTATTATACATATCAGCAGCTTCGATACTTTGGTCAATGTTGTTGACGAATTACCGGAAATATCTTATTCTCATAAAGTGGATGAAGATGCCCTTAAAATTGGCAAATTCTGCGCTGAATTGATAGAAGATGGCTCAACTTTGCAAATGGGTATCGGTCATATTCCGGATGCGGTACTGGCCAGTCTGGGTCAGCACAAAGACTTAGGCATCCACACCGAAATGTTCTCGGATGGTTTATTACCCTTGATTGAAAAAGGCATTATCACTAATAAACACAAAGTCAAACACAGAGGTAAAATTGTGACCAGTTTTGTTGTAGGCACTCGCAAACTATACGATTTTGTTGATGACAATCCTATGGTGGCTTTTTTAGATATCGACTATGTCAATGATTCAAAAGTGATACGCGCAAATCCCAAAGCAGTTTCAATTAACTCAGCCATTGAAATTGATGTTACCGGACAAGTTTGCTCCGATTCTATTGGCACATACCAGTTTTCAGGCGTAGGTGGGCAGCTGGATTTTATGAGAGGTGCTGCTTTGTCGGTTGGTGGTAAACCTGTGATTGCAATTGAGTCGCGAACCAATGAAGGTAAATCTAAAATAGTTCCTGTATTAAAAGACGGGGCTGGTGTAGTTACTACCAGAGCACATTTGCACTATGTGGTGACAGAATATGGAGTAGCCGATTTGTTTGGAAAAAATCTATCAGAAAGAGCTTACGAGTTACTACGAATTGCGCATCCCGACGATAGAGAAACACTTGATAAAGCCATTTTCAAACGCTTTGGTAAAAGAGTACATGCTACTACAGCGATTTCGAAATAGGCTATTTGAATTTATCTGACTAACGAAATCTCTTTTTGCTTATTTCAAGTTTATCTTTAAAATCCTTGAATATCTCAATAATGCCACCCAGGGAAATAAAAATAAAAAAAGCATATATGATCCCCGACCACCAAAATCCCCAGAAAGTATAGACATAAGCATCTTCTGGATGAGTTAAAGAATAAACTACAGGAACAGTATCCAATCTGTTATAACTGAGATTTTCGATAGCACTGAATGTTATTATTTCTCCTCTGTGTTGAAATTCTACAATCGTATTGACGGCTCTACTATGCCTGAATGGATAAGTCAAAGTTTCAACCACAACGCCATCTGTCGTATTACCACATAAAATAAACCTGACCTTAAAAATCACTACGATTGTTACACTAAGCAAAAACAAAAGAAGAATGAACTTTATTTTAGAAAAAAGCATTGAATTATTAGGAGCAAAAATGCAAAATACACTTTTTTTATATACATTTAAATCAAGTGTTTCTAATCACTTTCCCATTTGCGACAAAGACATCCGGATGCAGACTTCATTTTCCATTTATTGGAAGCAGCATATTGAATCAGCCGTTTCCTGAGTTTTTTGGGATAAAAAATTTTATAGATTAATTGTCTTTTGCTTAAAACCGGCAAGACTCCAATCTGTGCAAGAATGTCATAAGCTGCGGCACCACAACGCATTCCAAAGAAAGCATAATCATAAGGAGAAGTTCGCGTATAAGCTTGTTTCAAACTATCAAATTTCATTTTTTGCTGAGCGGTCACAGGGATATAAATCACCATCTTCTTATTGCTATCACATACTCCTCCCATTATTTCATAAAAATCGGTAAAACTATGAATAGCAAACCGACTGTTTTTTTGGTGTTGATGCGATATCAAATGAAACCTGCCATTCGGCACAAAATTGATAATACTTCCCGAATCCGTTCCAATGCCGACATGACCGCCCAACATTCCACCGAACCATTTATCTTCCGTTTTCCTGCATGTATGCTTAGGTTTCGACCCATATAAAAAATGGACTTCAATAAAGAAAGTATCCTGAGCGTTGATTTCTATAGCATATAAAAGACAAATACCCCACAAAACGACTTTCATTCTTTTAGATTTATTTCTAAAGAACGTGAAGCTTAAGGCCTTGGTGAATATTTAAATGAAAATGACTAAAATCTGACTTAATTTTATCAGATAATAACAGATTTAATTGTCAGTCGGTACACACATATTTTGCTCGAAAATGGCGTAGACTTATTTTACAAATTTTCTCCAGAACACTTAAATCGATATCACTTAATTTATTGACATAAGTACAAGCTTTGCTCTGTTTAAATTTACCTAATTGTTCCAGGAGTTCATCAATCTCCGGCAAAGGTGTATAAACATACAATGAGAAAGCCGCTTTTCTGGGAGAGAACCCGATAATTGGAGCATCCCCTTCATGACCGCTGGCATATTTATAATGATAAGATCCGAAACCAATTATACTTAGTCCCCACATTTTAGCTTTATACCCCGACCATTTTTCCATCAGTTCAAGCAGTTCAAGGCTTTCAGAAATCTTTCTGTCATTGTTTGCGAATGTCTGGATAAACTCAACAACATCAGCGTTAGTCACATTGGTTTTATTCTTTGCAGCCATAACTAAATAATTTCCACCTGCAATATAACCATTATCCTAAAAAAGCAAGGATTTAACCTGAACGCAAAAAAGCTGCATTTACTCAAAAATGCAATTTAGCTGTATGAAATGGGTGATTTTTGCGATAAGCTGTAATTTAAAACAACCTGTCAGGTTGCCAAATATAAACAGAACTATCTTTATATCAATTAATTAAATCACCAAATTGCAACCTGACAGGTTCAAAATTTTTAACTCCCACCAATTTCAACCTGCGATATAATATTTCTCTTAGAAAAGTAAACACTAACCCAAAACACTGAAAATGAAGCACTTTATCCAAAGTGCAATTTAGCTGTATGAAATGGGTGATTTGGCGATAAGCTGTAAATTAAAACAACCTGTCAGGTTGCCAAATCTAAACAGAACCAACTCAATACTAATAAATTAAATCATTAAAACACAACCTGACAGGTTCATATTATTTGCCTCAAATGATGCTCCAAATGATCCACATAATCCACCATCAAAAAATCCAATTCATAGACCTCTCCTTTTACCTGAACTTCATTTTTGTATAATGTTTCAGGTATGCGTCTCATCAATTCCACTAAATGCAAATTGTATAGATACCAAAAGTCGATCAGATGACCCGCCTCCATAATTTGATAATACCCAAACTGGTTCCATTTATCCTGATCGTATTGAATCGCCGGCAACACATCAAACTGCGCCCTTACAAATCGGTGGTGATTATTTGTAGCACTGTCTATCAAATGCCCAATCACTTCTTTTTTGCTCCACTTGTGAGGTGCTGGTTTAAACTCAAGGTCTTTGAGTGGAATGGCTTTAAGTTGTGCCGGAACAGACTCACATATTTGAGCGAGTCTCTCAATTGCTTGCTCTACTTGCACTTTTGATATATTATTCACATGTTTCATCAGTTTCAAAACGCATTAAATTGATAATTTCGGTATAGGGCAATTTGGAATAAGCGTGTGCTTTGATTGTATATGTATGACCTCCCTCCTGTCCCTGACTTTGGATATTCATATAGAGTGTATCAGTATTAAAATCCAAAGATGAAATCACATCATCCGACATATCATCGTTGTAAAGAGCTGCATATTTCAAACCCGACTGCATGCGCAATGAATCATTCTTGGGGTATTGAAGCAGAGTCGTTCTGCCGGTTTTATTATACTTCAAGACGATGTAACTAAACTCATCGCACTCTGTCAGTCCCCCTTCATCTGAAGCACCCATCTGTAATGGCTTTATTGGGTAGACAGCCCATTCCTCTTTCCTGACATTCTGTATGCGTTTTTCTTTTTCACTTTCTATAACAAATACATCCCGACCAAAAACAACATAAGCCTTTCCACCCAACTCTATTTTAACGAAATGCGCTTTGAGACATTTATCGTCCTGACCATTCAAATTAAGCATGTTTTTGCTGATACCCACTATATGTACCATTACCAATCCCTCTTCTGGTTGAAAATGTCCGGTAGCATTCAAGTTGTCCCCATAGAAATCACAGCCATTACCCAGCAAATAGCCATATTTATCAACCATTTCAAACTCATATACATCTTTTAAATGGACAGAATCTGTCTCTGAGTTTTTAGAACCTTTTGCGGACTCATTACAAGCTTGCATCAATACAAATATCGACAACAATACACATGTGTATGCAAGTTGAGGAAAAGTACATTGCTTAAAAAGTGCTTGAATAATCAAATATTGCCTTGTTTCCCTAATCATCTCAATTCTATCTCTTCACTTTTTCCATTACTCTACCCTTTGCCAATTCGTCAACTAATTTGTCTAAATAGCGAATCTTGCGCATCAGTTCATTTTCAATTTCTTCAATTCTGACGCCACAAATAACACCTGTAATTTTTTCAGCATTAGGATGTAATCTGGGAGCCTCGTCAAAGAAGGTTCTGAAATCCACTTTGGTGTCAATTTGCTTTTCCAATTGCTTCTGACTGTATCCCGTCAGCCAGCATATAATCTCATCCAGCTCCGCTCTCGTTCTGCCCTTTCGTTCCATTTTATTGACATAGTGCGGATACACACTGGCAAAAGTCATGGAAAATACACGATGTTCGTTACTTTCTTTCATAACAACTACTCATTCACAGGCTCCCACAACTGAATCTTGTTACCTTCAACATCCATTATGTGAACGAATTTACCATACTCATAGACAGCAATATCATCCAGAACATTAACCCCTTCGCTTTTGAGGGTGGCAACTAAATCTTCGATATTCTCGACCCTGTAGTTGATCATGAAATCTTTCTTGGAAGGTTCGAAATACGTTATTGTATCATCGAAAGGGCTCCATTGAGTTGACCCTTTGACATCAGGCTGATCTAATTCCCTCCATTCAAAGTTGGCACCATACTGATTGACATCCATTCCTAAGTGAAATTTGTACCATTCTCTTACCAGATCGGCATTTTTACATTTGAAAAAAATGCCACCGATACCTGTTACTTTTTTCATACGCTTGACTTAAACTATTTTGAATCTGTAAAAGTCAAAAGTAATCAATAAAATGTCAAATCCAAACCCATTTGAAGGGTTAGATCAAATCAAGGCTTTTTCAGCGACCAGAGAGCACCATTTTTGGTATTCATCTTTACCAGATCCCCTTTCTCTGTCAGCGAATTTAGAAACACTTCCGCAGCTTTGCGTTCAGTTCCGCTTAAAGTCGCATATTCATTGGCCGTTAGTGTCGGGTATTGAGCAAAAATCGATTGCCAGTCGCGCTTATATTCATGTTTTTTTGCAGCCGGCAACAACTTTAACAAGGCTGTTTCATAGACAGAATAAGGCTTAGAACCATATACTTTTTCCGTATTGCCATTGCTATCCAGAAAGAACATGGTAGGAAATCCTCTGACACCCATAGTACGCCCCAGATTTAAGTCTTCCTGAAACAAGGATTTTGCCTGACCTTCATAGTCAGTTTTCAGTTTTAACACATCCAGATTAGCCAATTTAGCCGCCTGTTCAAGATGCTCCCATTTAGTAATGTTTTTCTTTTGCAGAAACACCATCTCACGTATCGTTCTCATAAAAACAATGGCTTTTTCCTTGCTCTGCATTTGTGCTGCTTTAAAAGCAATTGAAGGTGGATACGACGAATGTAAAGGATCTTCCAACCACACATCTCCATCGATGGGCATATCATAATATAGACTTACTTCATCCCAATGACTTGCCACATCCGAAGGCTTACTGATACCTCCGCTGTTATAGCTCCAGTCGGGCAACAAGCCACCCATTCTGTATTCCACTTCAATATATTTCCCATATTCCAGTTTCAATTTCCTCAACTGAGGTTCAATACCCCAGCACGATGAACAAATAGGGTCAGTGAAGTAAATAATTTTTACCGGTTTTGTTATTGAAGCGTATGAATCATTTGCTAAGGAATCTTGCTGACTAAAGGGCAGTTCGCATACACCCGAATCCGGGTCGCACAATAAAGGATTTTGTTCTTGCATAGATGATGGAATTGGAGATTTACAACTAATGAATTGAGCTGAGATTATAGTCAATATCAATACTTGAATGAATTTCATTTATTTAATATAGGATAATATGAATGGATGCAATCGTTTTAAACACATGCTACAAATAAACAACTTAATCTAGTTTAAGTTTAAATTCTAACAGCATCTTTATCTTTGTGCAAAATTGGTGACAATAAATTTCTCAAACAATTAGTCAGAAAAATATGACTACACAAAAAGATTCAAATACAGATGAAACCTGTCCGGCGCAAGCACTTTTAAAGACCTTAGCCGGGAAATGGAAACCTGAAATTTTCAGATTGGCCTTAAACGGACCTGTTCGCTTTAACACTTTACTCAGACAGATTGAAGGTAGCAATAAACAGTCATTGGCAGTAGCTTTGAAAGAATTGGAAGCCTCCAAATTACTGAACAAAGAAATTGTAAATGAAAAACCTTTACATATTGAATATACCTTGAGTGCCACCGGTCAATCTTTGATTCCAATTTTCAGGCAACTCGAAACATTGCAATAAAATTACTCAGGACCTCTGATAAATTTATTAAAAATCAGCACACCATCTATTACATCATAGAACGTACAATCAATACGCTCCGAAAATCTGAAAGCATTTACGCATATAGAGCAGCTCGTCCAAACCAAATGACCATTTCTCAATTCATAAACATCTGTCTGAGTGGTCAATTCATCTGTTCTATAACTTATATAACCAATGCCCGTATTCAAGGCTCTATTGTATTGCATATTCAAGCAGCTCATTAAGCTATCTTTTTCAAAATATTTAGTACTTGCATTGAAAATGTAATAGTCCCATTTATTCTGATCAGAATCCACCAGAAGTCTGTAATCCATTAAGCTATCCAGGTTAAAATCTCTATATTCTACTTTCCCGGGTATTTTAGGCAGAACAGGAGCTGGGTTTTCCGCCTTCAGTCTGGGCAAATTGCTCTTATTTTCTGACCCTTCCAGAAAAGATAAATAATGTGAATACTTCATCATTTTGCCGCTTGAATCCTGCAACATCCAATCGACCGGCGTTACATCATATACTATCTGTTCGACACCAATGGTTCTAGTAGGTGAAACTTTTAAATCCCACTCATACAATTTGCGATCGAGTACTATAAGCTTAAACTTCCCTTTCTTAAATGGCACATGCAAGAAACTCACATCAAATAAATTCACAATATCCACCACCATACTATCCTTTTTATTTTTCACTATGAGTAATCGATGATATTTGGCATATAAGCTTTTATGAAAATATTGACTCCTTGAGAAATTTGCAAAGCCAGAAAGTTGATCTGAGATATCTGAAATTTGATAATGTCCACATTTGACAGTAAAAAGTGGCTTTATTTTCCTGAGATTGAATTTTTCTTCAAAATGTATCACTTGACCCTGATCTGTGATTTGAAGATAGAGCTTTTGATGTCCGGTGGGCTGTGCTGAAAGTTGTTGAAACATTGACAAAACAAGCAACAGAAGCATCTGCTTATAATGAACGAAAATTGAAGGCAAGAAAAATCGCATCCGGCTAAATAGGAATTTCATTTTAGCTTCATACCTTTTGACGCAAAATTGTAAATGAAGTAAACATCACTTTTTCAACCCAAAGCCTTTAGGAGCCTTCAATGGGCCGAAGTCGTACATATTGATGTAAATGGAAAATGTGTCCGTTGCACCTTCCCACGTCACTTTATACAAATCCAGCAAACCTGACCCCATGTAACCATTTCTTGTTTTGAAAACACAGCAACTGCCTTTGCGGTAATAGCTCACTTCTTCTCCATTAGGACCGGTTAGTGCATTTAGGAAGCGTCTTTCGTTTAAAGGACCTTCGTTCTTTTTCACACCACCAACTTTAACTGGATTGCTGACAGTATACCCATAAGTTGGATCTGTCGATATTTCAGTCAGAATGTAAGTACTGCTGTTGCGCATCTTTGGCTTGACATAACCTTTGGAAGATGAACATGAAATGGCCCAGAAAGCCAAAAAAATCAAACTTAATTTCCTCATAATTTGTTTTTAATTAAACTCAAATATAGGAATTAATTTTATTTGAATCCAAACCGGAAAATGAATTCTAAAATCGTTGTTTGAAACAGCACCTATTTATCAAATTTCCTGCAAAACTTTCATGGCTCTTTTTTCAAAGTCCCTTGAATATTTCCCCAACTGAGATTCTACACTTAATCTGAATTCAGTTTGCAAATCCGGATATTTAATACAAAGCTCTTTTAAAACCAAGAGGACTCTTGATTTCATAGTCACATTCACCTCAGATGATATCAACCAGCGAAACAAATAATCGATTGCATCAGCTTCCATTTCCTGAGGCACTCCTACCCAATACCAATACGATGCAAAAGACAACAAATACTCAGGTGCGTGCTGTTTCATGTACATCCACATCACCGGCAAAGCTTCTTTAAGATATGATTTGTTTTCAATACCTACATCGCTTAACATCCAAAGGAATCGGGTTACAATTCGCTTGTCATAGCTTAAAATTTCAAGTAATGAATCTGGTTTAATATCCGATTCAATTATCCATTTGGCTAGGCGTACTCTGTCAGTGCCATTGCTATTGGGCAACTGCTCTGTTAATACACGGGCAAATTCCTGAGCTTTTATATTTTCCAACTCATTTTATCATTTATTTCCAAATCAGGGTTAAGCTTTCCCCTATCGGCAAATGTTCCCACTTTTGCATGATGTTTTCAATCTCATTGAGACAATATTCCAAATCAGGTTCAGACACTTCAAAATTCAAATGTGCAATGTATTCATCAAAATTCTTTTTATCAAAATGTCCCATATACACAGATTGAATGGGACCAACTATCTGTTCAATAAAGCGCAATTCAGAAGTTTGAGGATTGTCCTTTCCAAACAAAGCACTGAATGCAAATCCATCCGCAAGCATACCCCAGAAACCTTTATGATAACACAATCGTTTTTCGATAACAAAATGACAAACATCGTGTAGAAAATAAGTCTTTGTATCCAGCTCTATTTCTTCACCTGATCCATCTTCACGTTCTACCAGATACTTGAATTTAAAAGGTGATAATTTAATTGCTTGTATTGTCAGCACTCTAAAAATTTATACTTAAAAACTTAAGACGCTAAATGTTGTCAAGGTAGAAATACAAATACTGACTATGGCGATTATCTTAAGTAATTTTCCAATCAATTCTAACCAAAAGATGGTTTTGTAATAGTTGTCTTCGCTATCTTTTTCAGAATTCAATCCCAGATAATTTCTTAACTGCCTGGCATCACTTAGAATTTTCCCTACATAAAATAAAACTACATCGTACAAAACTGATTGTACCAGGGCTACTATTGCGGTTATCTCTATCATATTTCCAAAGATTTAATTATTTCATTAATTGCTTTTTCTCTCATCTCCTTTTTAATTTCAGATGAACTTTTTTTCCCAAAAACTCTATACTTTTCAAACACTTCGAGATGACCATTTAAAATTCCATTTCCTGAACTTAAAGTACAAATATAGGTTGTTCTATATAATTTCAATTGCCCTATAACAGACATGTAAGATTTTGATTTAACATAGACTTCAATTAAATATCCGCCGTTATTTTGAGTATGAATATGTTGATAGTCTTCATTTTCAAAATTGATAACCACTTTAAAATCCGATGGTAAATCTCCTCTGTAATTAAAACTTTTTGAAGTTTCTGTTTTGTAATTACTACTCCAAACACTCGGAAGTTTTTCTATTAATGAATTTACAAACCACATGACATAGGCCAGGAACAAGACAAAAAGTATTTTATGTCCATTCTTCATACCTTAAATGTTCTTAGTCGATTGCCTAATAATAAAAGCAGTAAAGCAAATGTCAGCATCAAAACATGCAGCCAGTTGACATCCTTCACCATCCACATTTGAATGAGTATCCAGCCTCCTAACAATACCCCTTCTGCCAAAATCAAATATGGATATCTGGCTTTCTTTTTCATGGTAGCATAAGCCGAATACAAACTAAACAAACCAATTAACACAAGCAGTGTTAAACCGGGTATTAAATAGTTGCTAAATGGTGAATATTTAATATACTCAGTACTCAAACCTATCAATGCGCCTATTGTATCCATTAAGAATAAAACACCGGCTACACTTGCATTCAAGCCAACAAAGATTAATATTGAAACTGCTAGTATCCTTAGTAATTTATCGCTCATTTTAAAATGACTTATTTTTTAGATACAACATAAGGAAATCTCCCTTCCTGTTCTCAAAAATAAGAAAACTCATCGAATATTCGACCATTTATTACATCAAAGAATTACAAGCTTCTATTGAACTCTAAAATTATTCAATCACAAGTATTTTATTTTGCAGCGTCTGCTTGCCAATATTCATCTGCAACAAATAACATCCTTTTTCCAAAAAGCTCAGATCAACATTGTGAATACCTGCTTCCAAATTGAACGTTCGTATGTGTTTGCCTTGCATGTCATAAACAGATACAACTGCAGACTCTGTTGATTCAATCTGAAACACACCAGAATTAGGGTTAGGATAAATCTGAATACCATTGTCCGATATTGTTTGAATGTTATTACCAAAACAATTCGTTACATAATTGTAGCAATAGACGGTATCGCAATTCTGACAAGTATCTGTAATTTTAACACAGACCTGGTAAGTGGTATCTTTCTGAATAGTGTAAGATAAATAAGGCGAATTCAAATTTTGAACAACACCATTCACCTTCCATTCGTATTTAGAGCAACCTGAAAAATTACCTACAAGATAGGCATTAAAAGAACTTCTATTGTTGTATCCCTTGCATGAATCGTAAATCTCCAGCTTCAAATTTCTTTGCTTCCACAAACATCCGTCTATACAATCTACTTCTACATGGGTACAATAGCTTGTATCGCAATTGTTAACCGTATCGACTACCTTGACACAAACGATATAATTTCTATTGATATAAACTGGGAATTTCTGAACTGAACTCCTGGTACCGATTGACTCTCCGTTCAAAGACCAGTAACATTTGTACTTTCCGGAAAACATCCCGTTGAAACTAACTCCGGCTTCTATAAAATTGACATCCCCTCTACAGCTGTCTTTGGTGTAAAGATTGCCGTTTCTGGATTTCCAGTTGCAAATTCCTGCACAATTGATAATACGAGATAAACAATAAGTGGTATCACAACTGTTGCATGTATCTTTTACTTTAACACAAACTGTATTAAACCCATTCTTTGTAATTGGATGTGACAACTTATTACTTGTTCCAGCAACTGTTATGTTGTTAATTGCCCATTCATACGTATAACAGGAATCCTTTTGAAAAGAAATGCGAGCATTCAAGGATTTATTTGTACTCGAACATGAATCCCATACATTATATTGAGGGTTTCTCGACTTCCAGTTGCAACCCGGAAAACAAGTGACATTCACATTTCTGCAAAAAACAGTATCACAATTGTTGCAGGTATCCGTTACTTTAACACAAATTGCATAAGTCCCGTTCTTTGTCACTGTATGAGTTAAACTGGCCTGACTGCCATTGACAACAATATTATTGATGTACCATTGGTATTTATAACAGCCAGCATTAGGGAACCAAATATAAGCATTAACAGACTTGCGGTTATTGACTCCGTAACACGAATCATACGTTGCATACTGTGCATTTTTAGAGCTCCAGCTGCAAGTTGAAATACAATCTACCACAATTGTCTTGCAATATACAGTATCGCAGTTATTAATCGTATCAATAGCTTTGACACATACCGAATAAATTCCATTTTGAGTTACAGTGAGCATTTGAACCGGCCCTGAATTTCCAACCTTTACATTATTAAGTTTCCATTCGCACTTGTATTTCCCTGAAAACATCCCATTGAAACTAATGCCGGTTTCGATAAAGTAAACAGTACCCCAACAACTGTCCTTAGTGTATAAATTGCCATTACGGGCTTTCCAGTTACAATTGGCCAGCAAACTGCCTGCACACATATAGGCCAGTAAACTTAATGTTAATTTTATTCTCATAAACTGATGTCCTAATCTTAAGACGAAGATACTTGAAAAAATGTGACATTGTAGCAAAGATTTCACAAACGTATACTATTACTACTTTATCGTACAAATACCAAATAGTTTAAACACTAAAAAACCTTAAGTTGAAGCAAAATACTGGTATAAAGATCAACTTACAATTAAGTTGAATATTACAAGCGAAGTCTTGATTCTGATAATCCCTGTTTAGCAAGTATGCGTTCAATTTGTTTAAAATGTCTGATTTGATGATTTATATAAAACCGAAAAGTATCTCCTAAATTCATTCTTATCCACTTTGAAATGGAGGTCACCACTTTCGCCTTGTTCCAACTCACATCTCTCGATTTACTGAGCAAATTTAGCAAATGTAGTTCTTGCTCTGCAAATCTGTTTAAAACACTTAAGTCCAATTCACTGTTCAGTGGGTTCATCACTTTAAACGTTTTCATTTTATTGAGCTTTTCTTTTGGCAACATACTTTTGGCAAAATAATCGCCAATAAAGCCACTCTTAAATTCCGCTTCATAAGAATGCTTAGTAGTCGATATCGCTTTTTCCATTTGTGGCAGATAATGATCCCCATATAAATTCAGATGCTCTAAACACTCCAATACACTCCATGAATCCTTGTTCTCCTTCCATCTAAGAACAGCGGGGTCCAAAGTTTTAATCCTCTCAAACTGATTCATGAGTTGTCTTGTAGATTCAATCAAATATTGCAATAAGTTTTCTGTATTCATACAATTAAAATATGTTGCAAATCTCTTCCTGTATTTTTTTCTAAATCTTGATTGAAGTCAAGACTTTTTCAAACGCGATAAAGTTTCAGGACTCATGCGAAGATAATTGGCGATATAACGGTTTGGAATTTCCTGAAACAATTGAGGGCTGCGCTTTAAAACTCTGTTGTACCTTTCCTTTGGAGAACTGGTCAATATATCAATTTCGCGTTCCAATTGCTGTAATACCAAATCTTCTAAAATCTGCATCCATAGTTTTCTGTTCACCTCCTCCTGAATAAAAACATCAAATTGCGTTTTATTAATGACCTTTAAAGTTGTCTTTTTGATGGCTTGAATATACAAATCTGAAGCCTGACCACTTAAAAATGTATCCATGGCGACAATAAAATTCCCTTTATAACCAAAACGGATAATCTGTTCTTCCAAATCATCCATAACAAACAGTTTCAAACTTCCATTCTCAATAAAATAGATATTGCGATCGATACTGCCTTTCACCTTTAGAAATTCATTTCTTTCTAATGTTATTGTCTTTTCCGATAATTCGAGCAGCGCATTCATATTCTTAAAGACAACTTAAACGATTTTATTTCGAACGACCATTAAAAAGTTCTTCCAATCTTATCTCCATCTCATGAGCAATCACACGTCCAGCTTCATCCTGAGCTTTCAGTTTTTCAATAATGTTTTTATAGCTGACCAAATCCCTGTCCTGACTCAGTTTGAATACATGTTCCATAGACAATACTTCAATTTCAAAACCTACAATATAGGGTGTCACTTTATGTACAAACTCATCTGGTAAATTTTCCAAAACAGTGCTTGAATTTTCATTATTATTTTCAAAATGCAGACTGGTCTTTCTTAACACATTCATCAGTTCGGCACCTTCAAAGAACTTTATTGTTCCATGCACATGGACACTCATATAATTCCATGTTGAGGCAATGTGAGGGTTGCTGTACCAGGTTCCACTGACATAAGTATGATGACCGGTAAACACCACCAAAACATTGGGATTACACATAAAAGCTTTATGGTGATCGGTGTCTTTCATTAAATGCCCTCTTAAAAATTGCTTCCCATTATGTTCTTCGATAAACACAGGCAATTGTGTAGCGACAGGATGATTGTTTTCGTTGCAACCAGAAACGAAAGCGAAAGGATATCGGGCTATAAAATCCAATATCACCTGAGGGTTGTGTTCTTTATAATAAGGCAAGTTATACATAACGATGAAGGAACAAAGATGCGAAAAAAGAAGGGGAAAAGCTAAAGGCTGAATTGCTGAAAGGCTGAAAAGCGGAAAGGCTGAATTGCTGAAAAGCTAAATTGCTGAATTGTTTCGCGGTGATTAGCTTCGCTGTTAAGTCGTTAAGTCGAAATGTCGTTAAGTCGAGGGAAAGCTGAAGAGCTGAAAGGCTGAATAGCTGAATAGCTGAATTGTTTCGTGGTGGAAAGGTTAAGTTGTTAAGTCAAAAGGCTGAATGGCTGAATGGCTGAATGGCTGAATAGCTGAATTGCTGAAAGGCTGAAAAGCTGAAAAGCTGAATTGTTTCGCGGTAGAATTATATCTCGGTTGATATTTAATTCGTGTAGTTTGTCGGTACTCTAGAAGTCAATCCACAATCTTTCTGTGAATTCCGTTTGCGCAAGCAAACCCTTGCCGTGTCAATCCCGTAGGTACGGGATAAATTTCTGCGTTTTCAGCGTGTTCCTTCCCAGTTCTGCGATCTACCTTTCCAGCATCCGTGAATTCCGTTTGCGCAAGCAAACCATTGCCGTGTCGAATGCCTCATTCTTTCTGCGTGCTCTGTGTGTTCTTTCCTCGTTCTGCGATCTACTGCCTGTAGCTGTGTTCTACTCCAAGCAGTTGCGCCTTTCATCTTTATTCTAAATTCACAACCGCTAAACGCTTCATCTCCATCACCTCTATACTCAAAAAATCATATTCCTCCACTACCTTGCCCTTTATCCAGTAACAACCCGGACCACTAAACGGATATTGCTTTGCCGATGGTGGAAAATGAACTGTGTCTATCCATAAACCCTCCTTGTCTATAAAGGTACCGAAATACATACGCTCGCCTTTACTTGTCCTAACATACTTGATGGATATCATGTAGCCCAATACCTCCACTACTTTCTGAATATTGTCCTTAAAATCGCGCGACAAAATGGTGGGTGGTGGTGTGTCCTTTAACATATCAAATGGCGAACACATTGTGAATCCCAATAACTCTATATCATCGTATGCCTCATCGACAACTGAATTGACCAACTCTGGCAATTGAAAAGTCTTGACCTGCTTCTTAAATAACTCAGGACCGACTTCCTTCTTCGTCGCTTTTCCCATAGTCATGTGCACTTCCCATAACAATGTCTTTTTGTCTTTTCCCGTAAATTCAAATGCTCCGGTGCGTATCAATATCCGCATCTGTTCCAGACTCAAATGATTCCGCTGAATAAAATCAGACAAGCCCGCATATAAACCATTCTTTTCTCTTTCAACCAGTAACTGCAAAATCGAATTCTCCTCTAACTCTGCAACCATCGCCAATCCCAACCATATCGTCTGACCTTTAATCACACACAAAGCTGAACTGTTATTGACACAAGGACGTCGTATCTCTGCGCCATGCATGCGGGCTTCGTGTATATACAATTCCTTTCTGTAAAATCCGCCTCCGTTGTTGAGTGTAGCAACCATATACTCTAGTGGATAATGTGCTTTGAGATACAAGGCCTGATAACTTTCAACCGCATAACTGGCCGAATGCCCTTTCGAAAAAGCATAATTGGCAAAGCTTTCTATTTGCAACCAGATATCATTGATGACCTTTTCACTGTAACCTTTCTTTCTGCAATTATTGAAGAAATTCTCTTTCACTTTCCAAAACTCATTGCGCTGTTTAAATTTCCATGACATCCCTCTGCGCAAATAATCCGACTCCGCTAAAGTTAAACCGGCAAAATAATGCGCTACTTTTATCACATCTTCCTGATAGACCATCACACCGTAAGTTTCTTCCAACAAATCATACAAATCAGGCAATTTCTGTCTGGCTTTTTCTCTTAACTCAGGATGTCTGTAACGCACTATATACTCACGCATCATACCGCTCTTGGCTACACCTGGCCGTATTATCGAACTGGCCGCTACTAAACGCAAATAATCATCTGCTCTCAATTTAGACAACAACATGCGCATGGCTGGTGACTCCACATAAAAACAGCCTATTGTTTTTCCTACTTTCAATAACTCTCTAATGGATGGGTCGTGCTTAAATTTTGGTATATCATGTATATCTATGTCAACTCCCTGATTCTGCTTTACAATCTGAACCGAATCTTTAATCTTTCCCAAACCTCTTTGACTGAGTATATCAAATTTAAACAAGCCTATATCTTCTGCTTCCAACATACTGAATTGGGTAGTTGGAAATCCTTTGGGAGGCATATTGGTCGCCGAATAAGCGTGTATGGGTGCTTCGGATATCAAAATACCACTCGAATGTATACTCAAATGACTCGGAAAACCTTGTATCAACTGCGCATACTTCACCACCAGTTTTCCCATATCATCCTGCATCGCCTGCTTATCGCCCTTCTGCAACCTGTCTATATCTCCGGGTGGAATACCAAATACTTTCCCTAACTCGCGAATCACTGCATCGTGCTGAAAGGTATTGTAAGCTCCCAATAAAGCAGTGCGTTCATAGCCAAAACGATTGAAGATATATTGGGTAATATCATCCCTGTCCAGCCACGAAAAATCCATATCAAAATCAGGTGCATTGTTGCGATATAAATTAATAAACCGTTCAAAATACAAATCCAGCTCTATGGGATCTACATCTGTAATCCTCAGCAAATAGGCCAAAATGCTGTTGGCTCCACTCCCTCTGCCTACATAGTAATAATTTTTATGTCTCGCATAATTGACAATATCCCAATTAATCAAAAAATAAGAAGAGAAATTCAACTGATGAATGACATCCAGTTCTTTCTCGATTCTTTTAATGACTTCCTCACCCGGATTTGAATATCGGTAATTCAGATTCTCATAGCATGAATTGCGCAAGAGTTCAAAATCGCCTGAAGCTGTTCCTGTATAATGCTTCAAATTTTTATTCGCCAGTTTACCGTACTGAAAATCCACTTTACAATTGTCCAGTAAACGACGTGTATTGGCCAGTATGGATGGGTAGGCTTTAAATTGAGAAAACAAAACATCTATGTGCACCAACATCTCATCGCCTTTAGCCTGCTCCTGCTTTTCCAGTCGACTCAATAACTTGTTTTCATCCATCGAACGCAACAAACGGTGTGCATTGAAATAGGCTTTATTCTGAAAACTGACTGTCTGCAGGACGACCATCTTATTGACCAGATGTTTGTAAGGCGACAAGGGCAATAGCACCAGCTCCTTTGACGAAATACCCAAATATTCATTGTCTCTTAAAATCCAGCCTTTGTAAGTTTCAAATGGATAAACAATATAAGCATGTGAAAACTCCGGTGCCTGTTCATGAAAGTTTTCGCTGTTATGTAGATGCTGACTGAGATGTCTGTTGAGCTCCAGAAAGCCCTCATTGTTTTGAGCGATACCGATATATTGTTGATGTACTCCATTTCTGAAATCTATACCAGGTACAATATTCAATCCTAATTCAGGCGCTCGTCTCAAAGCATCCAGACAAGCAGAGGTATTATTGATATCACTGAGCACAAAGGCATCGTATCCATTGCTTTGAACGGATTGTATCAATTGCTCGGGACTCAAAGTTCCGTATTTAAACGAGTAATATGTGTGGCTGTTGAGAAGAATGTGGGTTAAGTCGTTAAGTTGTTAAGTCGTTAAGTCGATGGGAAAGCTGAACGCTGCGCTGCTGAAAGGCTGACGCTGCGCTGCTGAATTGTGTCGCGGTGATTAGCTTCGTTGTTAATTCGTTAAGTCGAAATATCGTTAAGTCGTATAGCTTGTCGATTAGCTTTCAGATTCTCATATTTCTTTTAAATTTTCGAAGCATCTTTGTCGCTTTTGTAGGCGTCGTCGTTAATTGTCTGCCTCAGGCTGATCGCGACTCTATAAAATTGTTAAGTTGTTAGGTCGTAGTGATAGTCGATGAGCTTTAAGTATATCCGCAATCTAAGTCCCGGAGGGATGACGGTTTCATAGCAAGCATCATGGAACACGAATCAAAGTCCCAGAGGGGCGGCGGTTTCATTTCTTATTTCTTTTTGTGTTTTAAAAACCAATTTTGGGTTGAAATGACATCTTGGTCAACAATGCAATTGCTACAATATTTAAGTTTTGGCACGCTCAAGCCGCGGAGGCTCTATAATTTTCTGTGTGTTTAGTGTGTTTGTTGCGTAACTGCATGCAGTTGCGTCTACGATATTCTCCCTCCCCTCAACTCCCCATTCCACTATCATCAACCCTACCAATCACTCCACGACTTAACGACTTAACATCCTTTCGTGTGTTCTTTCCTCGTTCTGCGATCTACCTCTCGTTAGCATCTGTGCATTCCGTTTGCGTAAGCAAACCCTTGCCGTGTCGAATGCCTCATACTTTCTGCGTTTTCAGCGTGTTCCTTCCCAGTTCTGCGTTCTACTGCACTTAGTTGAGTCTACGATATTCTCCCTCACCTCAACTCCCCATTCCACTATCACCAAACTAAACCACTCCCCCCAACGACTTAACGACTTAACGATCTTCTACTTTCATTCCAATTGCTCTATGTACCGCATCTTTACCATACCTGTTTCTGATTCTATCCATCGCTTCGTACAATCTGATTTGTTCAACTGTTTCTTCAAACAAACTGTATTGATGTCCGCCTTGGACAAGATGGCTGAAGCGCACACCTATCAAACGCACCAATAATCGTTTCTGATAGAGCTTCTCGAACAATTCATCTACTTTTTGTATGAGTATATGATCGAGAGATGTGTATGGAATACGCGCTTGCATCGTGTATGTATTAAAATCCGAATAACGTATTTTCACCGCTACACAGGCCGTGAGTTTATTTTCACTTCTCAATTGAAAACACAATTTTTCGGTCATGGACACCAGCAAACCCTTCAAACCTTTCACATCTATGGTATCTTTATCAAAAGTCCGCTCAGTTGAAATGGATTTCCTTTCTGAATAAGGCACAACAGGTGTATTATCAATCCCATTGGCTTTTTTCCAGATAACCGTACCATTTTCACCCAATACCTGCTGAAGCAATTCACGGGGCATTTCCTGCAGCGTATGAATCTTTGCCACACCCATCCCACGAAGGATATGGTAGGTTTTATCTCCAACCATAGGAATCTTCTTAATGGAAAGAGGAGCAAGAAAAGGTTTTTCGAAACCCAGTTCAATTTGTTTCTGACCATTGGGTTTGGCCTCTCCTGTTCCTACTTTAGAGACAGTTTTATTGGCAGATAACGCAAAGGATATCGGCAAATTGGTTTCCTTAATAATTTTTTGCCTGAGTTCAGTCGCCAGTTTATAAGAGCCAAAGAACTTATCCATGCCTGTGAGGTCGATATAAAACTCGTCTATTGAGGATTTCTCATAGACAGGCACATGCTCGTGAATGATTTCCGTTACTACATCCGAATATTTGCTGTACTGCGAATGGTCACCTCGCACCACTATGGCATCCGGACATAACTGCCTGGCCATGCGCATAGGCATTGCGGAATGTACACCATAAGCGCGGGCTTCGTAACTACAAGCCGCTACTACCCCTCTGTCGCCTGCTCCTCCTACCATGACCGGTTTACCAACCAATGCCGGATTGACAAGACGCTCTACTGAAACGAAAAATGTATCGAGGTCGATATGTACGATTTGCCGCTCCATGAAAATTCAGATATATAAAAGAATAGAGTAACCATGTATGCCAAAATAAGAACAGCACTCAAATACTTTTCCTTTTGGCATACACGGTCAATTCCCAAAAACAAGTTCTAAAGCTTACACCACTCAAACAGAAGTACTCCAATACCACCATCCGAATGCACCCAATTTCACCTATTGTCCGATAAATTAAAAGGCAACGCAACTTATCTGCAACAACAACACTTAACCACATTTTTTTGTAAGCTAAAAAGAACGCTTGTTTTTGTCTCTATACTTTCAACAAAAAAACCGTTTGCAAATTACCAATATTTTTAGTACGTTTGTGCTAAATATTTTAGCATGAGTAAAATTTCCAAGAACATCAAGCATCTCAGACAGTTAAAGGGCTGGTCTCAGGAATTACTGGCCGATAAATTGGATATCACCAGAGCCAGAATCGGGTCGTATGAAGAAGAAAGATGCGATCCGCCGATAGAAACTCTGATAAAAATTTCAAAAGTATTTCATATTTCCATTGATGCTTTGGTTAAAAGCGATCTGAGAAAATTCAATTTCGACAATATGATTAAAGTGGGTGAAAACCGTTTGCTTTTTCCTATTATCATAGACAAAGACAACAACGACAAAATTGAAGTCATTACCATGAAAGCTTCAGCCGGCTATTTAAACGGATATGCCGACCCCGAATATTTCGAAAAGCTCCCACTTATGAATCTGCCTTTTAGAATTGTGGGTAAACACCGCGCATTTCCTATTAAGGGCGATTCAATGCCTCCACTGATTGATGGCAGTTTTGTAGTTGGTAAATTTGTTGAGTCTTTAAAAGACATTAAAGATGGTCATACTTACGTTGTATTAACCAAAGACGATGGCATAGTGTATAAAAGACTTTACAACAAAGGCGCTCATCTCGAACTTCACTCCGACAACCGCATGTATCAGCCTTACAATGTAAAGTCATCGGATGTACTGGAAGTATGGGAATTTGTTTGCACCCTCAACATTTCGGATAAAAAACCGGAAGAACTCAATATCGACAGCATTATTGGTATGCTGAATAGTATGAGGGTTGAAATGAAAGCACCGGAATAAACTATTATTTTATCAATCCTATATCAACATTTGGAGGTAATCCCTGAGGAAAACGGGCAAACATCCTAAGCTCATCCAAACTTATTTCTTTATTGTTATATCCATACGTTTTCCTGCTCGAGACCGTTGAAATAATAGTGACTGTATAATGAACAGGAAGTGAAATAAATGAATACCATCCATGAACAACCGGCAAAATAGCCCCTACTCCTATAGTCCAGCCATACTGACTCCATCTCGCATATTTTATGTTGAATGATTTAATTTGTCCTATCGGCACTGTAACACAAGCACTGCTGTCTCTGCTCAATATGATCAGCTGACTCGAATCAATAGCTATCAGTTCACCAAAAACATCCGGCAACAAACCGGTTCTGTTTAGTCTGATATAAGCACCATACTCATTCACTCCGATGTTTTCAGGCTCTGGTAAAAACTTGTGACTGGCACATCCACTTATTACAATTACAACAAATACTAATAAAGTTAATTTTCTATCCATTGCAATCATTTTAATATTTACGGTGATTTAATTAAACTTAAATCAATATCCGGAGGCAATCCCTGAGGGAAACGGGCAAACATAGCCAGTTCTTTATAAGATATCGCCATATTGTTATACGAATATGCTCTGTTCCCACTGGCTGTAACAACGATGGTGAAAATCAAATGTGTTGGTATGGTCATTACAGAGAAAAAACCGTGCATAAATGGCAAAACCACAGCCACCGGAACTGTCCATCCATATTGACTGGCATTGGCATATCTCAGCTTAAATTCAAAAACATCTGATATCGGAATCTTCACACATTGCTCACTTTTTTCATCCAACACCAGAAGCGAATTGCTGTCTATAGCAATTAATTCACCTTTTACATTGGTGTAGGTACTTTGTCGCTTTACTTTTATATATGAACCATAAGTGTTGACATCGACGTAATCCGATGAAGGCAAATACGCTTTTTTAGTTGCACAACTGCTTATAGCAATCAACATCCCTAAAATAAAGACCCAATTATTTTTCATCATAAGAAAATGCTTTTGTATCTATCTTCGAATCCCAAAATATTTGCTCCATAGAAGATTCATACAGCTTGTAGCGCTGAGCTTCCCTGATTAAATACAAACCCGGTTGATAAACCATCTGTTGCAATTTCAGCATGTTTTTATCCTTCAGCCAATGTGCCCGCATCCATTCGAGATAATAACCCTTCGAATACAAAAACAACTCATAGGTACCGCTCGAAGCCGGCATTACAAATTTCAACTGATAGGAACTGCCTGGCATAGAGATAAGGTATCTGCCTTCTGTCTTTAAATTGTGCAAAGCCTGAGGGTCAGCTTTACCTTTATCCAAAACAAGTGAAGGTGAAATCTCTATAGGCTTAACAACTTGCTTTATTTGCGCCAGTGCGGCATAATCCAGGCGCCACAAACCCTTGTTGAACTCGAGTTTTATTTTGATTTTTTGCCCCTGTGCAGCCTGACCAACAGGAATAAATTGTTTGTTGATTGCAATAGGACCGGTCTCATTCAGTTCTTCCTTAAACAACCATTTCTGGCTCTTTTCATCCCAAACCGAACATTTAATACCACCTAACAATTGCGTTGTAGCATCAAACTGACCTTTCATTTTTTCATTGCTTTCGAGTATATTAAAAACATCACTGACATTATCACCCATATACCCCATGGCATTGTAAAACAAATAGCTTGTCATGAGCGTTTGTCTGAAATTCAATATCAGACCCAGTTCAGCCGTTGTTGGCATCTGATCAAACTCGAGTAGAATCTCTTCTTTACTGTTTAAATTTTGAGCATCCGACAATGAAAAACGCTCTATTTTATCTTTTGATTTCAATAATGAAGTCACATCTCCTTCAGCAGCCTGTGCTCGTTTCAATTCATAAACATCCTGACAAAGATAGAATTGATTTCTGGCAGACTGATAGACGCGTTCACCATTTTTAACCGGATAGGCAAACAATTTCACTTCATTGACACAATGCGTCTCAAGTGCTTCATTTTTCATAAACAAAGACAGTTCACTGCTTTTTAGTTCAAATTGATTAAGAGCATCCACATCTCCATACTCCATAGACGGCAGAATCGCGTTTGAAAATCCTTCGGCATCGGCATAGTGAAAGTTATCGTTTTCATTCAGATAAAAAGTAGGACAAGAACCAAAACAAGCTTTGGGGTCAGTTAAACAGAATATCCCCAGGGCTACTTCAATTCCTGCCAAAATAGTAAGAGCAGCCACCCGGCCGGATTCATTTTTCTTAATTTTAATATTGGTTTCAAAAATGGCGACACTGTCAATTGGCAGACTCATTTGTCCGGCAAAAATCTGTTTTCGATAGGCATTGTAACGGGTACCATTGCCATTAACCAAATCCAGAGCTGTATCAATCGACCAGCTGTCTTTCAAAATACAGACATCCCCATTTTTAAGGTGAGCTTTAAGAAAGGGGCGGTTTTTTATATTCTTGGTATCGTGCAGAAGTTTATTGACATCGGTATAATTAGATCGAAAGAATTGTGTAACACAAGCCTGAGTTCCAACAACTAAAAGTATCAGAAACACAAAATACATCCACTTTCTGTTCAACTTACTTTTCATCATTTTAGTGACAATCATTATACTACTTTAACAACAAATCTATCATTAAAAACGAGAATGAGAAATTTTTTTTTGAGGGGACTAATTGGGTTTAATGTACAGCAGTTTGAATGGACTTGAATAAATATTCAATATTTACATACTTCGTGATACACTAATATTCAATCAAGGCTTTTTTGCTTCGCCTTTTTTTAAAATACACATATCTTCGGATTTTCTAAATATTATTCTGTCTTGATGTACTATTTCAAAAATTGAAAAGAGCGCTCTGTGTGTCGAATCTTGTGTTCTTAATATAAGCGTGTCATTGCTTAGTTTTTCAATAGTGAACTTTTGCTTAATAGGTATCCTAAAAATCCAACTCCAATAATAATCACTGAAAATAAGCTGCCCTTTTTTAACTCTCAAATCTATGTGGTCCAAACTGTCCAAACTGTTAATTGCAGTAAAAGAATAACCTTTCTTGTGTGCTTTTAACCTTAGTCCAAGAGAATCAGAATACCAACATTGCTCATATATGGTCTGACCATGCAATTGGTTATCCATATTTGATTGCAGAAAAAAGACAAGTAGTATTAATGCTATTTTAATCGATTTTTTATTATTCATATTACCTTTAATTAAAACTTATTTTCCTTTGTGATCATTAATTGTATTTTGTAGCCATTACATTCAGAATAATGACCACTATTACATACCAAATTGCTGGCTCCCCTATTTCTATCCAAAAATAAACATTATCGATATACTTTCATTGATGATTTTACATGCTCATTGACATTACCCCTAAATTCAAAATAAAAGGTAATTTCTTAATCATTTTTTTCGTTTTAAAGGATAATAAAGTGTTTTACAATCCAATTTCAATATTTGTCCAAGGCATCTGGGGAATATGACAAGCTTCATATCCTAAAAAAGAGAAGAAAAATAAAGTAAAGAATATTATATCCTTATAAAGTACCATCCGGTAACACCCAAATAATAGTAATCCTCGCTCTTTTTATTCGCCATAAAATTATTTTGAAATAAAAGGTACTTTTTATTCTTAAGATAAAGAATTCTTGGATTGCATATAAAATCTCTATATTTTAATTTAATTGTTTCTTTTATTGAAATATCTGAATAGAAATACAATGTAAAAGTCAATGTATCATATTTAAATTCACCTTTAAAAAGGCAAGCAAACATAGAGTCATTTGATTCTATGAACCCAAATTCAGATTTAAATAGATGCATTTCGCATATTGAATCTAAGGATACTAATTCAATATCAACAATATTCATTGAATCAAATTGAGAAAATATCCCTTTTTCATAAAATAGTTTATACAAATCTGCATCATAATTTACATTAAATATCCCATTCTGTTTAAACAGCGAAAGATTTTTATCATCTATGAAACCGATTTGATTGCCAAAGATTACATAATTCTTTACAGAATCCAACTGATAATTTTGACAAATTAAATTAAATTGATTTGACAATAAAAGAACCAAAGTTAAACCTTTTATAGTATTCATATATAACTCAAATTGGATTCGACTTTAAAACTATAGCACTTAGTGTTATATTCTACACTTTTTTAATTCTATCCAAAAATAGACATTTTTCAATATACTTTTATGGATGATTTTAAAAGCTCATTTATATTGTCCACAAATTTAAAATAAAAGTTAAGCTCTTAATCAATTTGTCCAAGGCATCAGGGGGGTATGATATTACCAGCTCCATTAAAAGGATCGTTTAAAGCATATATGTACTACAGATAGTCGAATTGTGCATAACCGAGCTCTGTATCAGGTTTCAGCGCATCGGCTACCTATAGCAATCGGGATGGCTGCCGTAAGAAGTATAATGTAGCGAGTATATAGTTATAAAATGAAATTATAGAAAAGTTAGACCAACATTACATTTGCACTTATCATCGGACATTTCCATCCAGAAATTAGTTTTCATGAAGCATATCTATTGAAAGCTTTTAAGTATTGAAGTTCTAAAAACTTATACCGTAGTCTCTATAGGTTGTCATCATGTATTTTCCCCTTGGTTCCATTCTAGACCTTAATCTCTTGCCAGAATCAGAAAACAATTCAATTTTTATTATATCTCCATTATAAGTATAATAGAAATATCTGTATCCTTTCTTCATATCAACAAGTCCCATATATGATTTAGTATAAATTCTATACACGCTATCCCTCTGAACCACTATACTGTCATTTCGCCAATATTCTATTGCATATTCAGGAAAATTATCATTCAATAGACCCATAGTGAGACTGTCGAAACTTGAATGAAAAAAACTATCGACTGCATTCAATTTGTACGAATATTTTTTAACGTTATGGTTTCGTTTATATTTTACTGAATGATAATAATCACACGAAAACATCAGAAATAAAGAGATAATAAAAATAATGTGAATTGTTCTCATTTGTAATCTCCCTTCTTTAATACTACTCAAAAATAAACATTTTTCAATTTAATCTCATTGATGATTTTAAAAGCTCTATGACATTACTCTCAAATTCTAAATAAAACGTAATCACTTATTCAATTATTCATTTTAAAAGCTATTATTGTGTTTTATAAACCATTTTTTTTAAAATTTGTTCAAGGCATCTTAACTGTAACCTGTAGCAAAAACAATTACAACTACCACTAAACCTTTCTTAAATTTTATGAACTCAGCCACGAGAACTGGGGTAATCCTAGTTTCCTGACATGAACAATATCAAACAGTTTAAAGCGCCCTTTTAATTTTCAATAAAAATCAAAACTCATGTCCCATAGGCACAGACGCATCCCTCCAATAATAGCCGTCCCTTACAATGTATCGCTTATCTAACCAGCCGCTTGGAAAATAATACTCGATTTTGAAAATACGACCACTGTAATCAAAGTACTTATATCTGCGTCCATTAATTGATGGGTCAATCCTTATAAAAAAGGAATCCTTATAGATGGTTTTTATTCCATTCCTGTAAATACAAACACTGTCCTCACCCATTGCAGAAATGCTCACATCACTATATTTCATCTTCAACAAGTTGGTATCTAAATTTCCAAAATGCTTCAACACAAATGAATCAATTGGAGATAGTGTTATATTGTCTTTTAGTGAGGATTCTCTTTTCTGTTGAACTCTACAGGAGTTTACAACAAACATTAACAGAATAATTATTAATTCGAAATATTGTCTTCTTTCTCTCATTTGTTAAATACTACTTACAATCTAGCGTATAAAAAACCTGTTCCATAACTAGTTCCTGATTTTATCCATAATTGCATCATATTCCTCTCTATTTGGAGTATAAAACCAACTTAAAAACCCTATATCACTTATTCTGCTGAGATTCTTTAAATGTTGTTTGTCCAAATTTTCAATGTATTCATAACTTATCAAAAGATGAAGTGAATATTGCCTTTCCGGTATTGAGTCTATACATTGAATTAAGGTTGCGCTGTCAAGGTCCAGACTAATACCTTTAAATGCATCTGCTATTTCCCATAGATTTAAAATTTTTGTATTTCTAAAATAACCGACATCAATATTTAAGCTAGTATCAATACTTAGTTCAGATAAGACATTCTTCCCATACAAATCTAGCACTTTGATATATTTTTGATTTAATGTAATACTTTTGCTTTTAGTAACTAACCTTAAATATTGAATTGAATCAATGTAGTTAATAAAATCCGGACATTCTTCTAATTCAGGTAAAAATAGGCATAAGGAATTAAACTCTTTCAATCTGTTTAAATTCTTGCATTTTTGCCAGTACACCAATTGATGTGAAGAGAAGTAGAGAGTCTTCAGCTTCTTAAATTTATTGAAATCTATAAAACATGAATCAAAGTATCCGCTTAATTCAATTTCCTCTAAATTGTCAAGTGTATTAATTACATTAGGTATTTTCATTTCTGATGTATAATTAATAACTTTTCTATTATTACTTATTATAATTGTTTTTAAGGATATAGGAAGCGAAAAATTATCAGAAAAGATTATATCACAACAAGGAGCAAATACACCGCTGTTATCCGTATCTGGTATCTCATATTTTTTTTCAATTTGAAATACAAATCTTTCTAATTTTACACTTTGGGTTAAGTTAAGTGGCATAATTATCGATGAACCATAATGGTAAATAATTAAATTCTTTAGATTTGCCAATTCATTTAAATTATTGGGCAATTCAGATATATCACCAATAATTTCGAGCTCTTCGAGAGCAGAATGAAGCTTTATGACTTCAAACACTGTATTATCTATAGTAGAATCTGGGCCAAATATTACCAATTTCTTTATCCCTGCATTTTTATGTTCTTTTAAAAACCTAATTAACGATCTTTTACGAAAAAAATGAATTGAAACTTCTTCCAATTTCTTTTTAAGTTTTCGCTTTGTGGTTTTTGATAACTTATAATAAACATTCTCATCAATTTCACAAGAGCCACTATTAAGATTGGCCCAATTACAATTATTTTTTATGTATAAATGATATCGTTGAAATAGAACAGCCTTTGAATACGTCCTGATTGAATCTGACATTTCAAACATATTTCCCTGAGCCTTTATTCCATTAGACATCAAAAAAAACAATACCAAAAGAAAGCTTCTCACAAATTGTGTAAGCAAAAAGCTATTCTGAAGTTCTTTGAATTCTAAAAGATAAGGACCATATCTGTTGCCAATTGCATTAGTCATAGATGTTTTTAGTAAAATAGTAGACTATAGTTTAAAATGGCCCAGAACCTCTCCTGATTCGTTCTAATCTAACATGAATGAGTAAACTCAATGAAGATTCTGGGAACTCTTCAACACTTTTTTCATCCATATAAGCATTCCACAATGGAGGGTCCTCATTGCTATCATCTGTATACATAAATGTAAATGCAGCTGAGTCAAAGGCAGCCATTGAATCTACACAAAAAAATGGCCTTGAAATGGTCATTCCAAACCTTGTCAATTCCTCCCTGACAATGTTTTGAAATTCCTCAGCGGTATCCTTACCTGCATAATCAAATACAATACAATAATCCCCTCCTAAATACAGCATTTCCCTTAAAACTCTGGGGAATGGATTGCCATTGTTGTAGAGTTGCTCAAGGGCTTCAATTCTTTCCATAGATATACCTTGATTTGTAAAACGTCCAAATCTATTGTTAATTTCTAATTCTTTTAATATTTTTATTTCCATGATGTATTTCTAATTAATAGTACTTTTAAAGTGTTTTGATTTTTGAATCTCACTATCCCCAACAAATCTGACGTTCACAAATTTTCCGTCATCATTTGCCATATCAAAGAGTGTCACTAAGAACCTTTGGCAACTCTCACATGCGAATATCATGCTATTTAATGTAATTTCAAAGGTCACTTGTTTCTTTAAACTCATCATGCCCTATTTGTTTAAAATATTAATTAGGAGTACACTTTGCATCCTTCGTTTTTTATTTATACTTGGTCTTTCTTCTCTAATCCAAATGTTGTACTCCCTCAAAAATAAAATACCTTTTACATATTCAAAATATCAACTAAATTTGAATCACGGGTAGTTTAAAAATAGGGCGTCTTTACTTATGACTCAATATCCAATTTTAGAACTGTTCGGGTTACTATGAAAAAGTGGAATTACAATTCAAAACTAACTATGAAATTAATGACAGGACTCATTCTATGTCTGGTTTCTATCGGTTTTATCCATACATTTAAATTTATTGAGCACCCTAGCTTTCCTCATGTTCAGAAATATGAAAATGGACAGATAAAAACAATTGGTTGTATACAAAATGCCTTTCCTACCGGAACCTGGATCACATTTTTCCCCAATGGCACCATCGAATCTATTGAACATTACTCGCCTCTTTATGATGAACAATGGACTTATCTGATAGGCACTTCATTTCAATACCATTCAAATGGTAAAATTAAAAGAAGAACGCAATATTTCAACCCGGATCAAAGTGATAGTAACTTTAATTTTGTTGGACAATTTCCGGGCGTGACCGATGGTTATGATATCATGTTAGATAATGGTGAAATATTTTGTGGTGATAAATGGGATGCAGATGGCACTCAGTTGGTCAAAACAAGTCCAGTTATAAGAAAAAACAGCTTGTTCATTTTACCATTAGAATATCTTGATTCCAATAAATATAAACAGGATACACTTATCTACAAGATGAATGGCAATGGCTGGCTGGAACTTCAATCTAAATAATTCAATTCAAAATTTGAATAACAGATTTAAATTTGTTGAGGAGTAAAGGGACATCAAACTGAAGGTTAATAACAATTCAAAATATGGGAAGTACATCAAAACTTAAATGCAAGATATTAAGTCCTGTTCTTAAAACTCTGCTTATAATACTCTCATTATTTGCAACTAAATCTTACGGACAAATTGCAGTCATTACAGATAGTACAGAAATTAAAGACCTTCCAGAATACCTGGAAAACAAAACTTATAAATTTGAAATAAAAGTAGATTCCCTTGTATTTAATTCTAAAACTGATGAATATAATAAAATCAAATATGTCGTTAAAGTATATAAAAAACAGTTATGTAAAAAACTGCATATTAAGAAAAAGTACTTTAAAAATATACAAATAACTAAGATTGCGAATTACTACATCATTTCTAACAAAATTAAGGGTAAGGTTAAAAAAAATTATTACATGTTATTTTTCAATTTTGAAACTTTAACATTCACAAATTTTGTTTTAGGAAAATAAGGTTTTTTAAACATTCCCAAATTTGAATTTGGCTAATTATAGAAATGCATCTGGAATTTATGCTATAGCAAATGAATCATTATTTGACTGTTTGACAATAAGTGCGCAAACAAAAGAAAACTGGAAGTAGTTTTAACAATTGAAATTATTTAAATATCGGAAACAAATTGTTAATAGCTCCAACCAATTAACCCTAACTTCTCCAACCTAATCCCCCACTAAGCGCCCTGCCCGTCTTGCTTCTAAATATTTGGGTGAATAACTGCTGATGATGTGTACCAACCTGTCAGGCCATTTTAAAATAAAAGGCATGGGACGCTGAACATCCAGAAATAAAACTACCCGATATTCATCTGAATTGTTTTGTACTTCGTGTTCATATACATCGTCAAATAACACGCCTTTTCCTGCCTGCCATCTGTAGAACTGATCGTGCACTCTCAAAAAACAATCGCCTTCTTTCGGCACTTGCAAAGCCAGTTGATACCTGAGCACACCTTTGAATTTTCCGGTATGCGCCGGTATTTTTGTTCCGGGTTCCAAAATAGAAATCAATGCTGTGCTAACATTCGGACATTGTGCCAAAAGCGCATGGGTCAATGGAAATCGCTTACAATTGTCTTCAAACCAAGCCCCATGTGCCTTCAATAAAACTGTGCGCCAGGCGGGACCATCTGCCATGGAAATTTTGGATTGCCTCTGATCTATTTCGTGAAATTTGGGTATGCTCAATTGCTTTTGCTGTGTTATAAACTCATCGCGTATAGAGGTCCAATAGTATTCCAATACACGCGATTGTGGAAATATGGTATCTGAATAATGTTGAATAAATGGGGGATTCTTTGTGCGTAGAAATACCAAACGGTACCATAGAATTAAAAAGATGCGGGATTCCCAAAGCCATAAAATAATCAGCAATGCTGATAAAGCGATAATAATGATGCTGTAATGGTTCATAATCTTGTCATATAAAATTTAAGAATTGGAGGCTTTTTTATATTGCCCGGAAATAATTGATATGGTGATAAATTCTGGCAGAACTGACATGAGCAACCAATTGATTTTATTGATGACTCCGGGTATGATGGAGTTCTGTTTTCTAAGCATTCGGTGTACTGTGATTTTGGCAGATAACTCTGGACTCACCAGTAAACATTTTGCCCATAGTCCTAAATGCTTCACCTTTTCTTTAATTTCGTTATTGGTCAGCATTGGACCGGGATGTGTTACACTTACAAATACATTGGTCCCTTTTAATTCATACCTCAGTCCCATAGAAAAATTATGCACAAATCGCTTCGAAGCCGGATAAACAGTTTTATAGGCAATTGGACTATAAGATGCCATACTCGATACATTTAAAATATGCGCATTGCCGCGATATCTGAGCAAATTGGGCAACAACCTGTGCGTTAATATGGAAGTGGCTGTTATATTCAGTTGAATGATTTGATCGATAAGATGAGAGTCGGCTTCTAACATAGATTTTGAACAACCCATGCCTGCATTGTTAATCAGCATACACAACTGGTAATTGGCATTCACATGTTCACTTAGTGCGTACAATTGCTGTTTATCGGTTAAATCGTATTCCAGGTATTGAACCTCTATGGAATGAAACTGTGGCTCCATGACCAATTTATCCAAACCTTCACCGGGCAAGGATACCAGTAACAGGTTATAGCCGCGTTTAGCCAGTTCGTAGGCGATTTGCTTGCCTAGACCACGGCTTGCACCTGTTAGCAAGGCAAAAGATTTTTGTGTTGTCATATTGATTAAGGTTTAAAAGATTCTGTTTTTAAATGTCCGTGACTGTCCTTACCTGTTATATCTATTTTAATCACAACAGGACAGGCAAGTGGACCAACGAGGTGCAGATACAATTCGCTCAGTATAAAATCATCTTCAACTTTGTTGACGTATACTGCAGTTGATTTTGAAGATTTAATTAGATGAAATGCTTTTTTCCTGGTACAGGCAAAGTGAAATACAGCCTCAGTGGCGCTAATTGATTTATAGGTCAAACCATAGGCAATCTGAATCTGCCATTTAGTAAGGGCTTCCTTTTTGCCATTTTTGACCCAATACATTTTGATGGGATTGCTAACATTCAACTGACCGCCGGAGCTAAGGTGCAGAGTATAGTGCAACTCCTGTTTATCTCTGTCGCGTCGTATTTTAAATAGCAATTGCCCATTTGTATCCGGGCTGGCTTTGGTTGTATTGACCCATTTTATGGCGGGTAATACATTAGAACTTTCAATTGTCTTTTCATCCCCCGAAAAAAGAGGAAGGCAGACAACACAAAGTGCATGTTTGATTAGAATATTCATAGCGAATGAAATGGTCATTCAAAACTATGAGCATTGATAAAGGTTCTAAAACGGACTACAACTCATGAAAATTCCGTTGGAATGAAAAAATGAAAAGACGAGCAGGAAATTAAAAATCCATTGAAGCTAAGTAAGGAACAAAGCCAAATGCTTTCCTTTAATTACGGAAATGCGCAAAAAATTAATCCGGCAAATTGGAAAGAATGCAAGTATTTTTTAAAAAATCAGAAAAAGCAACTTTAGTTCGTTCATCTAAAGTCCCCGTAAATCAAGGGTTTCAGAAGCTAAACTTCAACCAAATATTGGATGGGAATGCGTAAGTGCTAAAGCTGCGTGATTCAGATTTAGAGCTGTTCATTCCGGTATTTAAGGAATACGTGTCTTTATGTTCAAGTTTGTCTTTAGACATATAAGCCGCCATTTCCATTTCGAGACTTAAGTACCTGTTAATTCTGTATCCCAGTCTGAAGAATAAATTTCCTCCGGTTTCCGTTTGTATGACTTCCTGAGTAACAATTTCAATTTGCGAAATGATATCTGAGCGGTTATTGCTTTTATTCATAAAGTAACCAGCACCTGCAAAGAAATTCCATTTTCTGCTGCTGAAAAAATTATAGGCGTAGTTAGGAGCAATAGAAAAACTTGTCTTCTTGTATTCTTTAGGCAGATTATTAACAGAGCCGGATGATTTAGCACTGCTGCCGTCTATACCCAATCCAATCTGATGCTTATTGAACCGGTATTGAAACTCAATTGTGTTATGCGAATACATATAATGTTCGGCACTGTCTTTTGCAATTGAATTAAACATAGGTTTAAGTGAAAGCATGATGCTAAATCTGCCGGATTTTCTTACAGAAGAGTCTCTATCGGCTTTTAAGGGCAAAAAATAGCCTGCTACCAATAACAGTAGCAGGCCGTATTTTAGTCTTGACATAAAGTATCTACTCAGTTAAAAGGGTTTGAGAATTTTTTGTCGGTCAACAAATTTTTGTCAGTCAATGTATTTAAGAATGCAATGATATCTGCTTTTTGCTGAGCGGTAAATTCAAACTTCTTAGGAGTAGCTGAACCGTTAGCTTTTAACAGGAAATTCAATTTAGGGTTGTTCTGAATATTGTTGCTGTAGTGATCTAAAACTTCTTCAAGCGTTTTAAATCTGCCGTCGTGCATATAAGGAGCAGTCAATGCAATGTTCTTCAATCTTGGGATTTTGTATTGACCATCGATGCCCGGATCGTTATCGACAACATCCAGACCGATATTTGCAAACTTAAAGCTGTTGTATGAATTTGAGAAGCTAGGTGTAATCTGGTGACAGGTACCGCAATTGTTTTCAGTGAACAACTTCATACCTCTTGATTCCTGAGCAGTGAAATTGCTGAATCCTTTGTACATGCCTTCATCAAACTTGGTATTCTGTGCAACAATAGAGAAAAGGAACTGACTCAAGCCCTGACGCAATCTCTGCTCAGTTACTTCAGTTGTGCCATAAGCTTTCTGAATAAGTGCTGCGTAATAAGGCAACTTAGATACTTTTTCTGCTACCAGGTCGATGCGATCAAATCCCATCTCAATGTGATTGGCTACAGGAGCAAATACCATAGATTCAATTTTAGTTTCTCTGGCATCCCAAAAGAATCCAATGTTGCGCTCATCAACCAGATTGCTGATGCCCATTGAGTTTCTCACAGTTTGTTTTTCAGCAAAACCTTTACTAAATGCTACAACATCTGAAAATGCGTGATCCTGACTGTGGCAGGAAGCACAAGAAACAGAGTTGTTAATAGAGAGAGCCTTGTCATAAAACAAAACACGACCTAAGGTGGCCTTGTCATTGTTAATGAGCGTAAAATCCTCGTAATAATTGTTAATCTTGCCTATAGAAGTATTCACTTTGTTATACTCGTATGGCTGGTCGGGCAAACTCAACTTCACCGAAGATGGATCTGCTTTGTAACTTACTTTTTTACAGTTGTAGCTGATGCCTAGCGTCAGAACTGATAAAGTGAGGAGAAGTAGTTGTTTCATAAGAAGCTCTTAATATTGTTTTGTTTTAAAATGGTGACCTTAATCATTAACGAAGGTAGAAATATGATTTTATATTACCAACTCAAATATTAAAATTAAATTAAATCTGACAATTCGGTGACCAAAATATGACAATCGATTACTGATTATCAATGATTTAACATGTCATTTTTTGACAATTGGAAGAATGATTAAAAACTTCCGGGGTTCAGACTGCTTTTTTTAACTCTTGCAATAGGTGCTCAAAGCCTGCAACCACTCTTCGTACAAAATTTGTTCGGTCTCCTCTGCTCTTGTTGCAACACGCTCATCTCCCTGAAACAAAATATGAATTTGCTTTTTCATTTCCTTCAAATGCCCTTCTTCCTCCGTAATTATCGTATTCACTTTTACATTGCTGCCTGTCGATGTCAGTACATCCTTATATACTGGATATAAATGCTCTGCTCTCACTTCGATAGCATACGTTACCAGTAAATAGGCGGCGTATTTGAGTTCGTATCCTGTCCAATGGTACGATTGCTTTAACCATTTACAAATTCTGAGGTCCAGTGCATCCAGATAAAACTGACTTTGTTTGGGCGCCAGCAGATAGGATGCCTCGTAAGTCGGGCAAGCCCCTTCCTGTATTTTTGAGAGTTGCTTCTTGAGGTAATAGGCATGTCTGGCTTCTTCAGAAGCATGTTTCAAAATCATTTCACTCACCAGCAATGGATGTTCGCAAGCTTTTATTTTACGGGCACCTGCATTCTCCATCATCGATAGTGTATTCAACCATTTCGAATGCATTGATTGATCATTTACTATTCTTTCCAGAATCTGTTTTAAGTCCATTTAATTGTTTTCTAATATGTATTCAAAAGTCTTTTCTACTTGCTGCAACTGTTCTTCAGTTACAATATAAGGAGGTATCGTATATAGGGTATTACCAAGCGGTCGAAGCAAAACTCCTTTGCTCAGTGCCTGACCATACAGCCTGTCTCTGATTTCACTGAAGTACCCACCTGTACTGTTCACCTTTACTTCAAAAGCCAGAATATTGCCCTTCACCCTAACATCTACGGCATTGGAATGTTGTTCAAGTCGCTCCTTAATTTCAGTCAACTGAATTGACAATTTACTCATTTGCTCCTTCATATTTTCAGAGAGCAATAACTTTAAGGAAGCATTGGCAGCCGCACAGGCTATTGGATTTCCGGTATACGAGTGACCATGAAAAAATGTTTTATTTCGGTCTTCCGAGTAAAAAGCCTTGTAAATATCATCGCTTGCGAGGGTAACGCCCAATGGTAAAAAGCCACCGGTTATGCCTTTAGATAAGCACATGATATCTGGAAACACTTTGAGGTACTCGCAGGCAAAATGCTTACCAGTCCTTCCAAATCCGGTCATCACTTCATCTGCAATCAGTATCACGCCATTGTCCTTTGCCATCTTCATCAAATCGTCCAATATTGAAGCATCGTACATCTTCATCCCGGCTGTTCCCATTACCAAGGGCTCAAAAATAAATGCCGCCACATCGCCTGATTTCATCTCTGTTTCAAAGGCGGATAATACTTCGTCATGATTGTGAAAATTTGGACGAGGCAGTCTTCTCACTTCAAACAACAAGTCATCAAAAGGTTTCGAAAATGCCGAACGGGCACCGACTGACATAGCTCCAAAGGTATCGCCGTGATAGGCCTCTTCAAATGCGATTACTTTAACCGACTTGTGTTGCGACTTATTGTAAAAAAACTGCAAAGCCATCTTCAATGCTACTTCAACTGCAGTTGACCCATTGTCTGAATAGAAAACTTTGCTGAAATGTCCATGAGTGACAGCCAGTAATCCATTGGCTAATTGGATGGCTGGCTCGTGAGTAAATCCTGCCAGTAACACATGCTCGAGTTCTTTGGCCTGTAAAGCGATTGCCTCCGCTATTTCAAGTCTCCCATGTCCAAACAAGTTCACCCACCAGGATGAAACGGCATCAATCAGTACGGTGCCGTTTTCCAGATAAATCAGTGCATCAGAAGCTCTCTTTACTTTAAGAGGCAAGGGATATAATTTTTCCTGAGTATAAGGATGCCAAACCGGATTATTTTCCATCAATAAATGTCATTAATGTTGCTCTGTTCTCCTCTGCTATTTTCTCTACTTCACCGGCAGTAATGATTGAAATTTTAGGAATCTCCATCCATACAGGCAGGTTACTGTATGCCTTAATATATTGTCTGCTGGACACTACACTTTCTCCATTAAAAATCAGTCCAATCAAATTTATCCCTTTTTGTTTCATCACTTCAATGCTCATCAGACTGTGGTTGATAGAACCCAGGTAATCGCTGATAACCAAAACCGTTGGCAAATTCAGGCGGACCATCAAATCCAGATTGGTAGAAGAATGATTCAAAGGACTCATGATGCCACCAGCAGTTTCTACCACTATCCCATTTTCAGACAATGGTAAATTTAGTTGACTTAATTCAACATGTTTATTTTCAATTTCTGCAGCATAATGAGGCGAAGCCGGAGTATGAAAAGCATAAGCTTCATTAAAAGCAGTCAGCTTGTCATGATGCGCATTCTGACGTATAAAATCACTGTCTGTGAATTCAAGTTCACCAGCCTGAACCGGCTTCCAGTAATTGTATTTTAAAGCTTTTACCAATACAGCAGATGCCATTGTTTTACCAATGCCTGTGTGTATGCCTGCTACTACTAAACTCATTCCTGTATTAAATTTTTGATTGATTCCAGTAAATTACTGATGTCGTTTTCTGTATTAAAAGCGTGCAGACAAATTCTGATTCTTTCCTCACCCTCATTAACTGTTGGAGTTAAAATAGCTTTTTGAAGATATCCCATTTTCCATAATTTGTCACTTATATCTGTTAATGCATGATGTCCTTTAAGCAGAACCTGAATGGCCGATTGACTCACCTGAATTTGTTCATTTAAATTGAAAGCTGAAACCATCAGGCTGAAATAATTAATATTGTATCTTAATTGCTGACGAGCTTCAGAAGTCATCATACATTGGTAACGTTTTTCAATCATCTCCGCATCCATTGGCGAAACTGCAGTTGTATAAATAAAAGGTCTTGAAAAATTAATCAGATAGTGTTTCAATGATTCTGAACCAAGTACCGCAGCGCCATGAAAACCGAGTGCTTTTCCGTATGTATAAACTCTGGCGAACATTTCAACACCTTCTATGCTATTCGCGCAAAGGCCTTCACCTTGTGCACCAAACACACCTAGAGCATGCGCTTCATCCACAATCAATCCTGCATGATACATACGGCACAAATGCGCTATTTCATTCAGCGGTGCAATATCTCCATCCATAGAAAACACCGATTCGGTGATGACATAAATCGTTTCGAATTCAGAAGTTTGAAGTATCTTTTCCAAATCGGCCATATCGTTGTGCCTGAATTTTCTTCTTTGGGCAAAACTCAGTCGCATACCGTCCAAAATACTGGCATGACATAAACTATCGTAAACAAACAAACTCCCTTTAACTCCAATACTCGACAACAGACCCAGATTAGCCAGATAGCCGGAATTAAATAGAAGTGCCGATTCAGCACCATGAAATTCCGCAATAAATGATTCGACCTGTTCATGCATTATATCATGACCGGATATTAACCTCGAGCCGGTTGAACCAGATGATAATTGGGAAGAAGGCTCCATATTCAAATTAGAAAATCCCAGATAATCGTTCGACCAAAAATCGATGCCTCCTGAAGACAACTTCAGAGTCCTGTAGTGACTTGCCTCTTCCCGCTTTTTTAGAGCACTCAATAAGGCCTCGTTCATTTCTTTATGCTTTAAATGCTTTTCTGGGAGTCAGGCCTAATATCTTAAACATTTCCATATCCTGATTGAAATCCGGATTTGGTGTGGTGAGCAATTTCTCACCTGCGAAAATTGAATTGGCACCTGCCATGAAACACAAAGCCTGATCAGATAAACTCATGGAATTTCTTCCTGCAGATAATCGCACTACACTCTTAGGCATAATGATTCGGGCAGTTGCAACCATGCGTACTACATCTTGTATAGGCACTTGTTGTTGATTTTCCAGAGGAGTCCCTTTCACTGCAACCAGGGCATTGATAGGTACTGAATCAGGCGCCTGTGGCAAATTAGCCAATGTATGCAACATTCCTATTCTGTCTTCATCACTTTCACCCATTCCTATGATTCCACCACTGCATACCGTCATTTTAGCTTGTCTTACATTTTCTAAAGTATTCAATCTATCCTGAAAATTGCGCGTACTGATGATTTCACCGTAATATGATTCAGAGGTATCAATGTTGTGATTATAGGCGTAGCAACCAGCTTCTTTTAATCTCATAGCCTGTATTTCATTCAACATACCAAGCGTACAACATACTTCCATTCCCATGGCATGAACCTCTTCCACCATTTGGAGTATGCGATCGAAATCGCGGTTATCTCTGACCTCTCTCCAGGAGGCACCCATGCAGACTCTGGAAGCACCTCGTTCCTTAGCTTCAGTCGCCAGTTCCTTCACCTTTTCGACACTCATCAAAGCATGCACATCCACACCTGTTTGATATCTCGCTGCCTGAGGACAATAGGCACAATCCTCACTGCAACCACCGGTCTTAACAGAAATGAGCTGACTGATTTGTACCTCAGAATATGATTCATTCTCGCGATGGACCAATGCAGCTCTGAAAATTAAATCCAGCAATGGCGTGTGGTAAATTTCACGAATAGTATCCTTGCTAACCACTTCATTCAATTCGACATTAAAAGTATTTGACATTATTTTAAACTTTAAGTTTAACTATTTAATTATTAAGTAAATATACTGAGCAAAACTAAAGTTTATATCACTTCCAGCCAATAAAAAAAGTGTGAATTTCTGCTCGATATTTATATGAATTACTTCAACAAAATTTGCAGATAATCTGCATTTCATTTTTAAATTATATCGGCCAATACTCAAATTGCATTCATTTCTATTAGAAGAGTTTTGATTGAGGATTAAAGGAATCTTTTCAACTTTATTAATCAAACATATTTCAAAACAGGGTCGAGAAACTGCACATCAAACACGACTATGAATTTAAAAACCTTCTGTATTTAACTGACGAACATCAGCAAAAATAATAAAAGTATTCGAGTACTTTTTTGCTTTTGTTGATTAATTTTGTACCGTCAAATAACACATATATATATGGAACAGTTTATAGAACCTACACTCGATGTCACCAAGATAGAACCTAAAAGAAAACACCCAATGATTTTCGAATTATTCGATGCATTGCCTCCGGGAAAAACGCTTACCATACTAAACGACCACGATCCAAAACCCTTGTATTATCAGCTTCTGGCAGAACGAGGTCAAATTTTCAAGTGGCAATATTTGGAAAACGGACCTGTTAACTGGAAAGTAGAAATTACCAGAAACAATGCAGACAGCCAAGAGGAAACAATAGGCGAAATGAGCAGAGCTGATATACGAAAGATTGAAGTTTTCAAACAGTTTGGCATTGACTTTTGTTGTGGTGGCAATAAGACCTTACAGGAAGTTTGCACTGAAAAAGGTTTAGACATCCATCAGGTTAAAGCTGAGCTTGAAAAACCCAAACAAACAAGTGGAGACAACATGGCTTATGATGAATGGCATTTGGATTTTCTGTCAGATTTTATTGTTCAAAGACATCACAATTATATACGAAAACAAATACCAGCATTACTGGAGATGTCTAACAAGGTAACCACAGTGCATGCAGACCGACATCCGGAGTTAAAAGGATTAAACCATTGTATTGAAACATTGTGTGCTGAATTGAATGCTCACATTAAAAAAGAAGAAATTGTTTTGTTTCCATACATCAAACAACTGGAATACGCTTTTAACAATGGCACTGCTCTACCAATACCATCTTTTGGAAGCGTTCATACTCCGGTCAATATAATGATGATGGAACATGAATCTGCCGGTGAAATTCTGGAAGAGATGAAAATCTTAACCGATAATTACAGATTACCGGAAGATGCCTGTAACAGTTACAGATATTTATTTAGTCTTATTCAGGAATTTGAAGATGACCTCAAATTACACATACATCTTGAGAACAACATCTTATTTCCAAAAGCATTGAAAATAGAAAAGGCGATTGAAAAATTATAATTATGTACATCAACGAGCATACAAGTATTGCTTATCTGATTAAGCAAGAGCCGAAGGCATTGGAGGCGATTATTTCACTGGCGCCGGGGTTCTCAAAATTACGCAATCCAATAATCCGCAAATTAATGGCTGGTCGAACATCGATTGCCATGGCAGCAGATATTGGTGGTTGTAATGTTGAAGCGTTTTATAACAAACTAAGTCCACTCGGATTTAAACCACAAAACATGAACGAGCAAACAGCTAAGCCCGTCCCAAAAGCGGAAACAGAAGCGCCGGAATTTCCTTCATCAAAAATTGTTGAAATGGATGTTCGTCCTTTGCTTCAGCAAGGCACAGACCCCTTAGCTGCCATCATGAAACAATTGTCTGCTCTTAAACCTGATGAAGCTCTCTCAATTATCAATACATTTATTCCGACACCATTGATTCATGTACTTGACCGAAAAGGATATACCCATCATATCAATAAAATTAATGATGAACATTACGTCACTACATTTTATCCCGGCAAAATTAAGAATGAAAAACCCGAAAAAGCGATGGCTTTAGACCCTGCGGTATTTATGAACAAACTGGCTGAGTACAAAACCAGATACAAAGAACTGGATGTAAGACATCTTGAAATGCCATTACCAATGACAAGCATTCTGGAAAGTTTATTTCATTTACCTAAAGACCATGTCCTTTATGTACACCACAAAAAATTCCCTGTGTTTCTTTTACCTGAACTGGAAGAAAGAGGCTATCAAATGGTGTATGTTGAACACCAGGAGGGCGTTGATCTGTTGATTTACAGAAAATGAAAAGCTATAAAGTCGAATACAACTGGATATTTCCTTATTATGTTTTCGGCGCATTGGCGTTTATCTCCATGACAGTACTACTGTTACAGATACGCAGTATGGATGATTTTCATTTTGCTCACCCTGCTGTAATAGCTTCCGTGCATTGTCTGACATTAGGCTGGACATCTATGCTGATATTCGGTGCAGGACATCAATTGATTCCAGTTATATTAAATCAGCCTCTGCACAGCATGAAGCTTTTAAAACTTAATTTCATTTCAGCTGCAATAGGAATACCATTTATCATTGCAGGACTTTTCAGATTTAATTTCAATTTTTTCACTTTAGCCGGTGCCATGCTCATGACGATTTCAGCCATCTGTTTTTCACTGAATGTATTTCTGACAGCTAAAGTTTCGAAAGAAAATCATATACAGGCTTTGTTTTTAAAAGCCGCTTCGGTCTGGTTGATCGTCACTTGTATTTTAGGCGTTTTACAAAGCATCAACTTCAATCATTTCATTTTACCATTTGATTCATTTCGATTGATGAATACTCATGCACATTTGGGATTAATAGGCTTTATATCGACAACCATTGTTGGAGTTTCAAGCAAATTACTGCCCATGTTTACACTTTCAAAATACAAGAATGACAAAATCCTGAAAATCATTTTTATTTTGATTCATTCAGGTTTGGTCTTCTACATCTTATCCGAATTTGCAGACAAGTTGTATCTGTTGCTTTCTGTACTAAGTTTTATATGTGCCTTTGCATGTTTCATCTATTATACCTTAAATGTCTTCAAACAAAGACTGAGAAAAAAGATGGAAGCTCCGATAAAAAGTACCTGGGCATATCAAATTTCCTTGATACCGATAGTACTTTTAAGTTTACCATATCTGACCGATACATTTGACCCAAACAAGCTAAAATTTGTATATGGCAATCTATGGTTACTGGGAGCAATTGGAGGCATGCTAACAGGCATGACATTTAAGACATTGCCATTTATGGCCTGGAATACTAAAAAACAATCGGGGTCTTCCATCTTACCAAAAGACCTTTTCAATCAGGGGCAATATACAATGATGAGTTTAATGCAGGTGTTCGGTGTTGTATTATTTTGTGCAGGTATACTAATAAACAGTTTTTGGATTTGTAAGACAGCGCTTGTGCTCTTATTGTCAAGTTCATTGTTTTACTTTTATCTCATTTTAAAAATTCACAGTTTTACTATAAAAAATGGAGACCAATCATCCGATTAAGGGCGCCCTTGCAAACAGCCGACTCATGCAGGTTAGAGACCCTGAGATAGGGTTGAACATCATCGACCTCGGTTTAGTTTATTCAATCAATTTCAATGAATTAACAAAAGAAATATTTGTAATAATGACATTAACTTCGCAATTTTGTCCTATGGGTGAGTCCATACTGAAAGAAGTGGAGGACACTTTAAGTATAGGATTTCCTGAATACCACATCAGCGTCTCTCTGACTTTTGAACCGGTTTGGAGTTATGAGAGCATTACAGAAACCGGGAGAGAATTTTTGAACTTGCCATAATGACACTTAGCAACACATGTAAGGCAGCCATTAAATCTGTCATTTATCTGGCGTCGAGGCATCACGAAAATGTGAAGTCAACCATTAAAGAAATTGCTCAGGAAATCAACGAAAATGAGCATACCGTTGGCAAACTTTTACAATCACTTGTCAGACAGGGTGTCATTAACAGCAACAAAGGTCCATCCGGCGGATTTTACCTTTCAGAGGAACAATTTAACCAGCCAATTTCTGAGATTGTGTTTGCCATAGACGGCAAAAATGTATTCAACAAATGTGGTTTAGGTTTAGAAAAGTGTAATGAATTGCATCCATGTCCGCTTCATTTCGAATATAAGAAAGGACGCGACCTGATAGAGAAATTGTTCAGAAAAAAAATCGTATCAGAATTGTGTGAATCCGTTAATAATGGTGAAGCCTTTTTAGCTTATTAATATGCATATAGATAGAGATTTATTAATTGCCTGGGGAGCTCGTCTTAAAACATACAAAAAAAATGAAATCGTCTTTAATGAGGGCGATGAAGCGCGATGCCTGTACCAGATTGTAGAAGGCGTGGTGCGCATGTACAACATCAATGACTCAGCAGGAAAAGAATTCACTCAACACATTTTTGGGCATGACAACACATTTGGGGAACCAGCCATTCTCATAGATGAGCCCTACCCTGCTCATGCTGTCTGCGTGACAGATGCTGTGATATTTCATTTACCTAAAGAAAACTTTCTTCAGATTTTAAAAGAATATCCTGAATTGCATTTCAGACTGACTAAATTAATGGCTTTGAGAGTTTGGGAAAAATCCATGACTTTCAAAGAAGTGATGAGCAATACACCTTCAACCAGAATTTTAGGCTTTCTTAACTCATACAGAAAAAAACTCAAACTCGAACACAATAACCGCATCCCAATTCCTTTTACAAGACAGGAAATTGCCAACTTTACAGGCCTGAGAGTTGAGACAACAATTCGCACGCTGAATAAACTAAATGAGAACGGTCAAGTAGAAATCATCAACAGAAAATTATTCTTTTAATCATGCCAACCGAAATCGGTAAATGGATGAAGTTATCCAAATTGAATCTGCTAATAGTGGCAATTCTTGGAACATTAATGCGCTATAAAATTGGTTTTGAGTTTAAATACCTCGATCAAAAATTCACACAACATGCGCACTCCCATTTTGCTTTTGCTGCCTGGATTACGCAAACCATCATGTTGTTTATGATTGGTTTTCTCGAGCAACAACAATTGTTATTTAATCAGAAAAGATACAAGTTTATTTTATGGGCTAACACAATTACGGGCTACGGCATGTTATTCAGTTTTATTCAGGGTGGATACAGTCCTCTGGCTATCGTTTTTTCTCAATTATCGATATTTACATTCTACATTTTTGCATACCAGTTTTATACCGACATAAAACACACTTCTAAAAAACATCCTTCATTTATCTGGTTTAAAGCCGCTTTGTTTTTTGGTATGTTTTCAAGTCTGGGTACCTACTGCCTCGCCTATATGATGGCAACACACCATGTCATTCAAAATTTGTATCTTGGTTCAGTTTACTTTTATCTGCATTTTCAATACAATGGCTGGTTTTTGTTTGCCTGCATAGGACTGTTAATTTCTGCCATTCGCAAATTTGTTCCCGATTTTCAACTGAGTCAACGCAGTTTTTATTTATTGGCCGGTGCCTGTATTCCGGCCTATTTACTCTCAGTCTTATGGCTCAATTTTCCCGTCTACCTGTTGATTTTTATCTTCATTGCAGCAGCAGCACAAATGACAGCCTGGATAGAAATTCTTCGTTCAGTTATTGCAGCATTTAAACTTTTCAAAGAAAAAATTCACAGGTTTGGTCAATTGCTTTTACTATTCATAGCAATGGCTTACACTGTCAAACTCAGCTTACAACTAGGCTCTACGATACCGGCTGTGAGTAAGCTGGCATTTGGGTTCAGACCAATCGTTATTGCTTATTTACATCTGATTTTGCTCGCCATCATTTCTATGTTTTTACTGGTTTATTACAAATCATTTTTAGTTCCAAGTCCTACCAAAAGAAGCTGGCTGGCTTTGATGGTTTTCGCTTTGGGTGTCTATCTCAACGAAATAGGTTTAACCATACAAGGTATTGCATCATTTAGCTATACAGTCGTTCCCTTGATGAATGAAATGCTGTTTGGATTTACACTTATTATTTTAATTGGTTCTGTCTGGATTTTTCTTGAAACTCAAAGAAAGGAAGTCTGAATTCTAAACAAGATTGTGGATTCGAATTGTAATTTTTCACATTTGTCAGATTTTCATTTTAAAGCACCTAGCATTATCAGATGCATGATTGAATAAGTCAAAAGCACATTTTATAAATTAAATCGAAGTGATCAATAAAATCTGTACAATCTGTTTTTAGCACATTCTTCCTGGATTACTGTTTATGCTGGTTGGTTTACTATTTGTGGTAGCGGGCGGTTAATCAAACATCAGACCCGGGCATCCTCGCCTTTACACATCAAATAGTATTTGCAGGCTTTGCAAGGCAATGGTACTTTATCTGCATCGGCTGTACCTCTGAAGATTTTTCTCGATTCAATGTATTTATCGTTGTTCCAGATTTCATCTAAAGTATTGTGAAGCAAATTGCCAAAAACCTCATTCTCTCTGTATGCAAGCGAACAAGGCAATACAGCCCCATCGGCATTCACATATATGGAAGACCATAAACTGGGGCACTTTTCCTTCTTTACCGATTTAGTTTCACTGTTTTTATAAGCTTCAGCTTCATCGTAAATATCCGTCAGTTTTGGTCGACCAACAAAAGCCTCAAACGCATCAACTCCCATCAGGTCTGCCCTGCGCTTAGCTTCCTCTTTTTCATGGGCATTGTGTGCAAATTCTAAAAATTTCCAGGTAATTATCGGAAATTTACTGTTCAGTCTTTTCCTTGTTTCCAGCAATAACTTCAGGTTATCCATAACGTGTTCGAGATTGCCTCTCACTCTGTATTTGGAATAAGCTTCCTGAGTAGAACCGTCAATTGACATATAGATATGTGTCAATCCCGATTTCACTGCATTCTCAGCCATTGCAGCATTGAATACATTGAAATTACTGTGCAAAGTTGTACCAACGCCATGCTCTGTTGCATGTGCAATCATGTCGAAAATCTGCTTATTCAAAAAGGGTTCACCCCAGTTATACAAAGCTACACTTATAGCATAAGGTTCTAGTTGAGAGAAGATAGTTTTAAAATCATTCAACTTCATAAAGCCGGGTTCAATCATTTCAGGATGTTTGATTCCGGTGTGGCATCCCGGACATCTTAAATTGCAAAAATTGCCCGGGTCAATGGTAATTTTATATGGTCTGCTTGATAGCTTGACGCGCTTGGTTCTTGCTTCATACTGATTGAGCAGAATATTGCCAATTTTTCCTGTATTGGTGTAATTACTTAAGTAATGTAGATATTTACTGTAAACTTTTGGATGACGCATTTTGTGTGTATTTATGATAAGAACTATGGTTTATATGGATTTGAAAATTTTTTATTGGAAATAAATATTGGGTCTGTCAAAGTCAATAAGAAGGCTTCCAAATCTGAAATTTCAGATTCGGTTAATCCCAGGGGCGGTTTATCCAGCAATGGGTCGAGATACTCTGTGTGTTTTACTCCTGAATTGTAATGTTGAATGACTTCTTTCAATGTTTTGAATCTGCCGTCGTGCATAAAAGATTGGCGCAGTCCCACGTTTCTTAATCCCGGCGTTTTAAATCTGCCAACATCATGAGATGCGCCTGTAATCAGATACCGGCCCATATCACCTTGAGATTTTGTAATTAATCCTATGTTGTGAAAATCATTGTCCGTGAACATGGCATTTCCATGACAGTGAAAACAATCTCCTTTTTCAGAAAAAAACATATCCATTCCTCTTAATTCAGAAGCTGAAAGTTGAACTTCACCACGTGTAAACTTGTCATATTTCGAATCAGAAGAAACCAGAGTTCGTATGAATTGCGCCAGTGCTTTTGCTATCAAGGTATCTGTAATCTGAGTGGTCCCAAATGCTTTTTTAAATTTCTCCTGATAATATCCTCTTGCAATTAAATGTTGAACATCTACTTCAAAGAATGTATTCACTTCAAATTGCATAATGGTCTCCAGAGTACCTTCAAATTCACCCTTCCACAAGAAATTCCTGCTCCATGCCAGATTACAATGAGGCAGAACATTTTGTGCGGGAATAGTAAAACCATATTCCTGAAAATGACAGGATGCACAGGCCAGTCCGCTTTGTGGCCCGCCATAAGACAAGGCAGTATCGTAGTATAAGAGACGACCTAACTCGATTCCTTCATTTGACATCGGATTATTAGGGTCTGTATTGGGTTGGGGAAAACCTTCCGGTATTTCAAACACATATACTGAACTTGCAGCTTCATTGTTGGTCTTTTTACAGGCATATAACAACAGACCACTCAGAACAAGTAAAGACAATACCAACTTCTTCAAATTTTTACTCATATCACTGTATGGATTTAACATCAAAAACATCTTTACCATTGTTGACAATCAACTGCATCAAATTATCGTAGGCCATAGTAAAGGGACCATCTTTCGAAAATCTGTAGTTATAAGGATTCGTCAACCACTCTTCCAGTTTAACATCAAAATTCATCTTTGAATGATTGGGCAAATCGAGTTGAACAGGGAAAGAATAACTTATCTGATGACCATTTTTCCCGATATGCACAGCATATCCTTTAGTTCTGCCAGAATCGAGATAATGACCTTCCATTTTCATAAAATGATAGCCTCCACCCATTGAAGAAGGCCAGAACATTTCATTGTGCTCAAGGGTATTCGAAATAGAACCGAAAACATTGATGGCCGAATCCAGCCCAAACATGAATTCAATGGTATGATAATGTCCATCCGGTATATCTCCCAGTTCAAAACTAAGATTCTTAGAACCGAATAAATCAACCAGTGCAATATGAGGTGAAGTGTACACATTATCATCTCCGGTAAGTTTAAATCCCGACAAGAAGTAAGTTACCCGAGAAATACTTAAAGTATCGCCAAAGTAATTCAGAAAAGAGAGCGAATCCTCCCTTATTTCTGATTGATTAAATTGGTGATTCCAGTTGAGTTTCAGGCTGTTCTTGTGAACAGGTGCATCGTCCTTCTTTTTACATGAAAAGAAGAAAGGCATTAGAATGAGGCATAGCCATAATTGTTTCATACAATTGGCGGCAGCCGGTACACTTCAGATGACCTTCACCAGAGGCCCGACAGTTCCGCTATCTTTTCAACAGAGCTTTTCCGTCCTTAACCTCCTCGGTCAATTCCTTCAAGTCTGTTTTTTCCAACATGTTTTTCAAATCTTGTCTGATAGATTTGAAATGATCGTGCACCGGACAAGGGTTCTTCTCTGAACAATGAGGTAAACCCAGGCCACAGCGGGTATAAATAGCATCTCCATCAATGGCATCTACGATATGACAGAGTTTCAATTTCCCTATTTTATTTTTGGGAATTTCGAATCCGCCTGAGACACCTTTGACTGAATCTATCACGCCAGCATGCACAAGTTGTTGTAACAATTTTGCCGTATATGCAACAGGTGAATCGATGGCTTCAGCTATCTCTTTCAGATTGGTTCTTTGTCCATCCATTGATTTACCTGCAATAAAAATAGATGCCCTTATTGAGTATTCACACGCTTTTGAAAACATAATAACTATCCGTTTACAAATCTATTCTATTTAATTGTTTCAACATTATTTATTTCAAGCTTCCATCCGCTATTTATTGCGATGACGAAGCGATTGTCTTCTAGTATATTCTTTATCAATCATTTCCAATTCTCTATTGGTCTGTGCACCAATCGATGTATTTTCTTCTGCTCTTCTCAACATATATGGAACGGCCTTTTCAATTTCACCATAAGGTAAATATTTAGACACATCCATTCCTGCAAAAGCCAGATTAAAACTCAGATTATCGCTCATGCCGTACAGTTGTGAAAATTTCAAATAACGCTCAGGCTCATTTATCAGATGCGATAATTCAATAGCTTTTAATATGCTCGATTCGTTATGCGTAGCAAGACATGTATACCGTGGTTTCAAAGGGTCGAGGCACATGGCTACTGCCTTATCAAATGATGCGTCGGTTTCTTCCTTATTTGACCAAACCGGTGAATTTTTTCCTTTAGCCTTTGCCTGGGCTCTTTCGTATTCAACATAAGCTCCTCTCACCAGTTTGATGCCCGGAATAAATCCTCTTTTCTCTGCTTTTGAAAACAAACTCTGTAAATATTCCTGACGATCGCAGAGGTACATTTGAAGTGTGTTATAAACATTTACTTTCGACGAATTATATGTTTCCATCATCTCTTCAGCTACCCTGTCATACACGTTTTGTGTTGCATAAGTCTCTGCATCAATGTAAACACCTATACCATTTCTGCTCGCTAATGCACAGATATCATCCACCCTTTTCAATAACTTCTCCCATTTAATCTGCTCTTCTTTATTCAAGGCATCCAACTTGTCGTTGACAGAAGTCATAAAGTTGATATCAGCCAGACCCGATAATTTCAGACTAATAAAATGATGACCTTTTTGTTCAGCAATTCTTCTGATATTATTTAAAATTGTCTTCTGATTGCGTTCGAATGCTATATCGGACTGTTCGCCTTCTGCGACATAATCCAACACAACATGAACCTGATATCGCTGCAAACGACTGACTTCAATCAATGCCTGTTCAAGGTTCTCTCCGGCAATAAACACTCTGAACAAAGTTTGTCTTATCAGTCCCTTCACTGGCAGCTTTAACTTCATTGCGACAATGATGAGTTTCGAGAATACCTTGACGAGCCAGGGATATCTGATTAAACTGTATACCATCCTGGTTCTGGAGAGTTCATCATCCGACTTGTATCTGAAAGCCGTTTCCAGATCATTCGGCTTAAACAAGCTTTCGTTCAATTGACTTCTTAATTCCATTTTGATTTTTATAAAATTTTAACCATAATTTTATGAGCCAGATGGCCATCATACCCAACACAATAAATAACACTATACCAGCAGAAGCAAAAACATCAAAATAAATTTGCAGTTGCTGCATCATTATACGGAAGGAAGATTGTTGTTCAGACATCTGCCAGACACCTTTCAGATAACCCGCTAAGTTTAGACTCAGCCAAAACACTAAAAGTGCTACCTGACCAACATGAAACATGATTTTAGGCCATTTCTTTCTTTCTACTCCCGATTGATACGCCATTGGAAGAAACTCAAAACAAGCAGCCAGCAAAATCATGGTATTGATTCCGATAGTTGTACCCATGGCATGTGCAACTGTAATATGAGTGCCATGCGTATATAAATTTATTGCAGGGATTGACATTAAGATGGCTTGTCCCATATTCAAAAAAACCCATAAGTTGGAAGCCAGCAAGAACCTGTAAGAAAAGTGATTGTAATGCTCTTTGGCTTCAACCCAGCTCGACTTCCATTTATAAAGAATTCTGACAAAAAACACCCATTCAGTCATACTGACCAAATAACCAATGTATCGGACATAAGGTGCTGTTGGCAATGTATAAACATGGTGTCCCCAATTGAACATCAGGTTAAACAAACCCAAAAAGTACATTACAAAAGCCATATTACTACTGCCAACTTTTCCTTTTCCATCCATTCTGTCCATGAGATAAAAAGCAGTGCCATACAACAACTGATTCCAGGCACCAACGATGGAGCCATTGACTTTCCATTGTATGGTCATATCGCTGATAAGTTTATCTTTAAAATAAGGCAATTGCCAGAGTTGATTTTCAGCAAAAATGAATAAAAAAAACACCATACCTGTCATCCACATCCAGACGTAAACTGGCCAATGACGCCATTTCCTTACTGCTAATACAAAATTAATCAGCATGATTAACCAGGCCAATGCTATAGGTCCCGCCCATACAGGATCGAACTCCCAATACTCTCTTCCTCCAAATCTGCCGCTGAAGTAGGAATAAAACACCCCACAAAGCGCTACAATCCACAACACAAGTTGTACAATGGTCAACTCTTTTGACAATCTGTTCGGTCTTAATTCATTTAAACTCCAGAGAACACAAGCACTAGCCGCGATTAAAATCCAGAACAATGCTGAACTGACATGCAATGGTCTCAATGTTTCGAAACCAATGAACTGTCTTAACTGACCCGGGAATGCATATTCAAGACCAGCCAATGACCCGAATGTCAAAGCACTTAATAGCATCAGTAATGCTACAGCTATCATTATACAAAGTACCTTATTCATTCTATCATACCATCTTTACGAATAGCAAAATGTCTGGGATCAGCATTACCTGTAGTATTCATGGCTTCCAGAAAACCAAGCAAAGCTTTCATTTCATCCTGAGTCAAATTATAGGAAGGCATTCTGTTATTGCCCGAACGGATAAAAGCTTCGATGACCTGAGCATTGTTATCCCATCTTTCAAATTCATTGGTCAAATCCGGCCCCAAATAACCACCAAGTCCGTAAAACTGATGACAACTCTGACAATTGTGTTTTTGCCAGACAAGTTTACCATCAGCAATAAGTTGAGGACTGACAAACGAAGGCTTCTCTTCATGAGTCCAGAGTTTATACGTGTACAATATAAAACCTGCACAAAGACAATAGAAAACCATCCGTTTCCAGTATTTTACAACCATTCAAATCTTGAGGTAAAGTGCCTTAAGAAAGGCGGTTCGTAAGTAATTTTCAAGCCACGTGTTCTGTTTCTATTGGCCAGAATATCATCAAAAACATCGAGTACATAATCAACATGACTTTGTGTATACACTCGTCTTGGAATGGCCAGTCTAACCAATTCTCTTGGCGCAGTTATCAGTTTGCCCGACTCATCGTATTTTCCGAACATAACGCTGCCCACTTCGACACTTCTGACACCTCCTGAAACATATAAATCGCACACCAATGCCTGACCCGGATATTCATCTTTTGGTATCTCCGAATACAATTCACCAGCATCTATATAGACAGCATGTCCCCCTATTGGCCAAACAACCGGAACGCCTTTAGCTCTCAGCCCTTCACCAAGATAGGCCGTACTTTTAATTCTGTAATGTAGATAACCATCATCAAAAACTTCTTCAAGTCCTGCGGCCAAAGCTTCCATATCTCTTCCGGACAATCCACCATAAGTAGTAAAGCCTTCTGAAATAATCAGCATATTAATACACTTCCTTGAAAGCGCTTCATCTCTCAATACCAGGAGTCCGCCCATATTAGCCAGACCATCTTTTTTGGCGCTCATGACAAATGCATCCGCCATATCAAACATCTCCTTTGCAATGGCTTTATAGGAAACATCTTTATATCCTTCTTCTCTGTGTCGGATAAAATAACTGTTCTCAGCAATTCGACAACCATCAAGAACAAGCATAATCCCATATTGATTGCAAATCTCTCTGACAGCTCTCACATTTTCCATACTGACAGGCTGACCACCTGAGGAATTATTTGTGACTGTCATGACAACTGCAGCGATTGCATCTGCTCCGTATTCATTAATTTTTTCTTTGAGTTGATTCAAATCTATATTCCCCTTAAATGGCAAATCCGTTTTGGGGTCGGTATTTTCCGGCGACATTAAATCAAAAGCTCTTGCTCCTGTGAACTCAATATTGGCGCGTGTTGTATCGAAATGTGTATTACTGAGGAAGACTTTATCTTTTCCACCCAGTATACCATACAAAATGCGTTCAGCCGCTCTTCCCTGGTGGGTAGGCAAAACATAAGGCATTCCTGTCATCTCTTTAACAACTTGTTCTAATCGCAACCAGCTTCTGGCTCCTGCATAACTCTCATCTCCCATCATAATGCCAGCCCATTGTCTGTCACTCATGGCGCCTGTTCCACTATCTGTCAGAAAATCTATGTAAACATCTTCCGAATTGAGAAGAAATGTGTTATAACCAGCTTCCTTAAGTTTTTCCAATCTGTATTTCTCATCCGTCATCTTAAGAGGTTCCACCATTTTAATTCTGAATGGCTCTGCTAATGTTCTTGGCTTTCTAGCCGCTTTTAATTCGTTCGACATAATAATTGTTATACAAGTATAATTTTAGTATACGGTTTGAAAACTTTCCAAAATCATTTTCGATTCAAATTCATTACAAACCATATTTATTTTCGTGTTCTATTGTTATATTTATCTATAATTCTGCACTTTGCGAAACATCGGAAACTCCATGACTTTCATCATATTCTTCGAAAGCCCTTTCTATTTGCTGTCCAATTAAAATGAGATTTCTCAGTTCAATAATTGAACGCGACAAATAGCCTTCATGAATCAATTCATTAATAAAATCCAGAGACAGACTCCCAAAAGCAAATTCGGGGGCTATTTCAACTTTGTCCTGACTAAACATCTGATACAATTGTTGAGAAAGCAAGAGCCTGAGCGTATCAATTTTCTTCAGGTCTGTTTCATTTGGATGACTAAGTGGCAAAACCTGATGTTCGGTTTCATCAACAAGGTTGACTACCTCTATGGAGCTTGCCAGAGATTGTGCCGTATTCAAAGCCATAACGAAGGCTTCTGTCAATGAATTTGACGCCAGTCTGTTTCGCCCGTGCAAACCTGTACAGGCGCATTCCCCAATGGCATACAAATCCTGAATATCTGTATGTCCAGACAGATTGGCAGGAATTCCACCACATAAATAATGAGCTGCAGGTATCACCGGTATCAAATCATCCTTTAAATGAAAACCATATTCATTCAGCATCTTTTCAACTTCCGGAAAATGTTCAGAAACATCATTTATAGATCTGGCATCGAGATAAACGCTGTTCAAATGATCACTTTTCATTTCATCCCATATTGCTTTGCTGATAATATCCCTTGTAGAAAGTTCGGCCCTCTCATCGTATCTGTACATAAATCTCTGACCATTCGAATTAAGCAAAGTAGCGCCTTTTCCTCTCAAAGCTTCCGTTAATAAAGGCAGCCTTCCGATGGGATGTGGAATTTTAAGCGCTGTAGGATGAAACTGTAAACTATCCATATCTTTAAGTTGTATGCCGAGTTCCATGGCCATCACCAATACATCACCTGTTGACATGGCATCATTGGTTGTATTCGAAAACAATGCTCCAATACCACCAGATGCCAAAACCAGATTTTTAGTTGTATACGAACGGGTTACATCCTCCTTTAAATCTATCACCTTAATTTTCCATATTGCATCGTGACGACGTAAACGGAAAGCCATTTGATGTTCTGCTATCTGAATATTGCTTTTTTCTCGACAGGCATTCAGTAAAACCTGATGCAGATGTTTACCTGTGCTGTCCTTACAATGCAATACTCTTGGGATTTCATGCCCACCCTCATGATGTCGGTCATATATGCCGTTCAATTTATCGAACTTCATACCCCTTAATTCCAGATTTGAAATAGCATGAGGTAAAGCTTCCAAAAACTTTCGTACAGTTTCCAGATTATTCTCACCCCTGCCTGCTCTCATTGTATCATTGAAATGACTTTCCAAATCCGACTCATCGACAGGTACTGCCATCCCTCCCTGAGCAAGTGCTGTGCTGCCTGCATCGGCCTGACCTTTGCTCAATATCAGAATTTTGACATCCGGTCTTAATTCAGATAACTCTAATGCCAAACCCAATCCTGCCACACCCGAACCAATTATTACAACATCTTTCATAACCTGTTTATACTCTTATGATAAAGCAAACATTCTTTCTAAAGGCAGCTTAGCTCTTTCCCGGATTCTTTCATCCAAAACTATTTCCGGTTGCAGAGTATTCAGTGCATCATATAATTTTTGAAGCGTATTCATTTTCATATACGGACATTCACTGCAGGCACACGAATTGTGTTCGTGCGTAGGAGCAGGTATCAGTGTTTTGTCTTTTGCCACAGTTCTCAACTGATGCAACAAACCAACTTCAGTACCAATGATAAATTTGCTCCAGCTGCTACCCGAAATGTATCGTATCATCTCGCTGGTAGAACCAGTAAAATCTGACAATTTCAACACTTCAGGATGGGACTCCGGGTGTGCAACAATTAATGCATCCGGGTGCATCAGCTTTAAAACTTCGAGCTTAGATTTGGATAAATTGTCGTGGACTTTACAAACACCGTCCCAAAGCAACATGTCTCTACCTGTTACTTTCGACACATAAGCCCCGAGATTTTTATCCGGCGCAAAAAGAATTTTCTGATGTTTGGGAATCGAATTGACTATTTTGACAGCGTTTGCAGAGGTACAAACTATATCACTTTCTGCTTTAACTTCTGCCGAGCAATTGACATAAGTTACAGCAACATGATCCGGATAAAGCGCTCTGAAAGCTTTGAAATCATTAGCGTCACATGCTTCAGCCAAAGAACATCCCGCTTGCAGATCAGGCAATACCACCCGCTTTTCAGGATTTAAAATCTTCGCTGTTTCAGCCATAAAATGAACACCTGCAAATACTATCACATCTGCTGTTGTTTTGGCTGCTTCCTGTGATAAGCCTAAACTATCTCCGACATAATCTGCGACATCCTGAATATCGCCTTCCTGATAATAATGAGCTAAAATAATGGCATTTCTTTCACGTTTTAATCGTCCAATTTCCGCCTTTAAATCCATCTTTAATGAGTTGACAATTTTATACGCAAATAAGCGCGTTAGTTGACGAAATAAAACTAACCGTCATCATGTTTGGAGTAATATTTACAACATTCTTCTCATTTCGGACAACTTTATCCTATTTCTAATCAGAATTAACAAAATTTCTGACAATAGTCATGATTAAACGCATAAATCCATACTAGTTTTGATGTATAATTTAACATCAAGATGAAATACAAATATCAAATCATCATTGCAGCTGCACTATTTGCAGGTGCATGCAGTTCAGGTTCATCAACCGAACAGAGTTCAGGAGAACAACAAGAGCAACAAGACGTGAGTGGCGGAGCAGGACAATCTGCGGTACAGGACGATGTATCACAAAAGAACATAGTGCAGGTTGCCTCAGGCAGTAAAGACCACAGCACATTAGTTGCCGCAGTGAAAGCCGGTGAGCTGGTCGATGTACTTAGCAATGCAGGACCATTCACAGTATTTGCTCCAACAAATGCCGCTTTTGATGCGCTGCCAAAAGGCACAGTAGATGAATTGCTTAAACCTGAAAACAAAGAAGCCCTTGTCAACATATTGGAATACCACGTTTCAGTTGGTGTTTACAAGGCTGAGTCGTTCAATGATGGTCAAACCATTGGTCAGGTAAATGGCGATAACATCACTATCAGCAAAAAAGATGGCAAAACCATTGTGAATGGTGTTGCAGAAATCGTTGCGTCAATACCAACATCCAATGGTGTGATACATGTATTGAATGCCGTTCTGACTCCTGCAAAGTAAGGACATTCCTTTACCTCATTTTTCATTATAATTAAATAAAAAAGCCAGGTTAGTACCTGGCTTCTTTATTTGCTATCCTTTAATAATTTTCAATTGAATGATAGCTGAAATACTATTGGCCTTTTGCTTTACCAATTCAGCGTTCTTTCCTGTAAACAAGGCATCGACTGTTTCATTGAACAACATATTCCATCTGACGAAATGTTGTATTTGCAAAGGAGTTTCACTGTGAACCTTAATGTGTGCACTCATGGGATTTCCGGCATAATTTCCTGAATAAAATATTACATTCTCCCAAAAGTCGTACATCAGTTTCAGATGTTGAGCATTGTCTTTAACATGAAATGTAAAAACCGGAGAAAGCAGATCATCCTTCCGAATGCGTTGATAAAACTCATCTACCAACAAAATGATATCTTCCTTTTTAAGAATATCCTTTTTCATCAGAGGTCCTTTCTATTGAATTTTCTCAATGATATTAAAAACGGAACAGCAATCCAGAGCAGCAAAATGGTAAAACAAATGCCGATACCACTGGTGGTTCCAAAAAATTCACGAAATATCGCACCTGAATAACCCATCATGGCAGATACATCCATTTGCAGCAAAACCAAAATACGTGAAAGGTCTATAGGGCTTAAAGTGCTTATCACTACCATCACTTTCTCGATAGGATAATCAGAAAACTGAAACAAGAGAAACAGCACCAAACCATCGAACAACAGGGCAAAAAAGAGCCACAACATGATGGCCATTCCAATTCCTTTGGCTTTATCCCGGGTGAGTATACTTCCTAGAAATGCCAGGGCTACAAATATGGCATTGACCATTACACCAACCAGCAACATTGTTATGCCAAGCGCATCAGGTGAGAATATTAAAATTGGTATACCGGCCCCCAAAACAAATGCCAGTAACAAGGCAAGCTGCAATCCTGAAAACAAACTCCACCAGATTCGCGAACGCTTGACAGGCTGACTTAGCAACAATTCTATGAACTCCGAACTGTTGTACAAATAGATAGTTGAAAAAATAACCGCCACCAAAGGCACATTTAACAAAATCAGATTTAGAATTGTCAGCATACCTTTAGACACATTGTCTTCCATGCTAAACACACCCCAGGACAGTGCTGCCAAAAGCAATGCATACACAATCATGATTTTGTTTCTGACGATATCTGTTATTACAAATCTGGTAATTTTATTCATGATTGTAACTGATTAGATGTTGCGTGTTTGAATGCATTCTCTTGTCTGAGCACACTGGCAATGGCTTTAGACAATTTACTTTCAGAAGTACTTTGCAATAATTCCTGAACAGGCAGATGAAACTTGATGGTACCTTCCTGCATAAAGACAATAGAAGTCACCAAATCATCCAGTTCACTTAACAAGTGAGATGTGATGAGTATGAGTTTGCCTTTTGACTTTTCCTCTATAATTTTTTCTTTCAGAATTTCTGAAGCAAGAGGATCTAAACCTGCTGTAGGTTCATCGAGTATCAGCACATCCGGATTAAACATGAAAGCCAGGCAAGCACTCACTTTCTGGGTGGTGCCACCTGAGAGCGTTCTCATGCGTTTATCAGCAATTGCTTTGATATTAAAATGCTGCATCAAATCACTGTCCAGCTCACCTGTATATCCTCTGAGCGACTGCACAGTTGTCAATATGCGTTCTATGCTCATATTTTCAGGGTATCGTCCGATTTGAGGCATATAACCTATACGCTCACGATAAGCATGCTGATGTTTGACATCTTTGCCATCAAAATGAATACTGCCACTGTCGGGCACTACCATTCCGAGAATACTTTTAATCAGTGTGGTTTTACCGCAGCCGTTTGGCCCGATGAGCGCCACACATTCTCCCTTATTAAATCCAAGAGAGACATTATCGAGTACTTGCAGCTTACCGAATTTTTTGTTAAGACCATTAATTTCAATCATAATTCAGTTGATGCATGAGGGGTTGTTCGTCTTTAAAATTATCAGGTGTCAGACTGGGCATAATCTTTTCGGATCTGTCCATCAAACTCATGATAAAGCTGCGAAACAGCAGCATAGCAGAAGGATTGTTTTCGCTGATAACTGAAAACAAACTTAAAGGATGGTATGGCACATCGCCAAATCCATCTCCGTTTAAATCATATCCTTCGTATTTATCCCAATAATTGGATTTAAACTGATTCAATACCAGAGTACCATTTGTACCCATATCGAAAGTATTGGATAAAAAATTATTTGCTTCAATAATGTTATCCATACATGAAGCCTGTACTTTCATTGCCCATCCATTGGATATAAAAGTATTTTTCTCGAGTATAATTCGACTGGCACCTTCCATATAAATGCCGGAAGTATTGTTCCTGAATTTATTGCCAATGATATAGCTGTCTGAAATTTCCTTCAATAAAATCCCATAAGCTGCATCGCCCCAATTGTGCTCAAATACATTGTTGGCCATCATTACACCTTTGGTAAACATGACAGCCACACCGGCTCCGTTATCTGAAAACACATTGGTGTAGTAGGCGTCCTGATGCGAAAACATAAAATGTAAACCGTATCTCACATTTTTAGATGAGTAATTTCTCCAGATAACCGAATTGGTAACGAACTCGAAATAAATACCATCCCTGTGTCCGCTTATCGAATTGGCAATAATCTGCAAACTGTCACTCTTCCAGCAATGAATACCATTTCCTATTCTTTGCTCTTCGATACCATGCGCAAGGATCTTATTGTTCTTTATCAAACAATGTTTGCCATATTGAATGTATATGCCAAAAAAATTATCTTCAAGAATATTATTGATTACCTTGCTGTAGTTACTGCCATATAATTTAATTGCGGCAGGATCATCCAGTGATGCATAACCGGAATTGCGCAGAATAAAGCCATTGAATTCGACATGACTGGCTCTCACCGAAACCATTTCATATTTCCCTTTGCCATCGATTACCGGATACGACAAACCAATAATTGTAAGTGGCTTCTTTATTTCAATATTGCCTTCTGCATAAGTTCCAGAATGCACAAAAATGGTATCATAGGCTGCACTTTGAGCCAATGCCGATTTTATATCAGAATAGACTTGCCCTCTTCCTACATGTAACGATTTTGCTTCAGCATTGAAATGCATCAGCAAAACGAATATACAATGCAGTATGACAACAAGTCTCGACATGATTAATTGCCTATTTGTTTTATGGGCTTTAATTCGGCTCCTAATTGACTTGCAAAAGCTTTAGCTGTATCGATATTATTAAAAGCAGCCATATTACCTCCCATAGGACTGGCTATGGATGCGCCTTCAATTATAAAAGATGAACGCAGGTCTAATAACTGATGAGGGGCCAGATAGTTCGAAATATAATAACCTTTAAATTCGGTGCTTGAATTTTCTTCCTTGTAATTCAGCATACACGACAAATCATCAAATTTAAACACTTTGCCTTTGTCATTCATCAGCTCAGCGCCAAAGCGTTCATCTGCAATAGTCATCTGGCAAAAGGCACAATTGTCTTTATTGTATCTGATTGCCTCAGGTTGCCGACTGCAGGAAGCCAGCATAAAACATCCAAAAATCAATGCAGCTTGCACAGGCAGCTGTGCTTTCTTCTTTCTAAAAAGAAATTGAGCAGCCACCATAAACAAGCCTGCGGCAACTATTAACCATCCACCGATATCAGGAATAGAATAGGCTCCAAAATTCAGCAATTGTTTGAATCCAATCAAAGGAGGTTGATAAGCCATTCCAGGAACAACAATGGCTGCATCAGGTTTCAGATCATGTCCATAATCGTATTCCCAGCGCCAGAAATCGGCCATAGCCACAACACCGAAAACAACAAAAGCACTCAGAAGAATTGTGAGAGATTTTTTATTGCCAAACAGAGCCACCAGAAGTGCTGCAAGAGCGTATGCACCCAGGATATATGGCAGTAAAGTAAATTCTATGAAATCTTCAGAATGCAGAGTCTTCATTCCGATATAATGGTTAAGTCCGTTGACTATTTCGACATTACCCCCGATTTTATTTGCGTGAATTTGCAAACTAAGTCCTTCAGGATATTGCGGGGCATCCAGTTCAATTCGCCAGATAGGCACAAACATTGAGGATACTATGGCAACTGCTGATAAAAAGATCAGAGTCCTTTGCCAAAGTTTTAATTTATTTGATTGCTTTTCCATTTTGTTAATTCGCTTTAAAAAAAAGAGGGGCAGGTTTACAGCGATACCTACCCCTCGCCTACTTGAAAAATAAAAACACTATTAGTAATCTGCTTAAAGAACCATCTGTAAATCATTAAAAGAAAGCATTCAACAAAGGCACCAAAAACTCTGACATCCTTAAAAAACCTTACATTCAATTACCTTTTGTTTTAAACAACTCCTATAATTTTATTACACAGTTCATCTAAACTATTATTAAGAACTTAAAAATTCATCTCTGCATTGGACTTCACATTTATCAAATTCTAACACTGTTTAGATATGGGATGGCTTGCAGTGTTTGACTTCAAGGCAACAGTATGAACCAATTTTCGACATTCAGACTGTTGCTCTTTAGTCATTTAAGTCCAATCAGAGATGAACTTTATTTATTTGGTTTCGCTAGTCTCTGCTGCGACTTTGCCTGTACTGTATGTGAGCGGCACATTGCTGCCTGCAGGTGAAACTCTGACATATCCCTGCATTTCCTGGTGCAGTGCACTACAGAAATCGGTACAGTAGATAGGATAAATTCCTACTCTGTCCGGAATCCATTTTAATGTAGTGGTTTCACCAGGCATAATCAACAATTCGGCATTAAGAGCACCTTTCACTGCAAATCCGTGTGGCACATCCCAGTCTTGCTCGAGGTTGGTTACGTGGAAATAAACTTCATCTCCCAGTTTAACACCTTCAATATTATCCGGAGCAAAGTGCGAGCGAATAGATGTCATGTAAACATGGACTTTATTGCCTTCTCTTACCACTCTTGCTTCAGATTCACCTTTTGTGAAGAATGGGTGTTTGTTTTCTTCAACTTTAAATATCTTCACCTGATTGTTTTTGATTTTATCAGCAGGAATACCTTGTGCGTAGTGTGGTTCTCCAATGGTTGGGAAGTCGAGAATCAACTGCATCTTGTCGCCACTAATATCATACAACTGAGCACTCTGAGACAACTCCGGACCGGTTGGCAGATATCTGTCTTTGGTGATTTTGTTGTATGCAATCAAATATTTTGGAGAAGGTTTTTTACTGTCACCACCAGGGATACACAAGTGACCAACTGAATAATAAGTCTGAACTCTGTCTAAAACTTTTAAGTCTTTGATGTTCCATTTTACAACTTCAGAAGACACAAAGAAAGAAGTGTACGCATTACCGTTACCATCAAATTCAGTATGCAGAGGGCCTAAGCCTGGTTTTTTAACTTCACCATATAGAGCCGCTTCGTATTTGATTACTGGAATACCATCGTATTCACCATCAAAAGCTTTATCAGCAATTGCTTTCTGAATTTTATCGAAACTAAATACCGGAATCAAAGCTGCCAGTTTACCACTGCCTACAATGTATTCACCTGTTGGGTCAACATCACAACCGTGCGGAGACTTAGGACAAGGAATCATGTAGCAGATTTCTTTAAGCTCCTTAACATTTAAAACTGTAACTTCATTTAATATTTCTGAAGTAGCAGAGTGAGTAGATTCGTTGTATACATTGTGAGCGTATTTGCAAGCTACTTTGCGACCTTTACCTGCTTTGAGGTATTCCTCAGCTTTTTTCCAGTTAACAGCCATAATAAAGTCTTTATCCCTTTGAGATGCATTTACTTCAAGTAAAGTATTGGCTTGTTCAGTATTGTAACATGAGAAGAAGAACCAGCCATGTGACTTACCTTTACCAGCGTGACTTAAATCGAAGTTAACACCAGGGCACTCCAATTGAAATGCGATTTTCATTCCGCCGTTGTCTTTATCGACACTAATGAAACTGATATAGCCTTTAAAATTTTGTTTGTATGTATTAATGGCAACGTCACCATTCACATCATCCGGTGGCACACTGAAACGGGTACCAGCTACAACATACTCAGTATTTTCTGTGATAAAAGGTGAAGAGTGGTTACCGGCGCTATTAGGCAATTCGATAATTTCAGCTGTTCTGAAAGTTTTCAAATCTATACGAGCCACACGAGGTGTATTGTTGGCATTACCAAACACCCATCTGCCATCGGTTTCACCATTGGTTTGAGACAGTTCAGGGTGGTGTAAATCATCCCAGGGAACAAAACCGTGAGAAGTATTAAGCATAGGTTTAGTTTCTTCACTGTAACCATATCCTTTTTCAGGATCAACAGAGAAAACGGGAATAACTCTTAAAAGGCGACCACTAGGAAGACCATAGGCACTCATCTGGCCACTGAATCCACCACTTACAAAGTTGTAGAACTCGTCGTACTCACCGGGAGCGACATAAGCTTTTGCAGCTGCATCACCTGAAACAGCACTTTTAGTGTTTTTAGGTTTGCAGGATTGTAAGATTGCAGCTGTAACGATGACTGCAATCATAATACGCACGATAGGGATTGATTTCATATAGACTGTTAATTTGAAGTTTATTTTACACCATCATTTTTTCTCATGTATTCGAGGATGTTTCTTGCATCGTCATCAGATAGACCTTGATTAGGCATACGTACAAGACATATTTCGTACTGAGCCTGAACAGCAGGGTCTTTATCAATCATTGGGTCGGGGTTTGTGATAAAGTTCATGATCCACTCAGGACGTCTTCTTTCGGTAACACCTGCCCAACCCGGACCAACTAATTTTTCGTCAGTCATTTTGTGGCAGGCGGCACATTTTACACCGACAATTTTTTCACCTGCATCGGCTTTTGGAGCATCCAGTTTATCGGATAGAACTACAGTAGAAAATTTACCTTCACCTCTATTAGGATCATAAGAAGGATTGGCGCTTTCTGTTTTAGTTTCCACCATACTGCCTGGAGTTTGAGCAGATTGGTTATCTTGAGTCTTGTTACCGCTGCCACCGCAGGCTGCCAGCAAAAAGACACTTGCTGAAATGAGGAATATTTGTTTCATAATATGAATGAATTACGGAGCAAAATTCAAAGGACAATCTTGTCCGAGTTTATGACTGGAATCATATCAGACCGCGGTCAGTTTTTTACGCCTACCACTATTCAGATATTAGGCTGATTAACTGACACTTACGAAATCGAAACTTTAAATTACTGATGGAGGTCAGTTTTTTCATGTGATTTTTCAAAGCCAGATTTTGCCAAAAAATCAACCTGGCAGGTTAAATTTACCTAAACCCCAAATAATCAATAATTAAATTCGTTAAAAAAAATAAATCAACCTGCCAGGTTGATTTTCCAAAACTTATCAGCCTTTCAGCCTTTCAGCGCGAAGCATTCAACCATTCCTCACGACTTAACGACTTAACGACTTAACCTCTCTACCGCGCCACAATTCAGCCCTTCAGC
>CAUJCT010000043.1 GCA_963169345.1 Bacteroidota bacterium
TTATGAGAGGGCGATTGAAAATTATTGATGATTCGTCATTTATTCTTTACAATACCATGAATAGCAAGCTAGATACTTTTCGAATCAGTGAAATTTATAAAATCAATAATGTATCATTGGGCGGCAATATTGCTGCAGCTATTGCAGCTGTTGGTGGAACTGCATTAATTGCCGGAGGTTACAATACTTATGAAAACAATAAATCGAGACTGGGTTACTCCATTTTAGGTATTTTTATGATGATGAATGGTGTAGGTTTAACAGTTGCTTCTATTCCTCTAGTGAACGGGAAACCATTGCCCGACTATAAATATGCTTTTGTAATTATTGAAACAAAAGGGAAAAAACTCAGGTATTGGGATTTAAGAAAGATCTTTCCGAGATAAAGCCATTATATCCGTCTGACCTTCGTATTTGTGGAATCGAAGTGCGACTAAAACAGCCATGAATCCCCAAAGTGGAGCAGCTATTTTATCAAAGTCACTGAAATTATTTAAAAAGGCATGTACATAATAAGTTATGAGACCGAGTAAAACAGCAGTAGCCAGAGATTTTTGCCAGTTACGACTGATTGGGTCATATATGACTTTAAGGCCTGTATAAATTGAAGCCAGAAAAACACCCAGCCAGGTAATAAATCCAATCAGACCCATTTCTGACAATGCATTGAAATATTCGCTGTGTGTATTGCCCAAATCACCGCTGTTGGTACTAATGATTGTCAAATCCTCTGGTCGCTGAAAAGGCGCATATTGAAAAGTATAAGTTCCGGGGCCAAAACCAAAGACAGGTTTTTCTTTAAACATCAGAATAGCACAATGCCATCTGTTCATCCTTTCGAGGTTGGATGGATCGGTGGTAATATTGGACATAGACTCGGCATGAGACTCCAAATCATCCGCTGAACCTTGCTTATTGCTTTCAAGTGAATAAAGTATCTGTTCTTGCTTAATATATCCAATAATTGCGATAATAGATATAGTAAATATTATGTGCTTGAATTTTACCTTAAATTTGATGAGTTGATAGAACGCCAGCGCAGCAATCAGGCTGATCCATGAAGCACGGGTATAAGAGAATACAATTCCAATTATCAGCACAAGGGCAACCAAAGCAAAAAACAACCTGTGCAAGGCGCCAAACTTGAACCAGTTACCCCTTAGAGCAAACATTGTAGCTACAGGAACAAAGAATGAAATATAGGCCGAATAAATAGTATGATCACCAAAAAAAGGTTTCATAATAGCATATCCCCAACCTCTTGAAAACCCCTCAGCAGAGTGTTTCAATAATGTAAAAGCTACAACTATAAAAGTCCCGTATAGCATATAAGAGAGATAGCGTCTTATAAAATTGGGATTTTGAAAGATTCTGAACAGGAAGAAAAAAAACACACCAACGAACCAGCATCTGGCCAGGAAATATTTAGCAGATGTAAGTGGCATTGTACTGGTAGCAACTGTTACAGCCATCCAAAGAAGATTAGCCAGAATAAAAATGACCAATGGCTCTTTGAGAAATCTTTTATCAACTTTGCTTTCAATTAATGACTGATAGAAAAAGAATAAAAACAGAATCCATATCATTGGTTCGGTTGGAAGAGATAAACCCAATCCACCACCTACATCATCAATAAAAATTGAAAGAGGTACCAGAAAAGCAATTAAAAGAACATAAAAAGCAGGTTTGTAATAACAAAGAAATACCAAACCAATAGCGAAAGGGACGAGAGTCAGTTCGTAAATTTCGAGAATACTACCGGTTAATCCAATAGCCAGACCAGTAAGGCCGGTCAGAATTAGCAGCCTGTTTTCTTTAGGCGTCGTTATGACTTTCTGGAAGCTCAAGGTTTAGCCGGTCTGAACTTTTCGTAAATAGCGAAGAAGATTGCGGAGAAAGCCAGTGTACAAATTAAACTAACAAGAACGATTAATTTACGCACTGGATATGACCTTTGTTCGGCGACATCGGCGGCGCTTACAGTGAATTTATTTTTAAGAGTTTCTTTAACATCCACTTCAGCTCTTTCATATTTAGCTTTTAGGTCAGATAACTTATCCAATTCGAGTTGAAGGGTTTCGGTTAAAGCTGTAAATTGACCACCAAATTGAACCAAGGTTTTCTGTTGTTCCATAAGGTCATTTACTCTGCTCATATCCCCTTTTGCTCTGGCTTTATACATTTCTTCAGCCAGGGCGCGTGATTGTTCTTCGTAGTTGGTAACACCTTCCATACCTAATTTAAGCAATTCGGCTTTGATGTTATTGACTTCGTTTTCTTTTGCCTGCATTTGACGTTTAACGATTTCGAGGGCAGGTACTGCTACTTCCAGCTGAATTTCGTTCTTAATAGAATCATATAAATCCAAAATTCCATTTGCCATCTCCGCTGCTTTTTTAGGGTCTTCATCCAGAACATCCACACGAATGGATAAGTAACGCGTTCTGCTAAAAGAGAAATTAGACCCAATTTTATTAGCAAGCTTCATCTTTTTCATGCTGCTGTTAGGGTCTATTTTGTAGTGCTCCATCAGTTTGTAATTGCGCACCAGACGCTCTGTCAACTTACTTGACTGTAAAATCTGCAATGCTTTTTCAGCTTCCTCTTCTTCACCAAATTCAAGAGGGTCTTTCTGCCTTTGGTTAAGGTCGGTTAAGAGCGCATTACTAATGGAATTGTTGGTTGTTGGATAAAAGATAACCGTAGATTTGTATTTTGGGGTTATCATATAAGAGGCAACAGAGGAGACGACAATGGAGATAATACCCAAAATTATCAATTGTTTCCTCCATCTTGAAAACAAAGCTATAACGTCTTTAAAGGTGATTAAACCATTTCCTGTTTCTTCAAACGAGTTCTGCATCGAGTAAGTTTATTTTTCTTTTAGGGTGCAAAAATAATCTTTTTGTCAAGTATTGGTGACAACTAGAGTCTTTAAATTTTATTGTTTGCTCAACTTAAAAGTGTTTAAAATCTGACGAACTTCAATAAGTTTCAGGCTGAATACCAATACCAGAGCGCTGATTGCATATATCGCCAGCGTTAACCAGATGTTGTCGATACCTTTTATAAAAGTAAAAACACCAATTAAAATAACAATAAAAGCAAGATATCTGAGTGCATTTGAAAATTGAATTTTAAACTTGAACAAGTAAAAGCATCTCCAAACTGACAATAAAGCAAAGACTGACTGAGTCACCAAAGAGCTGACGGAAGCACCAAAAGAGCCATATTTAGGTATTAGAAGTAAATTCAGACTAATGTTACAGAACAGGGCACACAGAGCAAAAATATTGAGATATTTCAAATCCCTTTTGGCTGTGAGTAAAGTGCTAAAGACAAAGGTGAGACTCATTGGTATAAAGGCCAAAAGGATATTTCCAAATACAGAAGCTGATAACCGGAGCTGATCGACATCTCCAAATTTATACAGAGCAGCCATGATATCTTCACCAAATAAGAAAGCCGCTCCGGCAACTGTAATTGATACTTGTAAAAGTAATGAAGAAGCCAGATTGGTTAAAGGGCGCACATCCTGCCCGTCGTGAATTTGTCTGGTAAACATGGGCAGCAACAAACCTGAAAACAACATGGCAAACATAGCAGCGGCATCCAGTAGTCGGAAGCTTTGAGCGTACAAACCACAATGAAACAATGCATCAGGCAATAGCCATTTCATCATCATGACATCAGCACGGGTGTACAATCCCATCAGAGCAAACAATAAAGCAAACGGGATGCTTTTTTTAAACAATTCAGATAATTTAAATGCCTTTACAGAATTATCAATTTTAATATTCGACCAATAACGCAAATTGAGAAACAGAGTTATTCCAAAACTCAGAACAGTTGCTGTCAGCTGAGCTAGGGCAAACCAATAAATACCAATTTGGCCGGCAAAATAAAGTGCTACGCAAAACAAAATCCCAAAGAATTTATCACTGACTGATAAGATACTATCCAATTCGTAATGATGCAATCCGTTGATATTGGTCCGGAAATACAGGACAAAAGAAACCAATACCTGATTCACAGACACAATTATTAGCATATTTCTGGCCAGACCTGAAGCTGAACCCAGACCGAAAATTACTATCAGATAAAGCAAAGACAAGAGCAGTTTTGCCAAAACAATTTGTTTAAAATTGACTTTAAAAAATTGAGGATTGGCGGCCACTCCGGTATTGCTGAAATTTTGAATACCAATATCGAGTATGATATTGACTACAACGGCCAGATTAAATACGATGTAATATTCGGCGTATTCGGAGCCGAGTAAATTCTGAGCCATTCTGTCGATTAATAACAACCATACAGGCTTAATAATAAGATTTAAGCCTTGCAAAAGAATCAGGTTTTTAATAAAAGTACGCCTCACAATTCAAATGCAAATAAAGATTAAAAACCTTGTTAAATACAACAGTGACTTAAAACAATTGGATAAATGCGGACAAATTCGGGATATTTTGATAAATATGTAAAATCATTTAGATTTGCGCAAATAACAATTTTATGGGAAAAGGAGATAAACGATCAAAGAAAGGCAAAATAGCAATTGGCAGTTACGGCGTTCGTAGACCTAGACCGAGCCATTTAGCTAAAGCTATTGCGGCATCTGAGCCAAAAGCAAAGAAAGAAAAGGCAGCACCAAAAGCAGCAGCAAAACCAGCCGCTAAGAAGCCAGCCAAGAAAAAAACAGAAGAATAAGAAGATTTTTAAGAGACCTTAAAATACAGGTCAAAAATTAAAAAAACCTCGGCTTAACACCGAGGTTTTTTATTATATATATTTAGGAATCTAATTTACTTTTGAGGTTCGAGTAGTTTGAAGAACTGATCTAGTTGAGGCAGAATAACAATTCTTGTTCGGCGATTGGCTGCCTTACCCTCTTCGGTATCGTTTGATGTAACAGGAACAAATTCACTCTTACCAGCAGCAATCATTCGTTTAGGATCGAGACCAAAATCAACTTGCAACATTCTGACAACAGATGTAGCACGTAAAACACTCAAGTCCCAATTGTCCTTTATAAATTTGGTTGAGATAGGGTTATTATCGGTATGTCCCTCTACCATAAATTGAATTTCAGGTTGAGATTTTAGCACAGTAGCTACTTTTTCGAGTACAACTTTGGCTTGCGGAGTGATATTGTAACTACCGCTAGTAAATAAAAGTTTATCGGATACAGAGATAAATACCGCACTTCCTTCTACTTTAATTTCGACATCCTGGTCATTGATATCCGCTAAAGCTCCTTTCAATTTGAGAACCAAAGCCATATTGAGAGAATCTTTGCGAGCCATTGCCGATTGCAAATCTTTAATATAGGCGTCTTTTGAGCTAATATTGGCGATAGATGCTTTAATACTCTCAGCCTGGGCTTTAGTGATAACTGAAAGGTCGCTCATTTGATTGAGCAATGCATTACTGGAAGCTTTAAGTTGAGCCACTTCAGATTCCAGTTGTTGTATTTTCTTTACATTGTCAGTTTGATTCGCCAGGCATTGGTCGAGGCGATGAATAATTACTCCGGTAGAGTCTTGTAATTTTTTATACAAAGCCATTTGTTCTTTGTATTTCTTTTTACTGACACAAGCAGTGCTGAGGAGTACGAATGTACTAGCGAGAATAATTGATTTTTTCATAATAAGAAACTTGATATTAAATGTTCAAAATGTGTTCCAATATAAACGTATAAACTCCAAAATTTATTAACGCAATGCTCAAAAAAAAAGCCCCGGCAGAACCGAGGCTTTTATAAATGAGTTAAAAACGATTAGTTTTTGTAGTGGAATTCGATGAAGTCGTCTTCAGAACCACCAAGGTCTTGAACTTCGTCAATACCAATCAGGTAGTAAGTAGTTGCACCAGATCTGGTTGATTTAGCGATGATTAATTTTCCGATATCAACACCAGTGATAGTGCTTGATTTGGTAGCAGCAGCATCCCATGCAGCTTTAATTTCATCTTCGCTTTGGAACTGAAGGTAAGTTTTACCGTTCAGTTTACCATCAGCACCAGAGATAACGAATTGAGTTCCGTTAGCAGCATCTGATTTCCAAGAAGCAGATAATGCAGTGTTAGTAGACATGTCAACGATATCTCTGTCGGCGTTGTTACCAGCACCTGAACCAGCTGAAATAGCTTCACCAGAGAATAAGTCGAATGCGCTGAACTGAGTAGTAGACTGCAAGCTGTAAACTCTGAAGCCAGAACCTCTTTCAGTCAATGGACCGAAAGCCTGGATAACGATTTGAGTAGAACTGGTTGTTGCATTTTTGTCAGTAGCATACACAGTGAAAGTGTAAGTACCTTTATCCGGAGGAATAACAAATAAATACTCTCTGTATACTGATTTAGAGTTACCGGCAATAATAGAGTCGGTACCTACTAATTGCTCAGCCTGATTGGCATACTTAACAGTCATTTTGGTACTCTTGATGTTAACATCAGTAGAGTTTACTTTAGTACCAATTTTGATGGTAGTACCAATTTGGGCAGAACCATTTGCAAAAGTATAGCCGCTGAAAGTACCGGTATTGGTTTGAAATTCGATTGAAGGACCTTTAGGACCATCCGTTCCACCACCACCATTGTTGTCGTCTTTACAGCCTACCATAGCTGCTGCAGCCATGAAGAAAGCTAAACCTGAATAAATTAATTTTTTCATAAAATTTCTGATAAATTGATATGTTTATGTGCAAAAATAGCATTTAAAGGACAATTAAAAAATATATTTTTAAATAGTCCGGCAAACCATTTTCTTTGTTGCTATGAATCAAAGTCAAAGAATAAATTCGGGATTTATTGTCATCATCACGGTCTTTTTCTTTTGGGGTTTTGTTGCTGCCAGCAATGGCATACTGATACCTTTGTTTAAGGCCAAGTTTGAATTGACTCAGTTTGCATCGCAACTGGTTGATTTTACATTTTATATTGCCTATTTTGTTGGTTCAATCATATACTTCTTTCTCTCAGAAAAGTTTGGCGATCCTTTGAATAAAATCGGATACAAAAAAGGTCTGGTTTACGGATTGCTCCTCTCCTCTATTGGTGCATTGCTGTTTATTCCCGCAGCTAATTTGAATTCATACGGATTGTTATTGCTTGCATTATTTGTAATAGGTTTTGGATTTGCCTTGCAACAAATTGTCGCCAACCCATTTGTCGCCAACTATGGTGATCAAGCTCATGGTGCTCACAGACTGAGTCTGGCCGGGGGTATCAATTCATTTGGCACCACTATTGGACCGGTTTTACTGGGTTATACATTATTCGGAAGTTTTAAAACACCTGAACCGGAAACAATGGGTATAGAATCTGTAAAGGCTCCTGCTCTGGTTTTGTTTACGCTATTTATTTTATGTGCAGCTCTGATTCAATTCAGTAAACTACCACAAGTTAACAATGAAGAGACAAACACAAAAGATTTTAAACTAAAAGACCATCCATATTTGATATTAGGGATGATTGGTATTTTCTTATATGTGGGTGTTGAAGTGACCATTCAAAGCAATTTGGGTGCTTTACTTGAACTTCCTGCTATAAAGGGCATTGACCATACTTTAATTGCGCCATATATTTCGCTATACTGGGGCAGCTTAATGATAGGACGCTGGACTGGTGCTATTACTGTATTCAAACCTCAGGGTGCACGTAAAATTGCCTTGCAAATTTTTATTCCTTTAATCGCTTTTTCAATAGTTTATCTGGTGAATCAATTAATTGGTCACGACACTTCAGACTTCATTTATTATTTACCTTTCGTCTTTTTAGCAATTGCTTTATTTATTTATTCAGGAGAAGACGCTGCCAAAACTTTAATGCTATTAGCCGGCACTGCCAGTATTTTAATGCTGGTCGGATTGTTTAGTCATTGCACTTTGGCCTTGCTCGCCTTTACCAGTGGTGGCTTGTTCTGCTCTGTTATGTGGCCTTGTATTTTTTCTTTATCCATCAGTCGATTGGGAAAATATACCAACCAGGGTTCATCCTTGTTAATTATGATGATTTTAGGTGGTGGACTGGTACCATTGTTTCAAGGCTATTTAGCTGATAAAATTGGTATTCACGAATCGTATTTTATAACAGTTTTATGCTTTGCCTATCTGGCCTGGTTTGGATACAAATTGAGAAATGCTCCAGCTGCATCTGTAGCAGCACATTAATCGATCGGCTCAAATCTGGGCATTGTTTTACCCCCGATTTCAACTTGTTCAAAAAACATAGAATAAGGTCTTACCCATAAACTTTGTTCACCGTACAATTGTTTGTATAGCACCAGTTCTTCGAGTGTTTCAGAATGTTTTACAACATCTATAACTTCATATTCCTTTCCTTTGTAGTGCCTGTATTTACCTTTTTTCAAATTTTTCATTTACCAAAAATAATTGAAGAGTATGAAGCGTTATAAACAATTTAAATGTCTATTAATTTATGAAACCCTTTTTAACCGCTTTAATGATCATTTCGGCACAATTGACTTTTGGTCAAAATGTTGTCATCAGTGGGTGTATACGCAATATTAATTCTTCAGATCAAAAAGATTTTTGCCTGGTAGCCATTCAGGATGGCAAAAGAATTGACAGCACTTACACCGACAAATATGGTTTTTATAATCTGACTCTGAAGCCGGGAGCTTATGATTTTGTATTTAAGCAAAAAGGGTTTGATCCAATGACATTAAAACGACTTGTTTTATATCATTCGAGCAGCAGTTTAAATTTTGGTTTGAAATTAAAATACACTCAGGTAGTAACACCTGTAAAATATAAAAATCCTAAGGATTCTACTTCAACAAAAAGCATTTCAGGCACTAAGGAAGAAGTGTCAGAAAGATTGTATGCACCAACAATGGCCGCAGGTGTAAGTAAAACAACTTCAAAATCTAAGACTAGTGGAAAAGGAAGCGGTTCAGGAAGCGGTTCAGGAAGTGGCACAAGTGGACGAGGCTTCAGAGCTTTGAAATGTCCTGACTTTGGTGGTGATAGAGATGGAATATCTGAAGACAAATATGTTTCTAAAGTAAGTGTCGCAAAAGACGATGCCAAAGATGATCCACCCAAAATGGATGATATAAAATCAAAAGATATAGGATTAACATCAACACCAGAAATAAAAGCAGGTCAGATTACAGCAGGACACTGGAAGGATTTGGAGCATTGGGATGAATGGGAGGAAACCAATAAGGACAACACTATATCAAGTTACATGAAGACCTGGGGATTTTATCCTAAACAATTACAACATTTAAAACTGGTTCATACCGATGGTCAACCAGCCAGGCACATAAAAGCCATATTAAAAGATGGCAGCGGCAAGGCATTGTGGACCAGTGTGAGTGATGTGAATGGCAACTGTTATTTCTGGTCAGGAATGTTCGGAGAAAGCAAGCAAATGGAATCCTACCAGCTTAGTTTAAGTGCAGGGCAACAAAGTCAGGAACTCAACATTGCAGTTACAAAATTCAATTCGTCAACTCCTTTGACCATACAATTTGATAAAAACGAGAACAAACAAATAGAGATTGGCTTCATGGTGGATGCCACAGGAAGTATGGGCGATGAAATAAAGTACTTACAGGCAGAATTCATTGACGTTATCAGTCGCATTAAAAGAGAACGACCATGCTCAGATATCAGAACAGGTTCGGTATTTTACAAAGATTATACAGATGATTACCTTACCAGAGTAATGCCATTAAGCTCAAATCCATCCAACACCATAAGTTTTATTGGCGAACAAAGAGCCAATGGTGGTGGTGATTTTCCAGAAGCAGTTGAAGCTGCACTTAAATCATCAATTGAAGAACTTGGCTGGTCAAATTCAGAATCGACTAAAATTCTCTTTATGATTTTGGATGCTCCTCCTCACAGCAACAATGAAGAGCACAAAAAAATGGTGAGACAATACGCTCAACTGGCTTCTGAGAAAGGCATCCGATTAGTTCCGGTAACAGCAAGCGGTATAGATAAATCAACAGAATTCTTAATGAAATATCTGGCCATAACCACCAATGGTGAATACATTTACATCACCAATGACAGTAAGATTGGAGATTCCCATATAAAGCCAACAGGAGGTGAGAGCAAGGTAGAATATCTGAACGACCTGATGGTTCGAACAGTTTTGGAATACTCAGCTGTAGAATGCAATAAACCGATACAGGTCACTAAAGTAGATACTTTTAGAGTACAGGTATTGACCCAACATCAGATAGACAGCATCAAACAAAATGAAACAAACAGCGAAATCATCATAGAAGATGATTGGTATATGAGATTTTTCCCAAACCCTGCGAATGAGTTTTTGCTTGTTCAATTCAGTGAAACTGTCGAAAGCTTAAGAATTACAACCTTAAACGGCCAGGATATTTATAACAATACAACCTTTGGACAAAATGAAATCAACATGAACATCAGTTCCTGGTCATCGGGCATATATGTCATTTATGCGGTTCGAGGAGGAAAGACAATTTCGGGCAAATTGCTCATTATGCACTGAAGTAATTAGCCACAAAACTATCTTACATTCTTTCAGGGCATTGAATCCCTATAAGATCAAGAGTAGTTTTAAGCGTCTCTGCAGTCATTCCGGACAGTTTAAGTCTGAAACGTCTCAAATGTACATTATCTTCTTTTAAAATAGAGACATCGTTGTATAAACGGTTAAATGCTTTTGCGAGATTTAATGCATAAGCAATTAATATAGCTGGACTATAAGCCGAAGCTGCTTTTAGTAATTCAGATTCAAAATCCAGCAAGCGTTTAATTAAATTAATTTCGCTTTCTCTGGCTTCGACAGCATCATAGTCACCATTGATATCTTCGGCTTTAGCTGCTCTGAACATACTGCGAATACGCGCATGTGTATATTGTACAAAAGGCCCGGTATCACCTTGTAAGTCGATGGACTCTTCAGGATTGAAAAGCATTCTTTTCTGAGGATCCACTTTCAGAATAAAAAACTTAAGAGCACCCATTCCAAGCATTCTGTAAAGTTCGTTTTTCTCTTCTTCATTCATACCATCCGTTTTACCCAGCTCTTCTGTTTTAACTTTAGCAGCTTCAATCATTTCATCCATCAAGTCATCCGCATCTACTACAGTACCTTCTCTGCTTTTCATTTTACCTGAAGGCAAGTCTACCATTCCATAACTGAGGTGGTACAGACCATCAGCCCAAGATTTACCGAGTTTCTGAAGAATTAAAAACAAGACTTTAAAATGATAATCCTGTTCATTACCTACAACATAAATTGATTTGTCGCACTTATATTCATCGTATTTCAACTGTGCAGTTCCGATATCTTGTGTGATGTAAACAGAAGTACCGTCACCTCTTAAAACCAGTTTTTCATCGAGACCATCCGATTTCAAATCAATCCATACACTGTTGTCCGGCTTTTTATAAAACACACCTTTAGAAAGACCTTCTTCAATCAAGTCTTTTCCCAACAAATAGGTTTGACTTTCATAATAGAATTTATCAAAACTAACACCGAGCGCTTTGTAAGTCACATCAAAACCTTTGTACACCCAGTTGTTCATCATTTTCCAAAGGTCGATAGTTGCCTGGTCGCCACTCTCCCACTTTCTGAGCATTTCCTGAGCTTCTAACATGAGAGGAGCAGATTTTTCAGCAGTAGTTTCGTCCATCCCGGCATTCATCAAATCTTTGATTTCCGCTTTATAGTGTTTATCAAACTCAACATAATATTTACCTACAAGATGATCCCCTTTCAAATTTGAAGATTCAGGTGTTTCTCCGTTACCGAATTTTTTCCAGGCTAGCATGCTTTTGCAGATATGTATTCCGCGGTCGTTGATGAGATTGGATTTAACCACATCGTAACCGGAAGCTTCCAGAATACGAGCAACTCCGTATCCCAATAAGTTGTTGCGAATATGACCGAGGTGCAAAGGTTTATTGGTGTTAGGAGAAGAGTATTCCACCATCACTTTACCCTTGTTGTCGAGTTTATTCCTGAACTGGTGGGCTTTAAAATATTCCAACCAGTAACTGTGGCTTATTTCTAAATTCAGAAAGCCCTTCACTACATTGAAATCATCCACCTGATCGATGTTTTCTTTCAGATATTTACCAATTTCGTCGGCAGTATCTTCAGGTTTTTTCTTAGAAAATCGGACAACCGGAAAACAAACAAAAGTGTAATCCCCTTTAAAATCAGGGTTAGTAACTTCAAGCTTTATTGACTCTTCTGTCATTTTCACTCCGTACAATTCTTCAACAGCGTCGACAATGCCTTGTTTGAGATAGTTATCCAAATACATGTCGCAAAGATATTAATTTTTAGTACGCTAAATTCAATACAAATTAGCCTGATATGACAGATTGAATTTTATTAAAATGTTATGAGGAGATCAAACGTAAAAGCATTAAAACAAAAGACAGAATTTAATTCTGAATTTTATCTGATGATTCTTACCACTCCGTTGATGATTGGTTCATTTTCATCTTTGCCTTTGTAACGGTAGTCGAGGATATAGTAATAGGTTCCGGTTGGACAATTATAGCCATCGTTGTAGTATCTGCCATTCCAGTCGTAGTTGGAATCTTCGCTTTCAAACACTTTTACGCCCCATCTGTCGTAGATAACCAAATGGTAATATTCGACATTTTTAGTATAAATATTAAACACTTCATTGCCTTCCAAACCTTCCTTATCCTTACCACTGAAACCATCCGCATTTGGTGTAAATACATTTGGAGGCAATATGGCCATTTCATAGTCATTTTCAATTTTCCTGCAAGCAGTATCCTTGCATCCAAGCGCATTGGTCGCCTCGAGACAAACCCAGTTCACGCCAAAGTGTTCTATAAAATTATTGCAAATAATAGAATCAGGTGGATTTTGTTTTTCATTTTCCCTGAATTCCAGTTTACGAGCAGTAATATCCGTATCATGATAAAAACCCCAACGGTAAGAGACAGCCCATGTAGAACGATTGGTAAAACAGTAGAAAGGATCATCTTTCTTACTGATGATAAAATCGGCATAAATACTATCGGCGAACACCATAATTGTATCAAAATTCGGGCAATACCCAGAGTTGAGTCCAACAGTATCCGGTGACATAGTGACTACAAAACTGCCTTTCCTGTCTGGAACGGCCTTATAGGTTAAATCGCTGGTTTGCTCGGTAGTAGAACCAAATTCCCAATTGTATTTATTGTAAACATTTGCAGTCTTTAAATCGGCAACAATAGTAATGGTATCTCCTACACAAACCACTATTGGGTTCGCATTAAGTTTCATTGTATCATAAGGCAGAACAGTAACAGTAATTTTAGTTTGACCACTGGCTAAATCAGGGTAAATAGCAGGGCAATATTTACCGGTATTGGCTATACTGTCAAATTGATTGAGATAAACATCAAACTTACCGGTTCGGGTATATTTATGAGTAATGAATCCGGTATCAAACTGAGGTGCATAGAACCCATCGCCAAAATTCCACAACCATTGAGAAGATTTAGTTGAGTTATAGGTAATATTATCAAAAGTCACAGAATCATTGACGCAAATAAAAAGAGAGGTTTCAGGCACAAACAAAGGACTTGGACCCGGAATAAATACAATCTTTTTCATGGTATCCCTGCAACCCAAAACTGTCTCCACAATAAGTGTGATTTCGAAATAACCATTTTGACCATAATCATGACCAATTTGTTTTGGCAATTGTTTGGTGTATTGCAAAGCCGGAGAACCATCGCCCCAATCGATCGTCCACAGATTGATAAAATCGCAGGGTGGCATTCCGATTGTTTCACATGGATCGATTACTTTAGAGGTATCAAATAACTCCAATATAGTTTTGCAATTAGGTGTCGTGATATCCGTATAAAAACCAGCTAATGGCCCTGGCACATAAATTTTCTGTGAGAAAGTATCTGTACATTGATTGCTGTCTTGCGCCAAAACTCTCAGTGTATAGATGCCCGGTGTTTTATAGTACATTGCTCCAGGTTCATTCCCTATCCAGAATGGAGTGCTGTATCCTTTCTTAGCATAAGGGAAATTTCCAAAAATAGTCGCAGGTTTGGTGATATCATCATCCTCTTTACTCAAATCCCAGATAGTATATCCTTCACGATTCGGCCTTCCTGCTTCATTTTCTCTTAACAGCCAATAATCAATGGTATCATAAGATAAAACAGCAGGGTCAGAATTATCATAATACTTGAATTTAGGTGTACCATTTAACAATCTTCCGACACAGATAATGGTATCAGCAATTTCAACTTTAGCACTAAATCCTACAGCCAGAGAAATGGCATTTGTTAAAGGGCACCAGGTAGGAAAATAACTTTCAACGCTTCTATAAATCGTGAAAGAACTATTTCTGTTGGAAGTAAATGCATAGGCTTTCTTATAGGAAGTTCCGTTTAAAAAAGAATCAGCAGGAAGTAAACTGGAATCTTTGTAATGCAGAATCGTTGATGAAATAGGTTTGTAATACCAATCAATTTCATAACCAAAGCCGGAAGTATCGATACAACCTCTGCTTCCTGTAGAGGGTATTCCTATAGTTCCAACACCATTCCATATCAATTCAAGGAGTATGCTATCAGGTATTTCTTCAATATTCATGCCTTGAGCAGCAATGCTTTGACGAAGACTTTTATAACCAATACCAGGTAGTGCAATTGTCTGATAGGAATGTACAATAGCAGTAACAATAGTATCCACTGTTGACAATTGAAGCAGTCTTGAACTATTAATTTTATATCTGTTTATGACTGTGTAATTGACTTTTTTTCCAGGGTATTTATAGTAATCGACAACCTTGTGGTAGATTTCATCTATTTTTTCGAGGGTATCAGAATTGGCATCATCAATCATATACCAGGTGCTGAAATCAGCCAGAGCATTAGCATCCGGTGCGTTATCAGGAATACTGACATAAGCTGTCTGGTCTTTACAAACATGAAATTCTTTGGATTTATTTTTTACAAATTCCAGCTCAGCGGATAATCTTGGGAAAGAGGCAAAATTCCGGAAGTAAAATGTATCCATACATTCTATCGGAGCGATTCCATTTCCAACTATTAAACCTACATTGATATACTGAATGTTTTTGTGCGGCATAAGGGAATCATTGTAGACCCAAAAGAATGTACCTTCATTTGGACCTTCTGCATTGTAACCAGTGTAAGGAGGTTTTGAGATGAAGAAATTTCTTCTCATGATATCACCTGAATAGAGATCATTCAGCAACAACCAATTGTTAGGTGTATTGACGTAATCAGGATTAAACCAAACAGTAGAAGCCAGGCAACCCGGTTTGGTTTCTTCAAGGTTAAATTCAATTACTTTTTTGTCATATCCATAACAAAAGTGGTCATCGATTTTAAGACGTTTAGCTGAAGGAGGCTGCGCAGCGATAAAACTACTGGCCTGATTGATACATTTGAAAGGATGTACAGTATCTCTTAGATTCAAAGTTATTTTAAAACATCTTGGAACTCTTTCATAAAATATCCTTCTGTGCAGATTCTTATCTATACTATCTCCTATTGCTATTTTTGGATTTTTAAAAGTAGACACTATTTTGTGTCTGGCCCGTATATCGTCCTTATACAATGTGTCTTTGAAAATTCTTGATCCATATAAAAAAAAGCAGGTATCATCTGGACCGGTTGTAATACGGAAGTTAGGCGTTACCTTATAGTACTGAGGGCCATTGATATATAACAATGCTCCGCCATTTTTAGGGTCAAGGGCGACTGAGTTGTTTTTAGGAACATAGATGTTCAGGTCGTATGGAAAATCATAAGCACCATATCCGTACAAACCACCAGGAATTTTTACTTTAGACATCAAACTTGTAAAAGCAGAGCTGTCTCTTATTGACTGACCTAACAGGTTATCACCATAAAAAAGGAAAGTATCAATTACAGCAACCAAAGAATCGCAGTACCAGATTTTTCTATAGGCGCAGCGCGCTTCTTTGCGGTCGAAATAAGCCTGAGGTATATAGTTTTTCTTATACTGATAGATGTAAATCGAATCCCAGTCGGTGTATTTATGAACATCCATGGTATCTTTCGAATACCGGCAATTCATGCCAACATTCTGGTTTTTTGCCCTGTCAGTAGTACAAGGCATACAAAACGGATCATCGAAATCCCAGAGACGGTCGACATGATCTTTGTCCCTGTCGTAATCATAAGGTTTAACGGTTTCAATCCTTCCGGTTTGAGGGTTGAATTTAAAAACATATTTCAGATTACCCGGCGTTTTGTTATAAAGACTGTCATCGTCGAGGAAATCGGAGTCGTTATGGTAATATTTAGAATGATCCGTAACATGTACCGAATCGACGGAAGCACACTGATAACGTTCATTAGGTGCAATAAAATCAGGCTCAATCAATGCCAGGGGGCCAATCACATTAATGGTATCTCTAAGCACATACGGACCACAAATATGGGGCAGCGTGACAGTAATTAAATGTGGTCCAAGATTATAAAACATATTAAATGTTTCGTAGTTGTAACCTACACCGGGGTCGAAATTCCAGCGGACACGATCTTCTGTAATAAATTGTTTTAAAGATTTTGGTATTACTTCAAAATTAATAACTTCACCAACACAAATAGAATCCTTGTCTTTAATCATGACAGGCTTTAAATTGTACACAATCACTTCATCCAATTTGAAAGTACGTGAACATCCATTTCCGGTCCAGATTGTTAATGTCGGCGAGAACACAGCAGTCATTTGTCCACCTATTGAGTAAACATGTTTAGTTGAATCCCAATTGGTAGAATCCGAAGTACCATCACCAAAATCCCATCTGAATTTACTGACATCCTGAAATTTTATTTGCGACTGGTTATAGAAGCTCACGTTGGCGTTCCCTTTGCATCTGTCAGAGATGAGTGTTGAACTTGCAAAAATGGAAGGCAAGAGTTCCACTTTCATCACAAAAGGCATTTGTTTTTTTACGATACAGCCATTGCAGTCCTCAATTTCCACTGTCAATGTATAAGTTCCACCCTGAGGGTCTATATAACTTTTACAGAAAGTTGAAGGCACCTTGACCGGATTATTTTTACTTCCGTATTTAGTAATTAATTCTCCATCGCTAAAGAGGTATTTAATAGATTTGATGCAGCTGTTATTATCCCCTGAGAGACTTGAATCTCGGAAACAAAAGACGTTATTTTCAAAACACTGAATCGGATTGCTCAACATTTTCAATCTGATTTTAGGTGTATCCTTGACTTCGATTATAACATTGGAACTGCATATATCGCCATTAGAAAGTTTACAGGACAGTTTAATGTTTTTTTGCCCGGTTGTGGCGAATGTAAAGGTTGGATTAGAGTTGGTATTATTAAAACCTTCACCATTGAAATCCCAGGAATGATTGGTAGAACCCGGAGCCTGAACAGTAAATTCTATAGGATTGCCAACGCAAGGTACACCTTTGACACTAATGACGCACTGCGCATTCAGTTGCCTTGCGAAAAATACAGATAGCGCTATCAGAATTAGTTGACGGATGCTCAAATATAACCAATTTACTGATATAGACGATAAAAAAACAAAAAGCGTTTCTTGGCAGATTCACTTTTTTATTTTTTTACTTGATTTTGAAGGAAATCAATCTTTGGAAACGAACCCCCTTTTAAGCAGATATTCTGCTATTTGAACTGCATTAGTAGCAGCTCCTTTTCTTAGATTATCCGAGACTATCCAGCAATTCAATGTTTTTGGATTGGATTCATCTCTTCTCAAACGACCCACAAATACTTCATTTTTTTCGTGAGCATTGATTGGCATAGGATATACTTTATTGGCAATATCATCCTGAAGAACAACACCTGCAGAATCTTTCAAAATAGATTTAACCTCATCCAAATCGAAATCATTTTCAAATTCGATATTGACACTTTCGCTGTGACCGCCCATGACTGGCACTCTGACAGCGGTAGCCGTTAAACGAATACTTGAATCTTCCATGATTTTTTTTGTTTCATTGACCATTTTCATTTCCTCCTTAGTGTAACCGTTGTCCATGAAAACATCAATCTGTGGCAATAAATTCAAATCAATGGGATAAGGATAAGCCATTTCGCCATTGACGCCTTTTCTTTCATTCATCAATTGTTCAACCGCTTTAACACCTGTACCGGTAACACTTTGGTAAGTACTCACCACTACCCTGTTAATCTTATATTTATCGTGTAAAGGCTTTAGAACAACCACCATTTGAATGGTACTGCAATTTGGATTGGCTATGATTTTATCTTCAGCTGACAAAACATGGGCGTTAACTTCGGGCACTACCAGCTTTTTAGTTGGATCCATGCGCCATGCAGAGGAATTATCGATAACAGTGATACCGTGTTTGGCAAACTCAGGCGCCCATTCGGTACTGGTAGTACCACCTGCCGAAAACAAGGCAATGGCAGGTTTGGCTGCAATAGCGTCTTTCATGCTCACTACTTTAAATTCCTTACCCTTAAAGGTAATGGTTTTGCCAACTGATTTTTCAGAAGCAACCGGAATTAACTCAGTCACGGGAAAATTTCTCTCTTCAAGTACGTTCAACATTTTTGTGCCTACAAGTCCTGTAGCACCAACAACAGCTATTTTCATTGCTGCAAAATTAAACAGAATAGATTTGATGACCTAATGAGAGTAGGCTCAGAATATCAAATATTTATATTTTGTGGATAATTGAAATAATTTTACTTACCAATTGACTCAATTATAAAATATGTTTGTATTAACAACCATTTAATAAATAAATAAAATGAACACGAAAACGATTTTAGGAACAATTGCCGGAGGGGTGGCATTTTTCCTGTCAGGATGGCTCATTTATGGGATTATTCTGGAAAACCTAATGAAGAATGAAGATCCGAATGGATTTATGCGACCGGATGGCAACTATATCTGGTGGGCATTGATTGCAGGTAATTTTGTATGGGGATTCTTTCTCACCTGGATTATGCAATCGAGAAATGAAACGGGTTGGCAAAAGGGCATGATGACCGGATTAGTTGTCGGTGTATGTACGGGACTGGCATTTGATTTAGGCATGTATGCCATGTCAAACTTGTTTTCAGAATTTGGTCCAGTGTTTATAGATGTAATTGCTAACACACTATTGTATGTAATTGCTGGTGCTGTTATTGGACTTGTATTGGGCAGCAATCAGAAAGAAGCAAATGCAAGCTAAGTAAAAATTCAACTACCAAATTGATAGAAACTAGATTAATTTTGTGGGTCGGCAATTTGTCGACCCATTTTTATGAAACCTATTTCAGCAATTCTCATTTTATTGGCATTAGCTTGCAACACATCAGACAAAACGATTCAAAAACTATCATGGTTGAATGGCACATGGCAAATAATTGATACATCCTATTCCAATCATGGCGTACAGGTTTTCGAAAAATGGACTGCTTCAGGAGATACCGCTTATCACGGATTGACCTATTCGGTGCATCAGGGCGATACAGAAATACTGGAAGCGCTTCAAATCGGACACAGAGGCAAAGACCTGTATTATATTGCGACAGTCAACAATCAAAATGGCGGAGAATCTGTACCATTTAAAAGTGAATACACGACAACTGATTCTTTATGTTTTGGCAATCCTGAGCATGATTTTCCAAAATTCATTCAATACTTCAGAGAAAAAGACGGGACAATTACAGCTGTGGTTTCAATGGAGAAACATGCATACAGTCAATTGCAAACAGATGTTTTTAAAAACAACCGTGACGCTGTCATGTTTAAATTGAAAAAAGTATCTCAATAGATTCAGATGAAATCCATCAGAAAGAGTCTGGATTTTATCATTTATTCCAACCTGTTCATTGCGCTGGTTGCTTTAGCATTCACGTTTGAAGCACAAATTTTACTTGGTCAGCCCCTCTCCTGGCATCCTTATTTATTCATCATTTTCTTTGCTACTTTTTTTGACTACAATCTACATCGGCTATATACGCTTATCAGATATCCTTCAGCCATTGCATTAGAGAAACACCAATGGGTAAGAAAACACAAGTTAACATTTTACATTTTGATGTGTATATCCACTATCGGATTTATAATCGCTATCTGGAATGCCAAACCTGAAGTTCTGATTGTTTTATCCCCCCTGGCCCTGTTGACAGTATTTTATTCAATTCCATTTTATAAGAGTAACAACAAAACACTCAGGTTAAGAGACATTCCTTTTTTAAAGTTATTTTTAATTGCATTCAACTGGACCATTATCACACTTTTGTTGCCCCTGGTTCAGGCAGGACAATCCATTAATATTACAGACTTTCTGGCTTTATCACTTGAGCGATTTTTATTTATGTGTGCCATTTGCCTGCCGTTTGATATACGGGACATGGAATCGGATGCAGCATCCGGATTATCGACCATACCTATAAAAATTGGAGAGAAGGCTGCATGGCAACTAACAGGCGGATTGATGATAACTTCAATTGCAGTTTCTTTGCTCTATCACGGAGTAAAAGGTGATTATTTCATAGCGGCAGCATTTGTGTTAAGCGGTTTACTCAATTTAGTTTTAATTCAATCGAAGCAACTCAGACAACATCCCAACTTTCATCATGGCATTGTAGATGGGACTATGCTCATACAGGCAATGAGTATTGTATTGGCTGAATGGTTAAAGACTGTTATTCTGTGAGGTTTTTAGAAATTCAACCTAGCAGGTAAATGGCCTTAAATTGCAAAAAATCAATGATGTAATTCGTTAAAAAAATTAAGTTAACCTGGAAGGTTGATTTTTATTGAGATTCTATATGTTAATTTAAACAGGATATTCTGTCTACTATCTCACATAATCATTGATATGAAACGCATCAAAAATATGCCTCCAATGACCATTAACAGTATGCCAAAATATTTATTGACATGAAATACGATGCGCGAATTGAGTCGTTTACCAATGAGATGCGAGAGAAACACTTTTATAACATCCATCATAAACAAGACTACCAGAATAGAAATAAGATTTACCCCAAGCAAGAGTTTGTAATGCGGCTCACCCAAATATTCTTTGCTGATGGATGCCATTACATTGAACCACAAGATAAATGTAAAGGGATTGATCAGATTGAGCCAGAAACCTTTTAACAAACTTTTAGTGGAAGGTACACGAGCAGAATAGGATTGTAAAAAAGCTTTGTATTGATGTCTGAAATATTTAAGTCCTAATAAGACCAGAGCAACGGAGGCAAACAGAGAATACAATTTTTGGAAATTAGGAGACTGCATAAACTCGGCTGCTCCGAATACACATAAAATAGCAACGAGTAAATCGCTGAGAAAAACACCGGAGGCTAGAATGACACCTTTCTTAAATCCTTCCTGTATGCTGGTATGTACCAGTTTGAAAAAGGCCGGGCCAAATAAAAGAATACTGATGACAAACCCTTGCCACAAACCGTTTAATATTGGGAATACTAGCATATTATTTTTTCAATTCATCCAGGAGTTTCTGCAGTTCCTGCTCCATTCCTTTTACGTAGCCAAAATACACCTTTACAACAATACCATTTCTGATGACAATCAGTCGCGGAAATCCGGTTACACCATATTCATAAAGCACTTGCTTGCTCGTTTTTACAATGGGATATACAATTTGATGGTCGCTGACGAATGTATTCAGATTATCCCAATCCGTGCTAAAAGCGTTTACGCCAACTACTGTTACACCCTGAGAAGATAAGTTTTTATAAATGGCATTTAATTCAGGTAATGCCGTGATACAAGGTTTGCAGGTCGTATAAAAAAAATCGAGCACTATAATAGAATCCTTAAGATGAATGAGATTAAATGGTTTTCCATCGTAAGTATTTGCTGTAAACATGTATGCGGTATCGCCAATTTTAAGTTTTCTGTATAAATCCTTTTTAGCCGCTTTTAAAGAATCACCGTTGGGCACTGCTTTAATTACATTTAAAAAAGAATCCGCTTTGTTTTTGATTTGATGAATATTGAATTGTTTGTTAGTATTAATTTCAATCAATTCATAGGAAGCATACTGAACTCTGGTACCACTGGTAGTAACTGTAATTTCAGAAACCGGCAGATAACTTGACTTCGCAATTTTCAAAACTGATTTAGCAATATAAGATACTCTTCCCTTGTTGTCTTTACCGGTATCCGTTTTATTGAGTTCAAAAAAATCTTTTGTCTCACTTTTTAATTCATACTGATTGAGATTTTCTTTGGTTAAATACAAAGGTGTGTAAAGATAAGCTTTCAGATTTTCATTGAATTTTTCCGTTTGTTGATTGTTCTGACAGAAATGCAATTGTTCTTTATAATTCATTCTGCAAATCTCATTGCCATTGCTGGCTGCCAGACTTCGGGGAGAGCCGCTGCGCTTGTAATTGATGATGTGCCAGCCGATGTATGCAGATTCATTTTGAGTATACACAGAAGAACTATAAGTTTCGATCAGTGTATCTTTTTCAAGTGGATATTTAAAACTGCGATTAAATACTATATCATAATTTTGGTATTCGTCAGTAGCTTTAAGTATTTTTTTAACAAGGTCTTTAGGCAGGTCGGCAGAAAAAAGGTGAGAAACAGGTCCGCATATAAACAATAGGACAAAAGGCTTGAATATGTTCATTTGTAGTTCTACAAGTATAATTCAAAAGGATTAAATTTGCAACATGTATCAGACTATTACCACAACAAATGAGGCATCCATACTCACGATTACCATTAATAGAGAGAGCAAGCTTAATGCTTTGAACATGGAAACTTTGAGAGAAATCAAAGAGGCCGTTATAGCTGCTAATAAAGATAACACAGTTAGTGGCATTATATTAACCGGAGCCGGAGCTAAAGCATTTGCAGCCGGTGCAGATATTTCAGAGTTTGTTAATTTCAATTCAAAACAAGCCAATAAAATGTCAGCGGATGGACATGAAACCATGAACACAATTGAGCGTTCGGGTAAACCGGTCATTGCAGCTGTTAATGGATTTGCATTGGGTGGTGGTTGCGAACTGGCTATGTCCTGTCATTTAAGAGTTGCTTCCGAAAATGCAAAATTCGGGCAACCAGAAGTGAATCTGGGCGTTCCTCCGGGATATGGTGGTACACAAAGATTAATTCAATTGATAGGAAAAGCAAAAGCTACAGAATTATTACTGACTGCAGATGCAATTGGTGCAAACGAAGCTATGGAATACGGTCTGGTTAATGATGTAGTGCCTGCGGAAGACCTTTTGCCTAGATGTGCAGAAATCTTAAATAAAATTGCCGGTAAATCTCCAATGGCTGTTGCAGCTGTTATAAGATGCATCAACGCGCATTTTGCCGAAGGAGAAGATGGATTCAAAACAGAAATCGAAGAGTTTGGCAAAGCATTTGAAACTACTGACTTTAAAGAAGGTACAGATGCATTCCTCAATAAAAGAAAAGCTAATTTTGCCAGGTAAGCAATACCGATTACGCCTGTTAAATCTGGCTGTTATAATTATAATGGCCATTACATGCATTCATGCTCAGGATGCGGAATTTTGGTATGAACATCAGTTGAAATCTATGAATCTGGATCAAAAAATTGGTCAGCTCTTCATGATTTCCGCTTATTCCAATAAAGACGATAAACACACTGCTGAAATAGAGCGATTGATTCAGGATTACCATATTGGTGGCCTGATATTCATGCAAGACAATCCGATTCGACAGGCCTGGCTTTGCAATTATTATCAATCCATTTCAAAGACACCTCTTATGATTAGCATAGATGGTGAATGGGGTTTGGCTATGCGACTTAAAAACACCTGTCATTTTCCCTATGCTTTAACGATGGGTGCATTGAGCAATGATTCGCTTGTTTTTGAAGTTGGAGCTGCTATTGCCAAACAATGTAAGCGTATTGGTATACATGTCAATTTTGCACCTGACATTGATATCAACTCCAACCCAAATAATCCAATTATTGGTTTCCGTTCATTTGGTGAAAGTAAACAACAGGTAGCGAAACTCGGATTAGCCTACAGTTTAGGTATGATGAGTCAGAATGTAATGCCTTGCGGTAAACATTTTCCGGGACATGGCGACGTACACACCGACTCTCATCTTGGCCTGCCGGTCATTGATAAATCTTTAGCAGAACTGGATTCCTCAGAATTATATCCTTTCAGACAACTGATCCAATCAGGAGTTCCATCCATGATGGTTGCACACCTTCAAATGCCTCAACTGGATGCGAGGATCAACAGACCAGCCTCTTTGTCGAAGGCAGTTATCGATACATTGCTCAGACAAAAAATGGGTTTTGATGGTTTGCTGTTTACCGATGCACTCAATATGAAAGGGGTTTCTTCCTTCTTTGCTCCGGGTGAATTGGAACTGGAAGCCATTCTTGCAGGCAATGATGTTTTACTTTTTTGTGAAAATGTACCCGTAGCTTTTGCTAAAATAAAGGAAGCCGTAATGAATGGCACTCTGAGTGAAAAAGAGTTGGATAAGCATGTTTTAAGAATCCTGAAATGGAAGCAGTATGTCGGATTAGATCATTATGAGCCAATCGTCACCAAGCACCTGGAACGCGACCTGGCAGGTAAAGAATTTGATAATTTACAACAAAGAATTGCCAATGAAGCTGTCAGTATTCCTGTTAAAAGTCAACAATGTTTACCATTAAAAGCCAAAGAGAAAGTGCTTTTTGTAGCTGTTGGTGATTTACCTCATTCAGAATGGAGAAATCAATGTGAAGATATTCGTGGCGCAGTTTACAAAGCCTTGCCGAAGAATCCTTCAATTGAAAAAATTAATTCAATTGTTGCATTGGCAAAACAATTTGACAAAGTGGTAGTGAGTTTTCATCAGCCAAAAGTATGGAGTCAGGGCAATGGAGGCTACCTCGAAAATGATTTCAAGCTGGTAAGCAAATTATCCCATGTTAAGAAAACGGTATTAGTTGGATTTTTCAATCCATATATTTTCAATCGATTTAATCAGAAAGTAAGCATAGTGGCTGCTTATGAAGACAATGCATTTTTTCACAAAGCTGCTATGGATTTAATTTTAGGCAGAATACCAGAGAAAGGTAAAATGCCTGTGACCTTAAAAAACAGAACACCTGAAGCAGGCTCAACCAAAGCTATTTCATCGGATAAATTAAATGAAATTGATCAGGTAGCGGCTCAACTTATACAAAAGAAAGGTGCTCCGGGTTGCAGAGTGTTTGTTTTAAAGGATGGCATAGAAGTTTTCAATCGTTCTTATGGTCACTTAAATTATGACAAGCAAAAGAAAGTCAATGACAGTACTTTATATGACATTGCCTCGATTACTAAAGTTGCCGCTACGACTTTAGCTGTAATGAAACTTTATGAAAACGGACAACTTGATATCACCAAAACATTAGGGTATTATTTGCCTAAGGCGAGAAATACCAACAAAGAACATTTAGTCATATCGGATATCTTACAACACAGAGCAGGATTAACTGCATGGATTCCATTTTATAAAGAAACTCTTCCATACATTGACAGTGTGTATTGTGCCAAAAGTGATTCAGCTTTTTGTGTTAAAGTAGCGGATAAGCTGTTCATGCTAAAGGCTAATAAAGACACCATTTACAAGAGGATATTTGATTCACCTCTGGAGAGTAGAACCTACAGGTACAGTGATTTAAGCATGATTTTAATGCAATTGGTTGTTGAGAAAATCAGTGGTGTATCACTGGATACATTTATGCAAGACAGTTTTTACTCACCTATGGGATTAAAGGATATTGGCTATAACCCATGGAAGCATCACGACATAAATAATATTGCTCCAACTCAAGTTGACAGACTATTCAGAAAACAGGAGTTATGTGGTTATGTGCACGACCCGGCTGCCGCTATGCTAGGCGGTGTGAGCGGACATGCTGGCTTGTTTTCAACTGTGCAGGATTTGGGTTTCCTTATGCAGATGCTGGCAGATGGAGGTGTATATGAGGGTAAAAGATATTTAAAGCTCGAAACTATACAGAAATTTACCTCATATCAACGGTCTGATTCGAGAAGAGGTCTAGGATTTGACAAGCCTGATTTTAGCGGTAAAACCAGTCCGGCTAGTTTGATGGGAAGCAAATTGATGTTTGGCCATACAGGTTTTACTGGCACTTGTGTTTGGGTTGACCCTGAATACAATTTAGTATTTGTTTTTTTAAGTAACCGTATTTGTCCGGATGAAGAGAATAAGGAACTAATCAATGGCAATTACAGAATCATCATGCAAGACATCATTTACAAAGCAATGGGATTATAAGTATGTTACGTGCGCTGCAACAGGAAGACTACAAGCTGATAGGTCAATGGGCCAGCAATCCATTCGAACTGTTCAGATTTGCAGCAGATACCTGGCAGTTTCCAGTAACTGAAGCATCCGTTACTGAATATATCTCCAAAAATAAAAGCCGTTATCAGTTTATATTCGAACAAAATGGTATATCTGCCGGATTTTGTGAGCTTATTCTGAAAGATACTGATACACCCAGATTATCCAGAATTATACTGGGTTCAGCATTCAGAGGCAGAGGCTGGGGAAAAGTCATGATTAATGAAATGCTTGATAAATGCAGAGAATTATCCAGTTTAAAGAAAGTCTATCTCTATGTAATAGAAAGCAATGAAGCTGCCCGAAAATGCTATGAATCCTGCGGATTTGTCTATGAGAATGAAGAGAAACTTGTTTTGCATTTTGAATCACAGCACTACCCTATTCTTAAAATGAGTTGCATCTTATAATGGATGAAAAAATTAATATACCGGTTTTAGAAACAGAAAGATTGCTCTTGCGCAAAATGGACAAATCAGATGTCAAAGAGATTTTTTATTTGCGTTCAGATAAAGACATGATGCGGTATATACCGCGACCATTGTGTGTTACTGAAGAAGATGCTTTAAAATTAATCAGACTCATTCAACAAGGCTATCGCAAAAACACCGGCATTAATTGGGGCATTACAGTTAAACCGGATAATACTTTAATAGGTACAGTGGGATTTGTGCGCATGCATCCTGAACACAACAGAGCTGAATTAGGCTATATGCTGGATAAAAACCACCACAGAAAAGGCATCATGACTGAAGCTGTTGCAAAGGTTATAGAATATGGTTTTGAACAGATGCATTTACACACAATAGAAGCTGTTATTGATCCGGGTAACATTGCTTCTGAGATTTTACTTAAGAATTTTGGTTTTGAGAAGGAAGCTCATTTTAAAGAAAACTTTCTTTATGAAGGCCAATATCTGGACTCCGTTCATTACACATTGTTTGAAGAATCCTATCGCTCTTCAATCATGAAACAATAAGAAGTAAATTAGGACAAGTATGACAGAAGACAACATTCACACACGATTTTTAGAAAAACATGAATTACCTGACATATTGCCTCTGGTTCAGCTTTTAAATCCAAAACTGGAAGCCGAAGTTTTATCGGAGCGCTTGCAAGTGATGTTTGGTCAGGGCTATCAATGTGTAGGTATATTCGTGAATCATAAACTGGCAGGAGTTGCAGGATTGTGGTCACTTTGCAAGTTGTATGTCGGCAAACACATCGAACCGGATAATGTGATTATTCACCCCGATTACAGAGGTAAAGGATTAGGCAAACGCCTGTTTGAATTTATTGATCAATATGCAAAAGAAGCAGGCTTTGAAGCTCTTGAATTGAATTGCTATGTCAACAACAGTGAAGCTCATAAATTTTGGATGAATGAAGGGTACAGGGTATTAGGTTTTCATTTTCAAAAGCGCATACATGACTGAGAAAAAATTAAGAATAGAGGACTGGATAAAGGTTTCAAAAGATGTTTTTGAAGAGATCGGCAAAGATGCTAAGATATACCGCATAACAGCATTAATAGCAGTATTGCTGGGCATATTGTTGATGATAGTTACGGGAGTTTACTGGGCATCCGGTTTCATCCCTGTTGGTATAGGATTGATATTTTTGGCCATGTCACGAAAACCTATTTATGTCAATCTGATGCGATTCAAAATACGTGATAAGCGTGTGCTGGAATTTGCTGATGATGTAGGAGCAACTGCAGGTAAACTCGAATCCAATTACAGCTATCAATATGTCTTAATTACTGAGCAAGCCAGTTCAATCAAAATCGTACAGCCTGGTATCATCAAAGGTCCGGGAGATACATTTCCGCATGTGGTAGTCAACAAAGATTTGTTTTCGAAAGTTGAAAGAGGCGAAGATATTTATGTGTTATTAGGCTCTGACAGACATTTGCATGCCTTGAGTTACAGAGATGAAATAGATTTTATCTGGAAACTGGTGCCAATTGATGGAAAGCCCGGCACCGTAAAAGCCTCAATAGATCAGTATCTGACCAATTTTGGAAAAAGAGTAAGGGTATAAACTTATTCTATAATAAGTCAGTTTGAAAAATGAATGTTACTGATTCTAAATATTGTTTTTAAGACTTGAAATAGAATTCAATTGCACATTAGTACTTACTTTGGTTTCACCCGTTACCAAACCACCAAAGTTTTTATTTTCCTGACGGACATATTGCCTGAGTTCTTGATTGGATGCATCCGATAAAATACCTAATTGCTCAATGATGGATTGTGCAATATTGTACTGAGGTCCCATTTTACCATCGTCCACTTTAATGCAAATTCCCAAATTACGACCTCTGATTCCGATTGAATAGACGCCGTCTGCACCGGTTTTACCTATCAGTTTACCTTCCGACAAACGCATTAAATCTGAACAATAGCGTTTATGTCCTGCAATCATTACCGGGTATTTTGTGATGGCATCTACCATCATTTTACAGGCTTTCTGAACAGGTTCAGGGAAGTCAACAGGATTGACCAGATTCTTATAAGCTACAGCCTGATTGTATACGGGGAATGCAAATATGGGAGCAGAACAACCATCAATGCCTTGTTGAATTTTCTCTTTAGGATAACGGTGAAATTCAGCAATAACTTCCAGTATTTCAAGATGCATCGGATGATTCGGAGCTATATAGCTATCGGTTGGCCAGCCTTTGTATATGCAATATGCCAAAAAGCCAGCGTGCTTGCCACTGCAATTGTTATGGATTTTGAGAGCAGGCAAATCATTTTTGATTAAATGATACTGGTCTTCCTTTAGAGTCGGCATTTGGGCACCGCACTGCAAATGAGATTCATCGAGGCCAATTTTCGCCAGAATCCCTCTGACTGTTTCTACATGTTCAGCTTCACCATTATGACTGCCGCAAAACAAAGCGATTTCCTTTTCAGTAAATCCAAAATGTTCTACAGCTCCGGAAGTCAGCAAAGGAATTTGTTGTAAAAACTTAAGTGCAGAGCGGGGATAGCAAATTTGCTGTGTATCACCTAAGCTATAGATGATATTGTCTTTTTCGTCCACTACACAGACGACACCACGGTGAAAGCTTTCCAACACCTCACCTCTCGTTACTTCAACTAATATGGGATTACTCATGAATTAAGACTCTTTGTGATTGGCTAATAGAAACATACAAGCCATACGGATAGCCACACCGTTTTCAACCTGATCGAGGATGATGCTGTAATCGCTGTCAGCCACATCGCTGGTGATTTCAACGCCTCTGTTGATTGGTCCAGGGTGCATGATGGTAATGTCTTTACCTATACTTTCCAGCAATTTCAGGTTCAATCCATACTGCATGCTGTATTCTCTTAATGAAGGGAAATATTTAATATCCTGTCGTTCCAGTTGTATGCGCAACATATTGGCAACATCGCACCATTCGAGGGCTTTACGAAGATTGTGCTCAACTTTTACACCCAGTTGTTCGATATGACGGGGAATTAGAGTACTTGGTCCGCACACCATCACTTCGGCGCCCAGTTTTTGTAAACAATAGATATTGGAAAGAGCTACACGAGAGTGCAGAATATCACCAACAATTGCAATTTTCTTTCCAGTCACATCACCTAAAGCTTCTCTTATTGAAAAAGCATCGAGTAATGCCTGAGTGGGGTGTTCGTGAGTACCATCACCTGCATTTAATATAGTAGCATCAATATGCTTGGAGAGAAAAATAGGAGCACCCGGGCTTGGGTGACGCATAACGACCATATCCACTTTCATGGATAAGATGTTTTTTACAGTATCAATCAAAGTCTCACCTTTCGAAACTGACGAAGATGAAGATGAAAAATTAATCACATCAGCACTTAGACGTTTCTGAGCCAGTTCAAAGGATATACGTGTTCTGGTAGAATTTTCGAAGAACAGATTTGCAACAGTGATATCTCTGAGAGAAGGCACTTTTTTGATTGGGCGGTTGATAATGGTTTTAAAATTATCCGCTGTTTCAAATATCAAACGGATATCGTCTTCTTTAAGGTCTTTAATACCCAACAGGTGTTTAACTGAAAGCTGTGTCATTCGTTTATCAACCAAACTTTATAATCATTTTCGTCCCAATTCACTTTTACTTTCTGACCATGACCGCGTGTATCCACCACTTTGCCGACATAATCGGGAGCGACAGGATTTTCGCGATTGAATCTTCGGTCGATGAGCACGCAGAGTTCCACTTTAGCCGGTCGGCCGAAGCCAAGTAAGGCATCCATGGCGCTGCGTATACTGCGACCGGTATAAAGCACATCATCAATGAGGACGATGTTCATATTTTCGGTACTGAAAGGTATATGAATTGGATTGGCTTGCAAGGGTTTGTCGCTGGTTCTGAAATCATCTCTGAAGAAAGTGATGTCCAGTTCACCATAGCGAATTTTGGCATTGAGAATTGTCTCAATTTTTTGACGGATAATTCTGCCGGGGAAAATGCCTCTTGGTTGCAGACCAATCAGCGCAGTATTGTGAAAATTCTCATGATTTTCGAGTAACTCATACGCCAAACGATTCAGAGTAGCGTCTAATTTGCGGTGGTCGTAGAGTAACTTTTCTTCCATTATTGTTCTGATAGTTCAAGTATGGTATCAAATTCTTCTTTTGTAAGTCCCATTACACTCAAACGACCCTGTCGAACCAGAGCGATATTGGACAAACGAGGATCGGCTTTTATTTGTTCGAGAGTAACAGGCTTTTTCAAATCTTTAAAGGGCGCAACATCCACTACTACCCAATTGGTGTCATCAGTAGTAGGATCCTGATAATGTTCTTTAACTACTTTGACTATTCCAACTACTTCTTTGCCATCATTGCTGTGATAAAAGAGACACAAATCCCCTTTTTTCATTTCCTTTAAATTATTTCTCGCCTGATAATTACGGACACCATCCCAGAAGGTTTTCTTGTCCTTCTTCATTTTTTCCCAAGAATACTTGAACGGTTCCGACTTAAGAAGCCAATGATTCATCGAAGGGCAAAGGAAAATAAAAAAATCCTTTCTATCAACAGGTCAGCAAAAAGAATATGCACGAATTATGAAGAGTGAAGGAAATTGTGGAGTTGTTAAACAATGGATTCAATTATTTTGAGATTTTAATGACTTGCACTTTTAGCTCCTCATCTTACCTTTGCGTTTCAAATGCCATCTGTCAAATCCATACTGGATAAACGCTTCAAACAATACAATCACATTGGGTTTATAGAAAACGACCCCATTAGTATACCTCATCAAATGAGTAAAAAAGAGGATATTGAAATCATAGGATTTTTAGTTGCATTAATTGCCTGGGGTCAAAGAGTTTCCATAATAAAAAGCGGAGAGCGATTGCTTAAACTGATGCACAATGAACCACATGATTTTATATTGAATCACAGTGATAAGGAATTAAAAGCCTGTTTATCATTTGTACACAGAACATTTAACGGTTCTGACCTGAGCTCATTAATCGAATTTTTGAGATGGATATATGCAGAAAAAGGAGGTTTAGAAGAAGCATTTTCATTCAATATAAACGATGGAGATATTACTGTTGAGAATGGATTGATAGGATTCAGGCAATTGTATGAGAGCAGTGACTTTGTACAACATCGAACTTTAAAACACATAGCGAGTCCTGCGAAAGGCAGTGCCTGCAAACGATTGAACATGTACCTGCGCTGGATGGTTCGTAAAGACGAAGGCGGAATTGATTTTGGTATCTGGACAAAAATAAAACCCTCACAATTGATTTGTCCCTTAGATGTTCATGTATTGAATCAGGCAGCGGCACTTGGATTAATAAAAAGTGGAAAAGGTGACTGGAAAACGGCAGTGGAGTTGACCAATCAACTTCGGAAATTTGACAAGAATGATCCGGTGAAGTATGATATTGCATTGTTTGGGGAGGGGGTAAAAGGTTGAAAGGCTAATAGCTTCGCTGCTGAAAGGCTGAAAAGCTGAATTGTTTCGCGGTTAATTTGGGAGGTGGAACACATGGAAGGGAATAGCTTCGCTGTTAAGTCGTAGAGTTGTTAAGTCGTTAGGTCGTAGGGCTTATCGAAAGACCTTATGCAAGCTGCTATCAAAGCCAATTATCGTTTTTGTCGCTTCCGTAGGCGTCGTCGTTACCTGTCAGCCTCAGGCTGATCGCGACGCTCTTCATTGATTAAGTCGTTATACCAATCGAAGTGTTTTATGCTTTCCTTAATACAAGTCCTGTCCCGTCCAATACGGGATAAAGGTTTCATAGAAAGAAAAATGAACAAGAAAAAATCCTTTGTATCATACAAACAAGTGCCCATCTTACCCTTGTCCTTTTTTTTATTCAATGGTAAGAAATTAAGGTGCTAAACTAGATTTTTTTGTCTATTTTTGAACTCTGATACAGCGGTATGAATGTGCAATTTGAAAAGTTAGTTGAAAGTCTATTACAGAAGTATGAATGTGTTATCCTTCCTGAGTTTGGCGGATTTATCGTCAGAGAAAGTCCATGCAATTTCAGCGCATCCGGTGATAGAATAAAACCTTATAGCAAGCACATTTTTTTTAACCCGCATTTAACGCTTAATGATGGTCTGGTATACAATGAAATTCAAACAAATTTCGGCTATACCTACAACGAAGCTATCAATTGGTACAACGAACAGTTGGAATCTTTAAAACAAGTTATAGCATCAGCCGGATCTGCCTCATTCGGAAAACTCGGTACATTTTTCCAGGGTAAAGAAAACAGTTTCTGGTTCTCCCCTTCTTCTGATCTTAATCTGGCTAAGTCGACCTATGGTTTGTATCCCGTAGAAATACACAAGGTAGTCAAAGCAGAAGCTGAGCAGGAATTTGAAGAAAAGGTTCAGACCCTTGAAACAAAAACAGTAGCCAAAGCAGATCGCAAACCTATAGAAAATTTTGAACCGGCTCGTTTAAATTATAAAGCCTGGATTGCTGCAGCAATGGTGGCTCTTTTGGTGCATTTCACCTACCTGAAATTAGAGAAAACAGATGTTACTACCAATGAAGCTTCTGTATTACCTACATTTCCCGGTAAAAAAGAAATTTTGCAATCAAACGTCGAATCTGTTTCTGATTCTGCAGTTGTTAATGCTGATTCTGCAATAACGGAAAGTACCAGTATTACTCCTGAAACAACTGAAATAGTCTCCGAACCTGTAGTCGCTGAGCCTGTTGTATCAGAACCTGTGCAATCGGAAACTCCTAAAGTTGAAATACCTGCTCAAGAGCCCGTCAGTCCTGCGGTTCAGACTGAAGTTCCTGCACAGACAAGTGAAGTTGAACAAACAGACATACAATACAACAGGGTTGCCAGATACAGATTGGAAGCCAATGCACTTTCACACAAGAAAGACCTGGAAAAGAAAGGTCAATCAGCGAAAGTTGAATTTGTAAACGGCCTTTACGAAGTACTAGTAGAACAATAAGGACAAAATAATATCGTTTAAATACAATACAGACCTTTAAAAATCATTTACCTAAAAGACAATAGTGGTATTAACCTCAAAAAAGTATGACCTCAATTGAAGCAATCGATTTAGAAGTAGAAAAAAAGAACAGAACCATATCAGGTGTCAGTACAACTGTTTTTTTTATTCTTCTGGCTCTCCTTTTATGGTTGGTAACTTTCGAGAAACCAAAAAAGGAAGAAATACCTGAAGTATTCGAAATTCCGGTGACTCTTGATGAGTCTCCAAGTGGCGGTGGAGAAGGCGCTCCAGCCGAAAATGTACCTGTAGATGTATCTCCAAGTGTACCACAGATGTCATTGCCTTCTGCAACCGAGCAGACCAATGATGTTGCAGCGGTAAATGTAAAAAAATCCACAAACATAGTCAATCCAAAGGCAGATCCAACAATAGACGAAGATCAAAAATTGCTGAACGATATGCTTAATAAGAAAAAGGGACAAGTTGTAGGAAAAGGTGGTGAAGGCAATGATCCTTTTGGCACCGGCAAAGGCACAGGAGAGGGTGATGGAAACGGTCCTGGCTCAGGTCCTGGTCCGGGTGGTACTGGTACAGGTGGTGCTTCTCACAATCTCAATGGTCGTCGCTTATTCAATACCAAAAAAGTCAGCAATGATTGTAATGCAACCGGTAAGGTTGTTTTCGATGTGGTTGTTCAACCTGATGGCACAATTTCTAATATAGAACCAGATCCGGGATTTGATGACAACTCATGCCTGGTAAGCAAGGGAAGAGCAATTCTTAGAAATGCCAACTTCGATAAATCGACCACTAATAAAATTGTTACCGGTAAAATTACCATTCACTTTAAACTCGAATAATCCTGTAGAATGAACTATCAGGAAACGGTAGAATTTTTATATTCGAAACTCCCCTATTTTACTCGCGATGGTAAGTCGGCTATAAAGAAAGACCTTACCAATACCATACAACTTTGCGAAGTTTTAGGTAATCCTCAAAACAAATTTAAATGCATCCATATTGCAGGTACAAATGGTAAGGGCAGCACCAGCAATATGTTATCTGCCATTTTGCAAGCCAATGGATATAAAACAGGTTTGTATACTTCCCCTCATTTGAAAGATTTCAGAGAGCGTATCCGTGTCAACGGAGAAATGGTAAGCGAACAGTTTGTAATTGATTTCACTGAGAAGATTGCCCCTTATATCGACTCAATTCAGCCTTCATTTTTTGAAATAACAGTCGCTATGTGTTTTGAGTATTTTGCTCAACAAGCCATTGACATAGCTGTAATTGAAACCGGTTTGGGTGGACGACTCGATAGCACCAATATTATAACACCTGTATTATCGGTTATTACCAATATTGGCAAAGACCATGCAGATTTACTGGGTGATACGCTTGATAAAATTGCCTTTGAAAAGGCAGGCATTATCAAAGACAATATACCGGTTGTAATTGGTGAAAGTCATCCGGAAACAGCACCTGTATTTATTGAAAAAGCAACTTCTTGTTCTGCTCCGATTTATTGGGCAGAAAGCAATGTCAAATATTACAACACAGAAATAGATTCTGATTTAAAAGGCGATTACCAGCAAAAAAACATTGTCACAGTTATGCAAGCCGTAGATTGTCTGAATGATTTAGGGTTTCATCTCGATCAGTTTAAAGTTGGATATGCACTTCAAAATGTGAGAACATTAACGCAGTTCAGAGGCCGATGGGAAATACTTGGAACAGCTCCTAAAATAGTAGCAGATACGGGTCATAATGCCCATGGCCTGACCTTAGTAATGGAGCAATTAAAAAGAGAAAAGTACAAACAACTGCATATAGTTTTTGGAATGGTAAGTGATAAAGACCGAGGCGAAGTATTGCCATTACTTCCTAAGGATGCACAGTATTATTTCACGAAAGCCAATTTACCCCGTTCACTAAAGCCTGAAAAATTATTGGAAGATGCGGAGGTATACGGTTTAAAAGGAAACTGTTATGAGAGTGTGGAACTGGCATTAAATGCGGCCAAACAGCAAGCAGATTCTAATGATTTAATATTTATAGGAGGCAGTACTTTTGTGGTAGCAGAGATATTATGAGTGAAGGTAAAGAACTGATTATTTATACAGATGGGGCTGCATTAGGCAATCCCGGTAAAGGAGGATATGGTGTAGTGATGCAATGGGGTGCACAGCGCAAGGAAATTTTTGAAGCATACGAACACACGACCAATAACCGAATGGAATTACTGGCAGTGATTGTAGCACTAGAAGCCATCAAAAAACCGGATATCGTCATTCATATTTATACAGACAGTAAATACGTACATGATGCCATAGAAAAAAAATGGGTGTTTGCCTGGCAAAGAGCTGGCTGGAAAGATAAAAAGAACATCGATCTTTGGAAACGTTTCTTACTTGTTTACCCTCATCACAATGTAAGATTTCATTGGGTAAAAGGACATGCCGGCATTAAGGAAAACGAACGTTGTGATGAACTGGCAACAGAAGCTGCCAGGCGCGGTCCATGGAAACCGGATATTGGATATACCGGGTAAGCAATCCACAGAATGTATGATAATCATCACAGAAGGTGATTCAATATTAAATTCATTTTAAAAAATCAATAAATTTGCAGCATGTCAAGAGAAGAGTGGCTGCTGGTCATTTCGCTACCTATATACATTATTTCGATATCTTCTGAGTACATCATAGGCAGAAGGAAACAAATAGACAATTACGATTGGAAAGACAGCTGGGTCAGTCTGGGATTGGGTATTGCCGGAGCAGTGCTTGATTTTACAATGAAGTACATCACATTAGGGGTATTAGACTGGTGCAATGCACACGCTTTCATTCAAGCGGATTTATTGACCTATTATCCTGTAGCAGCATGGGTTCTGGTATTTCTTGGTCAGGATTTCTGTTTTTACTGGTTGCACAGGGCTGAGCATTATAGCAGAATGCTTTGGGCTGTTCACAGCAATCATCACAGCAGTGAAAAATACAATTTTACAGTAGCTCTTCGTTCTTCGGTTTTACAACCTTTTTACAGATTTCTGTTTTATATTCCGGTAGCTTTTATGGGATTTGATGGATTGACTATTATGTTCATGTATGCAGTCAACCAATTTTACCAATTTTTCCTACATACCGAAACGATAGGTAAATTGCCTGGCTGGTATGAAGCCATATTTGTTACCCCTTCCCATCACAGAGTACATCATGCCAGCAATGTTTTATATCTCGACAAGAATATGGGTCAGGTGCTTATAATTTGGGATAAACTTTTCGGTACATTTCAATCTGAATCTGAGAAGCCGCGTTATGGTTTAACCAAAAATGTAGGGTCATATAATTTGCTTAAAGTCATATTTGGTGAGTGGCCCAAAATTATTCAAGACATGTCTAAACCAGGGCCAATTAAGCAAAAGTTCAATTATCTGATAAAGGCACCGGGGTGGAGTCATGATGGTAGTTCAAAAACAAGTGAGCAATTGAGAGCCGAGCAAAAAAAATCCGGAAACTAGTTCCGGACTTTATCTCATATTGGTATATGAGTAGTGTGTGTGTGCGAAATTATTCTTCTCTTTGGAGTGCAAGTACCACTTTAGCACCTTGTTTATTAGCCACGCTCACCATTTCCATAACACGTTCGTATTGAACAGTCTTATCTGCGTGAATGCTAACGGGTGCAGTGCGGTCTTTATCCAACTCCTGAGATAGAGCAGCATTTAACTGTTCAAAAGTGAGACCTTTGATATCGTTAACTGCATATTCTCCTTCTGCATTGAGAAACATTCTGACTGGTCGTACCGGCAAATGCTGATCATCGACGCCTTTAGGCAGGACAATTTTCAGGATAGGCTCTGGAGACACAGTTGAAGTCAGAATGAAAAAGATCAACAACATGAAGATAATATCGGTCATAGCCGACAAGCTAAATTCAGTTGTTATTCTATGTCTTTTTCTGATAGCCATGATTTAATAAATTAAGCAGGTTGCTGAAGTATATCCAGAAATTCGAGTTTGTAAGCTTCCATTTTGTTGGCCACTCTGTCAATTTTCAACATGAGGAAATGGTAAGAGGCAAAGGCAAAAATACCGAGCAACAAACCGGCAGCACTTGATACCATTTTCACATATAAACCACCGGAGATGATATCTATCTGAATGCTGTTAGCCAAAGATATTTTGTAAAACATCTGAATAACACCAAAAATTGTACCCAGGAAACCGAACATAGGAGCCAGACCAGCGATAGTAGCGAGGAAACCGATGTTTTTCTCCATTTTATAAACTTCCATTACACCGACATTTTCAATTGAAGCTTCAATATCCTGTATAGGTTTTCCAATTCTGGAAACACCTTTTTCAATCATTCTTGCAATAGGTGTATTGGTTCTTTTGCAAAGTGTATCAGCGCCTACAATATTATCGTTAAGCACCATATCCTTGATGTTCATCATAAAGGTAGGGTCTATTTTAGATGCTTTGTTAATGGTTAACCAACGTTCAATTGCCAGATAAATAGATGCGACCAGCATGATACCAATAGGAATCATAACCACACCACCCTTTAAGGCTAATTGCCATAAGTTCTCAGGCATTTCGCCACCTGAGGAGTTTTGAGCAGCTTGAGAAGCTGAATCGGCTGTAGCTGTAACAGCTTGTAAAAAAATGGATAATAACATTATGAAATGCGTATGATGTTAAGTTGCAAAAATAAGGATAAGCTTTTAACTAAATTTTAATTGTAAAAATGAATGGACGTATGTCTAAACAAGTTTTTAACAGTATTCAATAAAGTTCATGTTTTAGTTATTTACCTTCTCCAAAAGCATTGTAAATACTTGATGTGAAGAAATAAAATGACAGTATAAGTTTGTCAATTTTAATATACAAGATGCCATAGAGTTGTACTCTGCTTACCTGTATCTGATCCTGATTCTAATGGCAATCAGTGAAAAGTTCTGAGTCATATCAATAGACAAGGCAGAATGAAATTTTCGCTTTATCAATAGACTCAGTTGATATAAAAATGAATTATTAAACATAAATAAACGATTAAACTAAGTAAATTTTTATACCATTATAAAAGCTAACGTTGGATTAGAAATATTTAGTATGTCGTCTCAGCATTTTATCTAAATTCTATCTTCAATCAGTCAATTAAAAAAGACTATTTATAAAATCAAATGGATTTACACAAGAACAATATGTCGAAAACCCTTGTCTGACAATGCTTCTCTCCTATCTTTACTCTTAACAATTCAATCTCAAGTTTTAAAGATATTTATTATCATATTTTGTACCTTTGCGCCACTCATGTGGAATGCCATTGCAACCTTCTGTATTAGAAATCGTTTTGTACTTCTGATTGTCCTGGGTCTGATGACTGGCGTATTTGGATATTACGCCACTAAAGTCAAAATGACTTATGATAATGCCAAGATAATTCCCAACGACGATCCGGATCATCAGGATTATCTAAAGTTCAAGCAGATGTTTGGAGAAGACGGCAATATATTGGTTATTGGCGTTCAGAGTTCTAAGATTTTTGAAAAAGATTTTTTCAATGACTGGTATAAACTTAGCAACGAAATTGAACAAACTGAAGGTGTTGAAAAAGTTATCTCGATATCCAAGGTTTACAATCTTTTCAGAAATGACTCTTTGAGAAAGCTTGAGTTCAGACCTATTATAAACAGTCCTGTTGCTACTCAGCAGGAAATGGACTCCATCAAAGGCATTATCAATTCCCTTAAATTTTATCAAGGTATATTAATCAATCCGGATAGCAATGTTACATTGATTGCCGTAACACTTGAGAAAAGCTTTCTTGACAGCAAGGCACGAATTCCACTTGTTAAAGGCATAGATGCCAAATCCAGAGCTTTCGGAGAAAAGTACAGCTGCCCTATTCACATTTCAGGTTTACCTTATGTGCGTACCATCATGAGTTCGAAAGTAGCAGATGAAATACAGATATTCACTTATCTGTCTATGCTTATTACCATCATTTTCATCTTTATCTTTTTCAGATTTATCAGCGCAGTTATAGTTTCTCTTGTAGTGGTTATAATTGGAGTTGTGGCAACTTTGGGTTTGCTGGCAATGCTCGATTATAAAATCACATTGCTCACAGGTATTCTGCCCCCTCTCATGGTAATCATTGGAATTCAGAACTGCATATATCTGCTCAACGTTTACCATCAGGAGTACACCAGACATAAAAACAAAATGAAGGCTATCACGCGTTTAATTTCTAAAAACGGTTTGCCTTTGTTTTTAACCAATGTGACCACAGCAGTTGGTTTCATGGTATTCAGCTTTTCGGGTAGTGCAATGCTCGATCAGTTTTCTGTAGTTTCAGGTATCATCATCATGCTGGTTTATGTGGTATCTCTTGTATTCATACCGATTGTATACAGTTATCTCCCACCACCAAAAGCCAAGCATACCAAACACCTTGACGGCAAAAGACTCAATAAGGTTATGGATATCTGCAATTACCTTGTTTACAATAAAAGAAAGGCTATTTATGCCATATCTGCAATTCTGCTGATTGTCTCTTTGTATGGTTCAACCAAAGTACAAAATCTAGGTTATGTGGTAGATGATTTGCCGGAAACAGACCAGGTTAAAATAGATTTGAATTTCTTTGAGCGCACTTTGAAAGGTACTCTGCCATTTGAAATTGCCATAGATACAAAAGTGAAAGGCGGTGTTAAAGATTATGTCACGCTGCAAAAAATCAACCGTCTTGAAAAAGAACTCTTTAAATATCCAGAATTTTCAAGACCTTTATCCATAGCTGATGTATTGAAGTTTGCCAATCAAGGAATGAACGATGGTGATGAAAATTATTACATTATTCCGAATGTAATGGATATATCGAATATCGCAGACTACCTGCCAAAGCAGGATCACAATAAAAGCATCACCAAATCACTGGTAGATTCCAATTATCAGATTGCCCGTATAACAGTTCAGATGGCAGATATTGGTTCTCAAAAGATGAAAGTCCTGACTCAATCTGTGCAATCAAAAATTGATTCGATTTTCCCTAAAGACCAGTACAAGGTTAAGATAACAGGAACCAGTGCCATATTTCTGAAAGGCAATGATTATCTGATTGACAACCTGATTCAGAGTATGGTTTCAGCATTACTTATTATTTCCGTCATGATGGCCTTCTTATTTTTAAGCTGGAGAATGGTTCTGATTTCTTTGATTCCAAATCTGATTCCTTTGATTATGACGTTTGGTATCATGGGATTCTTTGGCATACGACTCAAGCCATCTACCATCATTATATTTAGTATTGCTTATGGTATAGTGGTTGATTTTACCATACACTATTTAGCCAAGTACAGACATTCACTGAAGAAGCACAACTGGGATATGAGCATTGCCATACCTGAAAGTTTAATGGAGGCCGGTCCAAGTATTATTTACACAGCAATTGCATTATTTGCTGGATTCATCATATTTGCTGCTTCTAATTTTGGTGGCACAATTGTGTTGGGTGTGCTGACCTCTATTTCGCTGATCTTTGGAATGTTTATGAACTTAATTCTTTTGCCATCTGTACTGCTTTCACTCGAAAAGAGCATCAATGCCAAAGAAGAATTAGGTAGTACATTGATTGAGATTGATCCGGAAGACGAAGATTAACAAAGGAAAATCCTTTTCATTAACATCTCATAACTGCAGAAACTTTAATCTTTGATTTTGGGCTTATTATTTACATAAAAAATAGCCAACATAAATCCTAAAGATAATAGCACAAGAGTTGGCGTTGCCTGTAACACCGCTTCATCCCAAATTTCATTATCATTATAAGTGCTCCAGGCCGCGATTCTGTCCTTAAAGATTGGGACAGTCAGTTTTATAAATGAAACAGGTATAAAATAAGCTACTAATAGTATAGATTTTAAAATCGGTTTGAGCTTAAGCAATTGTGTCAAGATATAAAGTACACATAGAGGCAAAATCAAATACAAGACAATTGAAGGAAAAGTTTGCTCAATTATCCAACAGTCAGGGCATGCACTAGATAGTCCAGTCATTGGGAACAAGACTACGTATGGTTGCAGCAAAGAGGCTAAAATGATGATGATGATAGAACGAATCAAAATGAAGCAAAAATATTGATTGAGTGTTATAGTTCGAAATATTCCTGCAATATTACAAAGCTATTAAAATAAACCCTTATCGGATTCATTTAATAAATAACTAATATCCTTTCTTATGCTCGTTACCCGGATGCAGGTGACTGTTTTTGCGGCTGTACAGGAAGTAAACCAATATGCCCAAAATACCCCAGAAAATAAAGGTTTTCCAGGTGCCGATTCTCACCATGAACATTAATGCAAGATTAGCCAGTACCCCTAATGTGGCTACTACAGGTAAGTAAGGCGTTTTATATGGTCTTTCTAGATTTGGTTCTTTAACACGCAATATCCATACAGCTACACATACCATAGTGAAGGCCAGTAATGTACCCATACTACACATCTCTGAAACTTTATCGATTGGGGTTAATGCGGCTACTAAAGAAACTATGAGACCTACCAGAATGGTACTTTTAAAAGGCGTTTTAAATTTAGGGTGCAGCTTACCAAAAACGTTAAATGGCAACAAACCATCCTTAGCCATGCCAAGGAAAATACGGGTTTGACCCAGCATCATGACCATCATAACAGATATAAGTCCGGCGACTGCCGCTATCGTAATAAAATAGACAGCCCAAGGCTTACCAATTGATGCAAAGGCTGAAGCTACAGGCGCTTTTAAATCCAGTTGATCGTATTTTACCATACCGGTTAAAACAAGAGATACCAGAATATAGAGTACTGTACAAATCAACAAAGACATAATAATAGCAAAAGGCACATCTTTCTTAGGATTAACTGCCTCCCCCGATTGAGTGGACACAGCATCAAAACCGATATAGGCAAAGAAAACGATAGACGCTGCTGTTCCTATACCGGCCCAGCCGAAATGACCAACACCTTTAGCATCTATAAATCTTTCAGGGATGAAAGGCACCCAGTTATCGGTGTTGATGTAGAACAAGCCCATGAAAATTACGAAGAGTACTACAGTAACTTTTAGAACAACAATAAGATTATTGGTAGTTGCGGCTTCTTTAATACCTTTAACCAGAATAGCCGTTACAACCCAGGTAATAAGGAAAGCAGGTAAATTAAATGCAAAAGATGGTGCAGTTACGCCAAGTTCAGCTGCTTTTTCGGCAGCGGTAGCAGGATCATTGGTTAACCAAAGAGGCAAATGGATATTAAACAGATGCAGCAGTTTTTCGAAATAACCCGACCAGCTGACAGCAACAGTGGTTGCCCCCATCATGTATTCGAGAATAAGATTCCAGCCAATAAACCAGGCGAACAACTCTCCTACTGTTCCGTATGAATAAGCATAAGCAGAGCCTTCAACCGGAAGAATTGAAGAGAATTCGGCATAACACAAAGCTGCAAATGTACAGGCAATACCGGCCAGGACAAATGAAATAGCCAGAGCTGGTCCGGCATGGTCGTGGGCCGCAATACCGGTAAGGGTAAATATACCTCCTCCGATAATGGCACCTATACCTAAAGAGGTTAATCCCCATTTGGACAATACTCTGTTGAGTTCGCTTTTACTGGCATCTGCATGAAATGCATCAATTGGTTTTTTTCTCCAGACTGACATACTATTTGAATTTCCAAAAATATAAAAAATCGAGGTATTCCAATGAATAAAGAACAATAAAAAAGCCTCAGTTTTTGCTGAGGCTTTTTTAATAAGTATTTTTTAAGCTTATTTAATAACCGACTGATCCTTTTTAAACAGGTCGAGTACAATTGGAGCTGCAATAAATACGGTTGAATAAGAACCCATCACAACACCTATTAACAAAGCCAATGAGAAACCTTTCAATGCGATACCGCCAAACAGCAATAATACAAGAACCACTACAAATACGGTTACAGCAGTCATAATAGTTCTACTTAAGGTTTGATTGATAGCGATGTTAATCAATTTAGCTTTATCGTGTTCAGATCGTAGCTCAGTGAAATTCTCCCTGATCCTGTCGAAGATTACCACCGTATCATTGATAGAGTAACCGATAATGGTTAGCACCGCACCAATGAGGTTCTGGTCAATTTCGAGAGAGAAAGGAACCAATCCATCTAACAATGCAAAAATTGCGAATACCATCATGACGTCGTGCACCAAAGCGATGATAGCACCAACAGAGAATCCAATATTTTTAAATCGGATGATGATATAAACGAAAATGGCAATGATAGAGAATATGATAACCCACATGGATTTTGTTCTTATATCCTGCGCAACAGTTGGACCAACTTCCGAACTACTTAAAATATTGGCCTTGGTAACATTGAACTTTGACAATGCTTTTAAAACATCTTCTTCAATTTTGTCGGCACTTACATTAGGGTCATTGATTTTGTATGAAGTTACAATTTTATAACGACCATTGGTACCGAGTGTTTTTACTTCATTACTGGATTCAGCCAAACCTTTATCCAATTCAGCTTTGATGGATTCAGAAGAAGTACCTTTAGTCATTTGCATTTCATAACCATATCCCCCTTTGAAATCGATACCAGCGCTTAAACCACCTCTTGAAATCAGGACAGCAAAACCTATTACTATAAGTGCTGTTGAGAACAGATAAGCTTTTTTACGATTACCTATGAAATTATAATTAGCATTGATCAGAATGTTTTCAGAGAATGAATTAGAGAATTTAAGGTCTTTACCTTTAGAAATTCTTCTGTCAATCAACAAACGAGTAACAAATACAGAAGTAAACAATGAAGTAACGATACCGATGATCAAAGTAATTGCGAATCCATAAACAGGACCAGCTCCTACGAAAGTCATGATAATAGCAGCAATCAAAGTAGTAATGTTACCATCGAGGATGGAAGACATAGCCGCTTTAAAACCATTATTAACGGCAGTTTTAAGAGCCATACCTCTTCTGATTTCTTCTTTAATCCTTTCGTAAATCAGTACGTTAGCGTCAACCGCCATACCAATGGTTAACACGATACCGGCAATACCGGGTAAGGTTAAAGCTGCTCCCCATGAGGCAAGAATACCAATCAGGAAGAATAAGTTTGCAAATACTGCGATGGTTGCAATAAGACCACCACCACTGTAGTAAACAACCATTAATACAAGCACCAGGAAGAAACCGATTAACAAAGAGTTCATACCCATGCGAATGGATTCAGCACCTAAGGTTGGTCCAACAACGTCTTCAGCAACTATATTAGCCGGTGCAGGTAATTTACCAGCTTTAAGTACATTGGCAAGGTCGGTAGCTTCTTCTACTGAGAAGGAACCGGAAATAGATGAATTACCACTAGGAATTTCTTCGTTCACACGCGGAGCAGAGAATACTTTATTATCCAGAACAATGGCAATGTATTCGTTGTTAACTGCTGCTTTTCTGGTTACATTCTTCCAATCTCTGGTAGCAGTCTGAGTCATACTCATGGCTACTTCAACTCTACCGGTATTTGGATTATTGGTAGCATAAGCATCGGCGATGATATTCTCTTCACCACTACCCATGGCAGCTTGTTCTTCTTTGGTATATTTCAAAGCATAGAGTTCGTATACCGGACTTTCTTCTGATCTTGGTTTTGCACTCCAGGCAAACTTGACATCTTTAGGTAAAGCTGCAATAACTGCAGGATCGGCAAGCATCTTATTGATTTTATTCATGCTTTCTTTAGCTGCAATAGCCAAAACCGGACCTTCTGCTATATTGTTATTCTGGTCTTGCTGTGGTACTAAACCCGCTTCTGCAAAAGGATATACTTTAGATGAATCCTTTTTAGCCATTTCAGAATCGAAAGCTTTTTTAGAACTGTCTCTTTGGAGAGAATCAGTCATGGCTAAAATTGTTTTCAATCTTGAAGAGTCTGTAATAGATAAGCCTTTACTCAGTTTTAATTTCTGATTATAGGCTGTATTCATTGTTTCGTAGATCTTTTTATATGCCTGGAAGTTGGTAGCAGGGTTATTGCTGTATACTTCCCAGAATTCCAAACGCGCACTTTGTTCAAGTAAGGTTCTGATTCTTGAAGGATTATCAACACCTGGTAATTCTACAGATATTCTGCCACCTTCCAAATCCTGAATGGTAGGCTGAGAGATGTTACCGGCATTCAAACGAGCTTCAATCACCTGACGGGTATTTTTAGCCTTATCGCTCATTTCCGTTTTCAGGTAATTGATCACTTCAGACTCTGAAGAATTCATATTGATTCTTCTGTTGTCGGTGTTGACAAACAAACCTTGAATCTGGCGTGAAGGAGCAATTTCCTTAAACTTCTTTACGAACACATCGACGAAGTCACCACCTGATTTTTGATAATCTGACTGAGCCATATCAACAGCTCTGATCAGGTCTTTGTCTTTGGCATGTGAACCAGCCAGTGTTTTAATCACCTCACCTTTGTTGACCTCAAGGACAACGTTCATACCGCCTTGCAAGTCTAAGCCAAGCTTCAACTCAGCATCTTTACATTGAAAGTAGTCTTTTTTTGCAATGAAGATGTCAAGCAAAGGCTTTCTACCCATAGAATCGACATAGTTGCGATAACGCTCGGCATCATATACCCCATTTTTTGTGGCAAATGCCTTAGCCTTAGTCTCAAACTTTCTGGCCATCCATGTAAAAGACAACTGATAAATGCACGTGATGACAAATACAATTGCAAAGAAAATTACTAACCCTTTATTTTTCATTTTGTTACGTTAATTCAATTTTACTCGAAGGGTGCAAAAATAACATTTTAAAGCAAAAAACCATAAGTAAAAAGGGCTTATATCATAACTATTGACGTGTTTTTAAGCCTTACTTGCACAAATCCTCATTAACGTGAGGTGTAAGAAGGTAGATTATGACAGAAATTTTACGTAGTGCATATTCTATCACCTGACATAACAAGATTCAATCCTTAAAAATTCAAACATAAAAAAAGCGACCTCATTGAGAAGTCGCTTTTCAAATATTTTTAAATGTGTTATTTTAATTTTGACAATTCAGTTTTAGCATCCTTGTTTTCAGGGTCTATTTCCAGGATTTTAGAGAAACTGGCTTTCGCATTTTCCTTATCACTTCTGGTCATGTAAACAATTCCCATATAGTAGTAGGCAATAATTAAATTACTTTTATTTCTTTCGATATTGCTTGAAGCTAATTCAATGTATTTTTGATAATAATCGAATGCTAAACCTTTAATTTTATCACCTTCCAACTGATAATTGCATTTAGCTCTCCACAGATGTCCATCTGCCCATTCAGGTTGAATTCTAACAAGATTAGAGAAAGCTGAATCCGCTAAAGCCCACTGAGACTGAGCATAATGTGCTCTACCCAAATAATAGTAATCAATATTGGTAGGAGCAGTATACATTGCTACACGTTTGTTCAAAACTGATACAGCTTCCTGATAACGCTTGGTATTGAATAACAGAATACCAAACTCAGAGTATACATCTGCATTATTGGTATCGAGTTGAGTCGCCTGACGCATATATTTAACTGCATTGGCGGTATCACTATTGGCATTGGCAATTTTACCGGCATAGGTGTAATCAATTGCAATAGCTTTGTCTTTTGGCACTTTCTCCCAGAATTTAGTCATGTTATACTGAGCTGCTTCTACATTCTTTAATTCAAGATGACAGAAAGCCAATATCTTATAGTAAATGTAGTTGTTACTATCAGTTTTCAAGAATTCACCTACCTCTTCGATAGCTTTATCATATTCTTTCAACTGGTAAAGGAAACCACTATAGGCTGCTTTGGTTTTAGCATCGTTATCATTTAAACTGATATAGGTTTTAAATTCCTCTCTGGCTTTATCGTATTTATTAGTTAAGTAATACAATTCACCTAATTCTTTGTGCGCAATGCTGTAACTTGGGTCAATTGAATTGGCTTTTTCAAGGTAAGAGATTGCAAGCGGATAATTGCTGGCTGCGTAGTAAATTCTTCCAACTCTGATATTAGCCAGCACATTGTTAGGATCCTGAGCTAATACTTCTTCGTATTTATTCACTGCATCACCACCTTGTTTATTGGCGCGATACAAATCACCAAGAATCAATTTGTAGTATTTGTTTGCCGGTTCAAGTTCCAGTGCTTTTTCTACGTACTGAATATACATGGCAGGGCGATAAGCTTCTGGTTTAAAAGCCAGCAAACCTACCTGGAAATAGATCTCGGCATTTTTCTTTTTTGCAGCATCAATTGCAGCATCAATATGTGGTTGGAATTGTGCTATTTCACTGCCTTTTAATTGTTCAACTCTGGCTTTAGAAATACTGCCATAAGCATCAGTCATTTCAGAACACTGAGTGTAATAAAACAAGGCAGAGTCTTTATCTCCCAATTGCAAATAGGCATTTGCAAGATAATATTTGTTAATACCTGAATTGTCGACAGCTAAAAGCTTAAGTAATTCCTTTTTTGCAGAGAGAAAGTTTTCATTTCTCAACTGATTGATGGCGTGATCGAGGGTCTGGGCTTTGACAAAAGTTCCCAGAGTTAAAAATAATGCGATAAATAATGACTTCTTCATATGCTTACTGTTGTATAACGATTTCTCTTCCGGGGAAAACTGCAGGGCATAAACCAAACTGCTGAATTAACCTTTGAGCTTTCGTTTTAAATATATAGTTTACAAAATTAGTGCCTGATTTTTTATCCATGTTACAATTCACCAGAACGATTGGCGAAATCAATGGGTATTCCTTGGTTGCAATGCTGGATTGAGAGGGTTCTACAGCGACCATTTTACCGTTTTTATCCGGTATATTTAGTTTCAAAATTTTCAATCCTTTTAAAAATTGAACCGTCTTTTCTGCTTCAATATCTGATATCAATGAAAATGGCAAAATTCCAATTGCTCCTTTATTGTCTCTCAAAAATTGCATCATGGCAGTCAGAGAACCCAGTGAATTCAATCTGCTCAAGGCTTTATTATCAAGTTCAAAATGGTTCTTCAGAAACATCAGAGATTGAGATTTTATATTCTCTACCAATATGGTTTCAAGTTGAGGGGCTTTCCCAAAGAAGTAATTTCTGAATGTTGAATAATCCAGAGAGTCGTAATTTGTTTCAGTGGAAGTGACCAAAACGTAAGCATCAAAAGCATATTCATACTGTTTAGGCATGAAATTCTCCTTTTTATAGATGCGCTTCATTTCAGATGAATCGAGCAAGCGGTGCAGAATAGCCAGATTTACTTTGTTATCTATGAGCGCCTGAACGATATCAGCTTCACTGTAAATGCTGAGTTGCAATCTAGGAAATTTATAAATGTTATGAAATGCTTTTGTTTGTTCCTGCGCCAGGACTTGCAAACTGGAGTCGACCCAACACTGAATGGTATCAACAGCAGTCACACTGGTTGTTTTAGAATTTGAGTTGTTGCATGAAATAAACAATACAGCGAATATTCCAAAACAAACACTTAAAAAGTATGTTTTCATGGCAGCAGATGGCTTTATGTTCAGGAATTTGTTATTCAACATAATTATCCGATATCCGAATTGTTATTTTCTTTTATTTCAGCTTTCAGATCCTGATAAGTTCTGATAATTCTATACAGTCCGTAGAGTAAGAGGGCTGCAGAATAGATGGTTTTAAGGCTTTTATCATTGAATCCTTCAATATCTTTGAAGTAAATCATTAGAGCCATTAAAATAAAAACGAGGTATATCCCAAACTTGAAGACATACCCCGGATATTTTAGAATTTCTTTAAATTTCATTTTAGGAACTTGAAACAGAAGACTTATTCGTCTCCGATTTCAAATACAATTGGAACTCTTGCGTAAGATCTCACCTTTTCACCATTCAACATGGCAGGTTTAAATCTTGGAGCTTTTTTGATTACATCAATTGCTGCGGCATCCAAACCTTTAGAACCGGAAGATCTTTCAATTTTAACACTTGATATTTTACCATCAGCTTCCACAACGAACAATACGATAGCTTCACCTGTAATACCTGCAGCTTCTTCAGCTTCAGGATATTCGGTATTTTCACTTAACCAGACTGTGAAAGCGGCTTTACCTCCAGGGAATTCAGCTTTGATATCTACATCTTCGTGAATTTTGTTATCTGGCGGTAATTTACCTGTACCCGGGTCAGATTTTGGCAGTGGAGGTGCACCGGTATTATCACCATCAATGTTCTTTTTACCAATATCTTTATCTTTGGTATCATCTTGTTTTGGAGGATCATCCTTAGCATCTTCCTTATTAACAGCTACCATTGTTCTAAAATTGACAGTAGCTCTTTCTATTTTAACTTCTTCAACTTCAGGTGGTGGTGGTGGTGGTTCCACTTCAGGCTCCTTTTTAATAGAAGGAGGTTCAATCAACTGAACTTGAACAGTATCTTCTTTTTCCTCTTCATCAGGATTGAACAATCCTAATTGAGTAGCCACTTTAGGCGAATAGAGACCCAGAACGAAGATACTGACACTTATGATCAGTGCTTTCATCAAGGTCTTTTGGTAGATGTTGCGCAATTGAAATGCACCATAACCCTTGTTGCGATTGTCGAAAACAATCTCATCCATGGATTGCCCGTAAAAGTTTTTGTTACTGTCCATTGCTTTCAAATTTTAAGGTTAATACAGGTTGTTTATAATAGGTAAATAGGTTACACAAAATTATTTTTCATTTCTTTTTCTCAACACAGCTTCCTTTTCCTGAGGAGCGGGCTCCTGATAAGCAAATCGGGAAACGTCGGTAATATCCATTTCATCCAAAGCATCGACAACATTGCCATAAACAGCATCATCAATTGTTTTGATAATACAAATCATGGTATCTTTATTGCCATACTCTGTTTGCAATCTGTTTTGTTTATCGTAAATGATATCTCTGATACCTTTTTCGTTGGCAAATTCAGATTTCTTTAGAGCAGTTGGGTCTTCGAGAGCTTTAATATCACCTTCGTAATACCAAACCACATCGTCTTTATCTAAAATCAGGGTCAGTAAGCGACCTTTATCAATTTGTAACTGTTCTTTCTGATCCTTTTCTTTTTTAGGCATAGACAGTTCCATTGCATTGGGTTTATTCAATGTAGTGGTCAACATGAAGAAGGTAATCAAAAGGAAAGCCAAGTCAACCATTGGGGTCAAATCGACTTTGGTCGACATTTTCTTCGACCTTTTCTTCCCACCATGTTTCTTTTTACTGCCGCCTTCCGCGGTATTTAATTCAGCCATCGTTTATTTATTTTCGGTTGCTTCTTCGTTGTTTACTTGTTTCTGTGAGGATCCTGACAAAGTGGTAATGAGGTTGATCTTGTGAATATCTACTTTCTCGGTAATGGTATTGATAACATCATTAAACACCTTCACATTTGATTTTTTATCACCTTTAAGGGCGACTTTCATTTCACCGTCCACATAACGGGTTTGGAAAGCCCATTCGGCCAATTCATTATTCACTGAATCGGTGGGAATACCTTTCATTTTATAGGCTTTAAACTGCTCGGGGTTGAGCGCAAGCACTCCGGGCATTTCGGCCAATGAAAAACCAATCTGATCTAAACCTTTAAAAGCCGTTTTCTGATTGTTGGTCAACTTAATTTCCGGATGGTTCTTAAGCATTCTTTCCAACAATTGTTCTCTTGTTGATGTTTCATTCAAACCGAAGAAAACTCTTCCGTCTTTATCAATGGAGATAGTCATGATATTCTCCAGTTTAATTTGAGAGCGGGAGTTAGGCAGGTCGATAGGCACAGCCTCAGGTGGTCTGAACTTAGATGTCAGCATGAAAAACGTGAGTAGCAAGAACGACACGTCACACATGGCGGTCATGTCTATTGATGTACTTTTACGTGGAACTTTGACTTTAGGCATTCTTAGATGGTTTACCTTTAAATGTTAGGGGTTGATTATTTATTTTTAGACGCGAAAGTCTGTGAAATACTGAAACCGATTTCATCGATACCGTAAGTCAACTTGTCAATCATGTTAGTAAACACGTTGTAGAAGATGATGGCGATAGCCGAAGTACCGATACCGATAGCGGTGTTAATCAAAGCTTCAGAGATACCTGATGACAAGGCAGCTGGGTCAGGAGTACCGGCAGTTGCCAAAGCAGCGAACGCTCTGATCATACCGATTACTGTACCTAACAGACCCACAAGAGTTGCTACTGAAGCGATGGTAGCCAAAATGGATAAGTTCTTTTCAAGCATTGGCAATTCCAGTGAAGTGGCTTCTTCCATTTCTTTCTGAATTGCAAGTACTTTTTGTTCCTTTTCCATTTCATGTTCGTTTGTCATTTCATTGTACTTGGTTAAACCTGCTCTAACTACATTGGCAACAGAACCTTTTTGCTTGTCGCATGAAGCTGTAGCCTGGCTGATTTCACCTGAATTCAACTTAGTTTTGATATCCTGAAGGAATGATTCAAGAGTACCTTTACCTTTAGCTTTGCTGATGATAAGCATACGCTCAACAACAACTGTTAAAACGGTGATGAAAAGTGTCATCAATACTGGTACAATCACACCACCTTCGTGGATGATAGCGAAGAAATTACCTTCTTTTGGTGATCCATCGGCATTGAAGTTGTTTGGATCTCCAAAAATGAAGACATAAACGCAAATTGCTACAACGAATGAAATTGGAATGGTAAGAATACTTACCCAGTTCGTAGATTTTTTAGATTGTGCTTGGCTCATTTAAATTCTATTTTTTTGTTAAGGTTGCAAAAGTATGTTTATTTTTATATCAAACGAAATTTTTTCGATTAATTCTGTGTGAAGTTTTTCTGAATTTGAAAGGCAAAATTGAGGACTGTTTAGACTAGTCCCCGTGCAGTAAAACTGCCATCCGCAATATCTTTTAATCAATGGATTGAATGTAAATTTTATGTTCATTTTTGCCTAAAATTAATACTAATTTAACATTATAAATACCTCATTTCCATCTTTACTAAGACTAAATTGATTCAAATGAACAATTGTCTTAACTTAAATTCAAACTCTAACATCTAAATAACTCAATATTAGGTTCTGAATTATTGCTGAGCTTGCTTTTTGAACAAGTTCTGACAATTGAGTAATAAAATGTTAAATGGTAAAAATTTTCCTATCCTAATTCATTAGACAAGCAAGCAGGAGATTTCGCTTCAAAATTTGTCATTTTTTTTGAAAAAAATTTCATAAAAATGCGCATTCTCTTTAATAACGCCATCTCCAGCTTGTTGTACTTTTTTATTTTTAAGGAAACTTAGGGTATTTTTTGAAATCAGGTTTGCGTTTTTCCATAAAGGCATTGCGACCTTCCTGTGCTTCATCCGTGAAATAATACAGCAAAGTAGCACTTCCAGCCAATTCCTGAATACCTGCCTGGCCATCCAGTTCAGCATTCAGTCCGTATTTAATCATACGCAGAGCAATCGGACTCATCAACATCATCTCGTGGCACCATTGTACTACTTCATCTTCCAGCAATTCCTGAGGAACAACTTTGTTGACCAAACCCATTTCAAGAGCTTCCTGAGCAGTGTATTGACGACAAAGGAACCAAATTTCACGGGCTTTTTTCTGACCTACTATCCTTGCCAGGTAAGAACTTCCAAATCCACCGTCAAAGCTACCTACTCTTGGTCCGGTCTGACCAAATCTGGCATTATCACTTGCAATGGTTAAATCGCATACAACATGCAATACATGCCCCCCTCCTATAGCCCAGCCATTAACCATAGCAACTACAGGTTTAGGCAGAGAGCGAATGCGTTTTTGAAGATCCAATACGTTTAAACGAGGCACGCCGTTTTCATCTTTATAACCGCCAATTGTCTTAATGTTTTGGTCACCACCACTGCAAAAAGCTTCAGTTCCTGCACCGGTTAATACGACAACCTGAATGTCTGGATGCTCGCGGGCATAATCCATGGCATCTATCATTTCCATATTGGTTTTAGGTGTGAATGCGTTGTGATAACGCGGTCGGTTGATGGTGATTCTAGCAATACCTTCAAAATAGTCGAATAGTATTTCACTGTAGGTCTTAATGGTTTGCCATTCTCTTTTAGACATAAGTATTAATGTTTGAATTGATTAAATATTTGAGTGTTTTTAAATTGATTTGTTAGTATTTCTAATATGGCAATTCCGGGTTCTGATAGTAAAGTATTGAGACCAGTATTCAATTCTTCCATATTCCCGGCGCTTATATGCTTAATAACATGCAAGTCTGCAAGTTGTTTCAAATTTCTTTGATGAGGAGTCGTCATAAATGGATTTAGCTCTCTCATGGAAGCAGGTCCGTCTATCATTGTAAAAATGCCCCCTCCTTCATTATTCATGACAATTACCTTGAAATTGGTCGGTAATTCATTGATCAAAAATGCATTGTTGTCGTATAGAAATGCTAAATCGCCTGTTATTAAAACATGAGATTTCTCGCTGTCACTTAAAGCCATTCCCAATGCAGTTGATGTACATCCATCGATACCACTGACGCCTCTGTTGCAGTGCACTTCAACAGATTCATTTAAGTACTGAGCCAGATAAGCCACATTTCTTATTGTCATACTGTTAGCGAGATGCAAAACCACATTATCCAGACGCTCAATCACTTGTCTGATTGCAGTTAACTCCGACCATTCATTCCAGTTAAAATGTTTTTCCTTTTCAATTCTGTTGGAACATAATAAAGCCCATTGATTGTGATATTCAATATTAACAGAAGGGAAACTTACAGATTCAAAGAATGATTTTGGTGTCAATCGGATAACCTTTGGTTGAGAGAAAAAAGTATCCGCGCAATATCCGTTTGGTTCCAGATGTATATGCAGTTTTGGGGTATGCTGTCGGAGCAATTGCTTAAGTTTTTTATTCAGCAACATTTTACCGGAACTGATTAAAACTTCAGGCATAAAATATGCTATGTCATTCTGATTTAAATTGATGAGAGCCGATTCCCAGTTACTGAGAGGTTGCTGAATTCTGTTATTAGATAAAACATCCGCAAGAACAGGTATTTTAAGTGACAAAGTACGAAGCTCAGCCAGCGCTTCTTTTCCTACATTCTCAGCTCCAATGATGTAAAGTATCTTATTGCTTGATTGAATAGTTTCGATTAAATCTTTATCAATGACAGTCGAATATGAAATTGAATCTTCCTGATTCGAATCAGAATCAACTACAGGGTAATCGAATTTATCATTTACAGCTTCGTACAAAGGTTCGTCCATTGGAACATTAAGATGGGCAGGACCTTTAACACCAGAAATTGCAGATTTATAAAAATCTCTGCATATATCTGTAAGTGCATCCGAATTATCCGAAGTCTGAAAAACCGGGTATTGAAAAGAGGCTTTGATATGCGGAAAAAACAAATTGGATTGATGAATGGTTTGTCCATCCCAGCGATCAATCATTTCAGTTGGTCTGTCGGCACTGATGATGAGCAAAGGTATTTGCATATAGAAAGCTTCGAGCACAGCAGGGTAATAATTGGCAACAGCCGATCCACTGGTACAGATAGCAGCGCAAGGTCTTCCGGTTTGTTTAGCTATACCTAAAGCAACAAATCCTGCAGATCTTTCATCCAAAGAAGACAAACATCTGAATTTACCGAAACGTGAGAAGGCCATTATAAGAGGCGCGTTTCTGCTACCGGGGCTAATGACTACATCCCTCAGTCCGAGAGCGTAAAGGGCGGCAGGTATGTTATTGATATGAAATTGAAACCTATTCAATTGGGCATGCAAAAGTAGAGTTTTAGATAAAAAATACCTAAGAAAGCCTGTGGACTTTACCCACAAAGGAAATACGCTAATGGGTAGATTAAAATGTTGAAAATGAATTGTTAGCTAATTGTCATAATTTTAAAATAAACTTTGGAAGTAAATGAAATTGATTTAATTTCGACGCGTATGAGATTTTCTACCTCTGTCCTCTTACTTCTTTTTATTTTTTTGCGTATTGAAAATGCCAGTTCACAAGGCAAAATCAATGTGCCTTCATACGAGTGTCTGGGGAATCTCACTAACTTTACATATACACCTCCAAGCGGATTAACTTTAAGCAGTATTTCATGGGACTTTGGAGATGGTGTATTTTCTTCCAATACAAGTCCTAGTCACACCTACACAACAACCGGAATATATTTTGTCAAAGTTCAGGCTACATTTACCAATAGCAGTACAGCAAAAGACACTCAAAAAATTGAAGTTGTGGGTTTACCTAAGCCAGGGTATTTCTATATTCCCAGCAGTGATTCATGTTATCTGGGCAACTCTGTTTGTTACCGAGACACCAGTTCTCCTGCTGCCACTGGTCAAACCATAGTATCCAGGATGATGGTTTGGGGAGATGGTTCATTCACAATCAAAACCAATCCAACAAAAGGCGATAGTATTTGTCACCAATACCCGGTTGCTGATAAGTATACTATTAAAATGGAGCTGACTGATAAATACGGTTGCAAAGCCAGCTTAAACAAAGAATTGACAATTGCAGAAAACATTAAACCAAACTTCAGCATCACTTACGATTTTTTTGATTGTCAAACAGGAAGAGTCTGCTTAAAAAATCTTTCAACCGTTGGAGCAAAACCAGCCAATTCACATTACAGATGGTATGTGGATACATTTAGTGTTGATACCGGTTCTTATTTTGTCGGCAGCAAATGTTATCATTTCAAAAACAGCAAACTCATCACTATTAAATTGATTACAGATGGTGGCAATCTTTGTGTTGATACTATGACCCAACAGTTTAATGTGGTTGTAGACCCATTGCCAACGAAAATAGACTTACTGGATACTTTGAGATGTTTTTCAGATGGTTCATTAAATGAAGCCACAATACCTAATGTTAAAAGAGATGATATAAAATGGTACTTTGATGGGGTATATAATCCAAAGGCTAAAGCAAATACTTTCTATTTTTTCACAAGAGTAGGCTTAGGTTACAGAGAAGTTAAGGTTGAAATCATCAGAGGAGGTTGCACTTATACATTAAGAAATTACGTACACGTTATTGGCCCAATGGGCAGAATGAAAATTATTGATGGCAGGCAGTGTTTCAGCAATCGCGAAGTCTTTTTGTACGATACATCATCTGGCGTACCGAGAGAACGCATGAGTTACAAATGGATTATACCTGATCCAAATGGGGAAAATTGTGTTAATTACCGTACCAAAGACATCAATAAAAACAGAAACTGTAACGAATCGAGAGACTGGTGGACCAGACATCAATTTGCAATCAATTCAGAACCCATGTTTGTGATGTGTGTCATGACCGATACCGTGACAGGATGTTTTGATACCAGCCGGGCAGAGATAAGCATGAAGGATTGCAGTCCGATTCTGTTACCGGATACATTTGATGTTTGTCAGGATGATATATTTAAAGATAAAGTACTTCCACCCTATCCTGAAAAATTCAGTATAGATACGGGTAAAAACTGGATTCTATTTCCAAATGTACTGGCAGCACCATTGAAAGGTACATTTGATGTAGGATTCACATTTAAAACGACCTTATACGAATGGGCCGAGAAATTTGGTGACGATTCCATTCTGATACACAGAGATACCATTGATTTCTATGATACAGTATTTAGAAAGCAAAAAATCATTGTTCACGAACCACGTCAGGACAGTTTGATATTTGATGCTTATAACGACTGCAGACCATTTGCACTTAGTGTAAAATTCAAAACACCGGATTTTTACAAAGGCGACCGAATAGAGATTTACTGGGGCGATTCTGGCAATATTGATACCACTTACAGAGCTTATGAGAAAGTGGATTCTATCATGCATATCTATAACCGATCGGGATTCAATTCGAGTATTTTAATTGTAACGACAAACAAATGGGGCTGTATTTTCAGAAAACGGTATGATATAGCCAAAGGACTGGCCATGTCCATGAGTACACCAAAATTCATCAATTGCAAATACGATTCAGTCTGTTTTTATCCTGGGGTATACAGCTTCCGTTCAAATCAATTCTGGACGAGTAACACACCCAATAACAAAGTATCCTGGAACTTCCCGGATGCAGGAGGTAAAACGCTCAAATTTAACCCCTGTGTCAATTTTAATAAAGGGGGTTTCCTGCCTTATGAAATGATGATTTCTGATTCATTCGGTTGTAAAGACACGCTTAGAGATTCGATTTTTATTCAGGATGTCAGAGCCAATTATAAGAGAAGCGGCAATGTGGTGTATTGTTCGGAACTTAAACAGTTTTTCGATTCATCCAGCTTTTTTAAGAACCCGGAATACAGAGATTTTTATCCAACAAAATACATCGATAGTATCAAAATTTTCTCATGGCAATTTGGCAATGGTACATTTTCTTCATTACAGAGAAATCCACTTCAAACTTTAAACACCTCTCTTGACAAAATTCCTGCAGCGCATGCAGTAGAGACTTATTCAGGTTGTAAAGACACTATTTTCTTTGAAATAAATGTCATTGGACCTAAACCTTATTTCACAATTAAGGATACAATTGGTTGCAATAGCCTCGATGCAGTTTTTGTCAATAATTCAAGATTTTCCAAACAATATATATGGGCATTTGGTGATTCGGCAAATACAACTTTTCAAACTCCAAGCAAGGCTGACCAGAATTTTAAATATACCAAGCCCGGTAGATATTATATCAGTTTAACCGGTATCGATACGGTTTACAATCCGTTTACTAAAAAATATGAAGCTTGTGTGGTTACCTTCCCTGACAAGCTTTTCCAGAAAGACACACATAGAACAGTATTGGTATTGCCATTGATTAAGACTGGTATCAGTTCAATTGACACCATTTGTACGGGTAGTCAAATCCTCTTTACCAGTCTAAGCGATTCAGGTTATATTGGAGAATTCTGGGATTTTGGAGATACTACTTTTAAAGACACCGGAGTTTCTCCATCTAAAGTTGCACATGCATTTCAAAAAACAGGCAGTTATACTGTGCAATTGAAACCTTATTACAAGGATATCGTAAAAGACCAGTGTCGCGATTCATCAAGCAAAACCATAGTGGTGATGGGGGTAACAGCCGATTTTGAATTAGGCCCAAACAGCAAAGCTCCAATATTTAATTTCAATAACAAATCAGTTCCCGGAAGTGCTTCCTACAATTGGGATTTTGGACAAGACGGTTCCTTGAATTCAACTGAGACCAATCCGAGTTATAATTACGGCAATGATACCGGACAATACAATGTATGTTTAATCGCTACTATACCTTATGGTTGCGCCGATACAGTCTGCAAGCAAATCTTCAACGACTATTTGTCAGCATTCCAGATAGGCAATGTTTTTACACCAGGTGCACTTGACGGAAAGAATGACCAGTTTGATATCATCATAGAAGGTGAGTCTTCTTATCATTTACAGATTTACAACCGTTGGGGAGTGTTGGTTTATGAGAGCTTCGAAGATGCCGAAGATTCGGACAACAAAAACTGGAATGGCAAGTTGTTTAACACCGGAGAAGAATGTCCAAGCGGAACTTATTATTACATTTTTGATTTCGGATTGAAGAAAGATGATGGCAAATCCCAGGTAATTCAAGGTGTGATAACATTGATTCGTTGATTATAATTCAGAACCTTAGGTTATCCCATCACTCCTTTTAATTTCAAACTAAATTTGATTAACAATTTATTTCAATTGTTGCTATCGATTCATGCTTATATTTGTTATCCATTAACAGATCAGACGACAGATGAAAAACAAGGATATCAGATCCATTTTAAGCAATGAAACAGCACGAATTGACAAGTTGCATAAGATAGTAGAGGAAACGATTAAGGAAGAGCAACTCATCATGCAGAACTTAATGAATCCGCCTGCCGAGGAACTTAGCAGAGGTCAGAAAATTTCAGATAAAGTTGCCAGATTCGGTGGTAGTTGGTACTTCATCATCAGTTTTGGTTCTGTGTTGGTTTTATGGATTATTTTCAATGTATGGTCATTAACGCATACCATGCATTTTGACCCCTATCCATTTATCCTACTCAATCTGATATTATCATGTGTAGCAGCACTGCAAGCGCCGATTATCATGATGAGTCAGAACAGACAGGAAGAAAAGGACAGAAAGAGAAGCGAAAACGATTACCTCATCAATCTCAAAGCTGAAATTCAAATCAGAAGTCTTCACAACAAAATGGATATGTTAATTGAAGAACAGGTCAAATCGCTCTTTGAAACACAGGCCAAACAGTTTGAATTACTGGAAAAAATTGAAAAGAAACTCAACCAAAACATCAAATAATCATGAAAGACATATTAAGTGGTCACTAAAATAATCTTTTGACAAATCCTGCTAATATGTTTAACAAAAATCGAGACGTCTTTTGTCCTCCTGCTGCGTTGAATTCCTTAGCCAGACTTTAAACAGTATGCCTTTCAGAATTCGTCTTGCATGAGAACAAAATACTTGCAATTTGTTTAAAATCTTATTTAAGAGACCACTTTTGCATTTTCGGAACAGGAGTCGTAGGCAGAACACTAGGCAACAAACTGATTCAACTCGGTCACAGAGTTATGATGGGTTCGCGTACTGCAGACAATGAGAAGGCACTAGAATGGGCTGACAAGAATGGTAGACTCGCATTGTGTGGCACATTCAGCGACGCCGCAGAATTCTCCAACCTCATTATTAATTGCACAAAAGGCGCCATCACTCTGGAAGTATTTGAATTGGCAGGCAAAGAAAAACTAAAAGGAAAGACCATATTGGATTTAAGCAATCCTTTGGATTTTTCGAATGGAATGCCGCCATCATTGTATCCGCAATGGTCGAATACCTATTCACTGGCAGAGGCGATTCAGGATGCATTACCTCAAACCTTTATAGTAAAATCTCTTAATATGGTCAATTGTGAAGTGATGGCTGACGCATCAAGATGTGGAGGAAACGCCACTATGTTGTTGTGCGGCAATCATGACAAAGCTAAATCAGACATAAAGGAAATCCTTCATGAATTTGGATGGAAAAAAACACTGGATTTAGGAGATATTAAAGGCGCCAGAGGCATGGAGGCTTTGTTACCCGTTTGGCTCAGGATATGGCAAAGTACAGGAAATGGTCATTTTGCCTTTGATATAGTTGGAATTTAATCCAGGAAGAATTCAACTGTATTCTCAACCAATTCTTCCAACATGGGTGTTACATCCGTTTCAGATTTAAATGGATGTTTAGCACCAAAAGTATGATCACCGTCTTCAACACGAATAAAAATAGAATGCTGAACTAAGTTGTATAAAGTTTCGGCGTGTTGAATATTTACACTTTCATCTTTAACTCCGTGTACAATCAACAATGGTTTATCGAGCATTTTAGCTGCTTTTCTAATATCCAGACTGGTCTTGTTTTTTTGATAATCATCGTAAAACTGTTTTTTAAGAGGTAATTTCTGACCGGTTCTTTTGTTTTCAGCATATACCACTCCATTGGCTTCCCATTCTTTAATAGTTTCAGGCCAGAAGAATGAATCAAACTCTGACAAGGATGCCCATAAGGCTATTTTAGCTACCCTTTTATCTTCAGCACCTTTTAACAGAGCTATACCACCACCTCTGCTGTGACCAATCAAACTCAAATCACTTGGATTAAGATTATATTTTTCCGCATTTTCATATACAAAATCTATAATCGTATTTAGATCCTTTAGTTCTATGCTGTAATTGTTATTAGAAAAAGCCTCCAGATCGGTAATTTCAGTAGGTGAATCCATCACCACTCCATTATGAGAAAAGTTAAATTTCAGGAATGCCAGACCTTGTTCTGCGAAAGACTGAGCTACCCAATTAAAATGACCCCAATCTTTAAATCCTTTAAATCCGTGGCAAAAAACCACTACAGGAACTGCTGTTTTAGATACAGGTACAGTAAGGTCTATGCCCATTGTTCGGTTGTTTTCGCCTTTAACCGTAGCGTAAAATCTGTCTATCTTTTTCACTTCGCAAAATTACCTAAAGTGCAGCATTGGCGCAAAAAAAAGAAAGCCGGTTAAATTAACCGACTTCCCAAATTGATATAAAGTCTATTGAAATCTGACTAACTTAAGGCATAATATGAATATGCAATGTATCTGAAGCAACATTAGATGAATGGTCTTCAGCCAGCACAACAACAGTTGCATTGGTATGATCGGTTACCTGAGATTTCCAATTTGAATTAATGGAAAAACTGGTCAGGTCGTGAACTGTTGGGGTTTCCTGAAACAGAACAGTGCCGTCCGAATCTCTGGTAATTTTAATTAACAATTCGTGAAGGCTGGCATCTGTAACCATCCCTCTGATTTTAACCGTATCGCCATTGTTGTACATCTGCATGGATGTTGGTGAGGTTAGGCTTATTGCAGGTTTAGTTGTATCACTTCCTGAATTGTGTTCGTGGTCGTCGTCCTCTTTTTTACAAGCGGTAACGAAAACTAAGCCTAAGAGTAATACGCTAAGAATTGATTTTAAATTTTTATTTTTCATAATTGAATAATTTGCTAGTTGCATGATGGTTTTTTGTTAATGATATAAATTAAATTGAATTGTAAGCGGGGTGATTCACTGAGCATACCATCCCCCACATTCTGGTATACCGGTTTGTAAATATTGAAGCCAAGATTAAAGTCAGAGATATATAAATCAGCGCCGCAACCCAAAAGATGAGAGGTGCCCCCGGTATAATCCTGCACAATACCTTTAACCTTATCAACGCCTGATTTCTCATAGAAATAACCAATATGAGGCAGTATGCTGCTTTGGCCTAATTTGACCCAGTAAAACATCTTTTGAGCAAAGAAAAGTTTATCCCCAAAATTGTATTGGTTAGGATTAATGCCCATATATCTCAGGTTGATTTCACTTAAAGCACCTATTTGACCCAAACGGGCAGTATAGGAAAGATAGGCCTGGTAATCCTTAGTACCTGAGCCTAATTGAAAACCAGCAATTTCATTGGCATCAAACTTTCCTGTATTGAATTTGGCTCCGAGACCGAGGGTAAGCAAATGTTTGAACTTTTGTCCACCCGTATCTCCCGTATTGATTAAGAGATAATTCAGGAGCAATGTTGCATCACCGAAGCCGCTTATATGCTTGGTATGATTGTTTTCAGTCAAGCGGTAATCATTGTAAGGAAGACCTGCAAATACTTGCAATTTATTATGAGGATACCACCTTCCCCACAGTTCGTGAGTGGTATAATAGTTTGAGCTTTTAGACCCTTCAGGGTTAATTATTGAAGGCGGATGAGCATTATCGAACTGTCTCATTGAAGTTCTGTATCCTATGAGGTGGGAACGGTATTTTGGTAAAATTCCCGGACTTCCGCTCATAACAGAACATCCGCAAATATCGCATGCATTCATGGCGTAACTGTGTATCATTAAGACACACGTCAATATAAGTCGTTGCATTATTTTATTAATTCTTGGTAAATGTTGACCTAAGACTTTTAGTCACAGGCAGATAAAATTCTCTGAGTCATCAGAGAGGTAAAAAAGTCGGAGAATCAGGCCAAGAATGCAGGTGGATAAAAGACACCCAGAGGGAATCCATCCTTAGTATTTTGAATAGAAAAATCGGAATTGTTCGAGTAAACAGTCAGACCAATCGGATTAGATTTAGACTCAGGTAAAAGAAAAAATGGCAATTCTTTTTCTTCAGTGGCATTTTTAACAGGCAATTCCTGTTGTGACTTATCCAGTTGTTTGCCGATAAAGCATTTGCCTTTACAGCACATTTCAGGTTTGTCTTTGTTGACACAATAAAGAGATTCGATTTCTTCGATATTGAGATTGTAATAGGCAATCAATCCCAGTTGCATCAGCGACTGCATCATCATGATGAGCAACAGGGAGAGAGATAAAATGCCTCTAATCACGGATGCAAAACTAGAGAATAAAAAATAAAATACAATACCGAACTAACTGACCCATATCATATCTACAACGACAGCTGTCATTGGATGTTTGAAATGAGGGTTTAACTTTTTTATTTTAACTGAAACAGATTTTGCAAAAGGCCAATGGTTTCTGACATCCTGAATGATATCCATTGCCACTTTTTCTAACAAACCATTAGGTTTCAACATATTGCTTTTAATAACACTAGCGAGTTGAGCATAATCCAGGTATTGACCCGCCTGGAGGTTTTCATGCAGATATTCAACAGCAGAAGTCACCAGAAATTCGTTCTCTACCAGCGATTCCGTATCATATAATCCCTTTTTAATGGCTATTCTAAGATCCTCTACAGTGATTCGGCCAATGACTTTTTGTTCCATTTTGCTTTATTTGATGCTGCAATCAACTTAAAATATTTATTTTTGCAAAAAAATATAATAGACATGTCGGCTATAAATTATCAGGCACTCAAGGAGCACAATCAAGGAAAGGACAGATACACCCAACCTGATTTCTATCAAATTGACGATTTACTCACCGAGGAGCATATCCTCATCAGAAACTCTGTAAGAGACTGGGTAAAAAGAGAATTGTCGCCAATCATTGAGGAATGTGCACAAAAAGCTGAATTCCCAAGACATATCATCAAAGGACTTGGAGAAATTGGGGCTTTCGGACCACAATTGCCGGCAGAATACGGTTGTGGTGGCATGGACTATATCACGTATGGTCTTATCATGCAGGAGTTGGAAAGATGCGACAGTGGAATTCGTTCTACAGCATCTGTTCAGGGTTCACTGGTTATGTATCCTATTTACAAATTTGGAAGCGAAGAACAGAAGCGCAAATATTTACCTAAACTGGCAAAAGGAGAACTGATGGGCTGTTTTGGATTAACAGAACCCGATCATGGTTCAAATCCAGGCGGTATGGTAACCAATATCAAAGATATGGGCGACCATTACCTTTTGAACGGCGCTAAAATGTGGATTTCGAATGCTCCATTTGCAGATATTGCAGTGGTTTGGGCTAAAAACGAAGAAGGCAAAGTTCGCGGTATCATTGTTGAAAGAGGCTACGAAGGTTTTACAACCCCTGAAACACATAACAAATGGAGTTTGAGAGCCAGTGCTACAGGTGAACTGGTATTTGACAACGTAAAAGTTCCAAAAGAAAATCTGCTGCCTGGGGTAGAAGGATTAAAAGGACCGTTGACCTGCCTCAATTCAGCCAGATATGGTATCAGTTGGGGTGCAGTAGGTGCTGCAATGGACTGCTATGATTCGGCTGTAAGATACGCCAAGCAAAGAGTACAGTTTGGAAAACCAATTGCAGCTTTCCAGTTACAACAAAAGAAACTGGCTGAAATGCTAACCGAAATTACCAAAGCACAGTTAGTTTGTTGGAGACTTGGCAGTTTGATGAACGATGGAAAAGCCACTCCAGCTCAAATCAGTTTAGCAAAACGCAACAACGTTGAGATTGCACTGGAAATAGCCAGAGAAGCCAGACAAATTCACGGTGCCATGGGTATTACAGGCGAATATTCTATCATGAGACACAGCATGAATCTCGAAAGTGTAGTTACTTATGAAGGAACACACGACGTGCATTTATTGATTCTCGGAATGGAAATCACCGGTGAAAACGCCTTTGTTTAAGCGTTACATTCATATCATACTGTTGCTGATGTCCTGTACTCAACTGCAGGCTGCAAGGGTGTATACGGAGGTGCCTGTGCTCATACATTTATCGAGGGCAGAACAGGAAGACACCAATGGGTTTAATCTGGTTGAACATTTGCCAAGTCTGATTTACAAAAACATACAGGATGGCAAATTAAAACTATGGGATTCACCAAAGAAACAAATCGTCATTTCACCTGCAGCATTAAAGGATATAGAAGAAAGTAATAATGTATCGTTTGCTCATACCCAAAATCTATTCATCAATGAATTGTGGACCAGCAGCAGAAGAAGAACTGAATTTGTCATAGTTGGTTTGTCCTTTCTTTCAGAGTCGCCAAAAGGCAAAATTTCCTTTGGATATATTGATTTACCAGAGGCTATAGGATTGCTTGGCAAAGAACTGATACCTACCAATGTGAATGGCCCGGCGGTGCTAAGCTATATTGAGGCATTATACAGCAGGCGATATGTCTTTAACGTCCTTCAGTTTGGTGCAAAAGACTTTTCCGTCAATCCATCAGCATCATTTGATGTGAAAAAAGATGCTTTTTATTCAAAGAAAAAAGTGCAGGGATTGTATAAAATCCCACAGACAAAGATGGTAACCTATGTAATCGAAAAGAACATTGGAGAAATAAATGACCCAGGTACAGATTGCATGCGGTCTATAGAAAAATACCTCAATGACAATAAAGAAGTGTTGTTCAATCTGGGAGCAGACAAATATTTTGATTATCACAGGAAAAATTTAGAAGTAACCGTAACCAGAATAGAAGTGACAGAAGTCTGGGAGAAAAAAGGCAACCAGATTGTCTATAAACCTCGTTCATTGCGGATATTTGTCAACAATAAACCGCTCAACAGCATTACGTTTGAGGAGATAGCCAAATGGCAGTTGCTCATCAATTTTAAGACCATGGAGGACATACTCATGGAAAAGGGATTTCAGTTCAGTTTGTATAAAATCAATCGCGATTTGATTGCTTATACAGAATCAGGCTTATATTTGAAAGCCCTTAAAGAATACAAGTGGACCCAAGTCAGTAATTACGTAAAATATTCAAGAAACTAAGAATGTACACAATTAAATTCGGAACAGACGGATGGCGTGAAATAATCGCCGACAACTACACAGTAGAAAACGTTCAAAGAGTAGCTCATGCTTCAGCTATCTGGTTAAAAAACACTTCAGACAATCACAGTTGCACTGTTGGTTACGACTGCCGTTTTGGTGGTCAGATGTTTGCAGAGAACACCGCAAGAGTCATGGCATCACATGGCATTAAAGTCTATTTAAGTGAAGGCTTTTGCAGTACACCAATGATATCTTTGGCCAATACCAAACTCAACACCTTTGCCGGTATCATCATAACAGCTTCCCATAATCCACCTTCATACAACGGATTTAAAATTAAAGCACATTACGGTGGTCCTGTTATTCCTGCAGAAATTGAGAAAGTAGAAAAGCTTATTGACTACAATGCATTACCTGCTTTAGAGTCTCTGAGTTATTACATGGATAAAGGGCTTATAGTTTATTCGAACTTTGAAGACTTATACATGCAGCACATCGAATCAAAATTTGATGTAGCAAGTTTAAAAGCCTATGCCAAACAATTTGCTTATGATGCCATGTATGGTGCAGGACAAAATGTTATCAGACGATTACTTCCGGACGCCTCGCTGATGCATTGTATACATAATCCCGGATTCGGAGGAACAGCACCGGAACCAATCTTAAAGAATCTGATGGAGTTCTCGGAAATGATTGGAAATAACCAACAGATACTTTGCGGACTGGCAACAGATGGTGATGCTGACAGGATTGGATTCTTTGACAGCAAAGGTCGTTTTGTAGATTCACACCATTTGATATTGTTATTGATGCAATATCTAAATAAAGACAAAGGACTGAATGGTAAAATTGTCAAGAGTTTTTCTGTTTCATCCAAGATAGACAAGCTTGCCAAACTGATGGGCCTGGAAACCATTACAACAAAAATTGGATTCAAATACATCTGTGAATATATGATTACCGATGATGTTTTAATTGGTGCTGAGGAAAGCGGTGGTATAGCGGTAAAAGGACATATCCCTGAGCGCGATGGTATCTGGATGGGATTGTTGATTCTGGAGTATATGGCAAAATCAGGTAAAAGCATAGAACAATTAATTGATGACACTTATGCTTTAGTTGGTGCCTTTGCCGTTGAGCGCTATGACTTGCACATTGAAGAAGCCAAAAAACAAGCAATTATTCAGGCATGTAAATCCGGTGCATACAAAGCATTTGGGTCATATCAGGTTGAGAAAGTTGAAGATATGGATGGTTTTAAATTTCACCTTGGCAACGAAGAATGGGTGATGATAAGACCAAGTGGAACAGAGCCTGTATTGAGAGTTTATGCTGAAAGTACTGATTCAGCATCTTCATACAAAATACTGGATGCCTGTAAAGCTGCCATATTGGGCTAATGCGCTTCAGATTTCTGATAGTATGTCTTACACTTAGTCTGTTATTTATTCAGACTAAGTCTTATAGTTTAAATTTCAAACCTTCTATTTCAACAGTATACTCAGACACTTTTAATAAGAAGCGTTCTGTTATCTGTATCGCGACAGGTTTAGGAGGAACCGTATTAACTCATATTGGATTGTACCAGTTGTGGTATAAAGGATACCCTTCGAGCCGCTTTCATTTTTTTAACGATAATCAGGAATGGATGCAGATGGACAAGTTCGGTCATGCATTCAGTTCTTATTACCTTGGGTTAGCAGGCATAGAAGCGGCTAAATGGTCGGGAGTACCAAAAGAAAAGCGCTGGAGATGGGCCTTATTTGGCAGTATTTTTCAGGATCCAATTGAGATCTGGGATGGATTATCAAGTGCCTGGGGAGCCAGTGCCGGTGATTTAGCTGCCAATACATTTGGTACATTGCTAAGTGCCGGACAAGAGTATTTATGGCATGAGCAGAAAATCAAAATGAAGTTTTCGTACAGCCCTTCCAGTTACGCTGCCATAAGACCAAATACACTTGGCTCGACAATGCCTGAGCGAATTTTAAAGGATTACAATGCTCAAACATACTGGTTGTGCTACTCTCCTATCCGAAAAAAACAAGTGAGCTGGCTGGGCCTTGCTTTAGGCTATGGTGCCAATGGAATGGTTGGCGGTGATGACAATATCTGGACAGATAAAAACAATGTTATTTTTGACAGAAGAGATATAGAAAGATACCGTCAATTCTATTTGTCATTGGATTATGATTTGAGTAAAATTGAAACTAAAAACCAGAATATAAAAACACTGTTGTTTGTGCTAAACTGCATCAAACTACCAAGTCCGGCACTGGAATTTAGTCGGGGAAAAGTTAAAGGACACTGGGTGATGTTTTAGATTACTTATTAAGAACGCAGGCATTCCTGAATGGTTTTCATGAGCTCTTCAGTTTCGAAAGGTTTGCGAATGTACCCTTTAGCACCCATATCAAAACCGGCCTGTACTTCTTTTCTTTCGACGCTGGCAGTTAAGAACACAAAAGGAATTTCCTTTGTTTCCGGGTCGCTAATTATAGCAGACAAGACCTGATAACCATCTGCTTCCGGCATCATAATATCACACAGGATGATATCCGGTAAATGTTGTTTGGCTTTAAGAATTCCGTCGGCACCATTGTGAGCAGAGATAACTTCAAAACCTTCCAGTTCCAGTAACTCCACAGTATTCTCCAGAATTTCATAGTTGTCCTCGATAATTAAAACCTTAATCATAAACTTACTCTATGTGGGTATGTGATGGTGAATGTTGAACCTTTTCCGGGTTGACTTTCGAATTCAATTTTTCCGTTTAATAAATCCAGATAACGTCTTACTATATTCAGTCCTAATCCAGTACCCTGAATATTTTCTGCATTTTTGGCTCTAAAGAATTTGCCGAAGAGATTTTTCTGCTCATCCGGAGGGATGCCTATTCCATGGTCTTTAACAGAAATGATTACTTTATCTTCGCTAACAATCAATCTTAGCTCAATGGCATCGCCTTCCCTGCTGTATTTGATAGCATTCGTCAACAGATTGAGCAGGATATTACGGAGAATCTTTTTATCCTGAACGGTGTGAGTTAATCCATCGTGGTAGATGCTGATATTCTGACCAGGTTTCATGAGACTTTTGACATCTTCCATTGTATCAGAGACAAACTCTTTAAGATCAAACTCATCCTCATTCATTTCCAGTTTGCCTTGTTCGAGTTTATCCAGAGAGAGGAAATTATTGAGAATATCCGTCAGATTTTTAACAGAAGATTTAATTCTGTCGATGTGTTTATGTCTTTTTTCAGTATCGTCTGCCAGAGTATAGTTTTCGACCAGAGAGGCACTGGAAAGTATAGTTGAGAGAGGCGTTCTAAACTCATGAGAAGCCATAGACACAAAGCGTGATTTAATCTCATTGAGTTCTTTTTCACGTTCGAGCATTTGGGTGAGTTCAAGTGTTCTTTCCTTCACTTTCATTTCGAGCTCTTCGTGGTATTTCTTGCGTTCTGTGATATCCGTAATAAAGGCCACAGCCAGCATTTCATCTTCGAGACGGTAGTGTCCCAGACTTATTTCAACAGGGAATTCCTCACCAGATTTTTTAATGGCATAGAGGTCCATACCGTAGCCCATAGGACGGGCTTTAGGTTTATCAAAATAATGTTCGCGGTATTTGACGTGAATATTTTTAAATGATTCAGGGATTAAGATTTCGAGTTCCCTTCCTAATAATTCATCAGGATCGTATCCGAATAATTTTTCTACACAAGGATTGGCCAAGGCAATTCTCCCATCGCTGCTGATGACGAGAATGCCAACAGTTGCATACTCAAATAATGCTTTAAAACCTGCCTCACTTTCTAAGGTCAAAGGCATTTGATTAAACATAACCCTGATTAGTTTTTTAGCAAATGTATTGCATAGTTATTAATTAAACAACCAAATTATTATAATACAGAATGTTAGATGCTTTAATGATTGGAGTTGCGTAAAAATGGTGAATAAATATGACTATTTAAAGATTTCCTGATTTAGAATTTTTAAGAAAAGTATTCAGATTATCATCATTTTAAATCTACTTTTTAATTGAAAAACACAAGTACACATTATTGAAACAAGGATAATTTTTGATGTAGGAAGTAGAATATTTTTTGAATGGAGAATTGTGTTTGAGAGTTTTTTTAATTTCAGATACCCTAGCAGGGTATAACGGATTAAAATAATTCAAACCCTTAAATCCTCGTATGTTTGAAAAATCAATAAATTTGATATAAAAATGAAGGGGAGATAAGAGCAGTCTAAATCCTAATAAACCTTTAAGGTATTAACTGAAATAGGGATTGCCTTATCTTTCTTTTTTCTCTATGAGTCAGAACAGAATGTAAAGCTGAGCAAATCAAGCTAGAATATCGTTAACGAGGAAAGACGGAGAGAGAAGTTTCATTTTTTAACTAAATAATATTAAGTATGGAACAAGTTATTAAACAATGTGTGGGCATTGATTGCTCAAAAAATGAACTAGTTTGTTGTCTTGCTGTGAAGTATCTTGACTCAAGCGTTCAAAACCTGGATCAACAAAGTTTTAAGAACGATTTATTTGGTTTTAAACGCCTAATCAAC